>JAQXHT010000001.1 GCA_029007415.1 bacterium
GGTGAGTCTTTCATTGTAAGATTATTCTTACTAACATAATCAATTATATTCATAATGTATTATATGATAAGAAAAAATAAGTATAAGTTTTTAAGCCTATACATGTTTTTTATTTGGTTGATTATCATTAATTAACTTACTATTTATATCATTTATAATTGATGCTGTAACTATATTTAATCTAGTATCATCTTTATCCATTACTAAACCATAAATAAAATCATTATCATAATTATTTACCAATAGAATATACTGCTCCATAACCATCTATACTATCAAAACTTGTTTGTAACTCTTCTAATGTAAATGGTGTTTTAATATCATGTTGGCATTCTGGATTACCAAGATTTGTAGCTAAAGTTTCATAAAACCAACCTGGATTAGTAGAACCAATTTTAGTTTGACAAACATGAGTAAATTCATGAATGGTATTATAACAAAATTCGTCTTCCGTATAATTTTCAAAGGTATTTATTTGTCTAACTAAATCTAATGATAACATATTAATATTACCATCTTCGGTATTAGCAATCATCCAGTCTTGATATTCTCTATAACCATAGTTTTTCTTAAAAGATTCCATTATATTTTCTTTATATTCAGAAATATTATCATATAGTTTTATAACTGGTTTAACGTTTTCTAATTTAAAGAAATCTAAAATATTTTGTCTTTTATCTTCAAAAACATTAACCATTTTTGCTAAATATCTTTTATCACAATCATTATAATATACTGTAAAGTTTTCAGTATCATATTTTAAACTCATTATTCACAAACCTTCATATTCTCTATTTCAATCAATTCTCCATCTTTAAATAATAGCTTAACTGTCTCACAATTCCTACAACCATTTTCAAGAATAACCTTATCTTTATATAATAGACATTTATTATCACTTATACTACACCATTTCTTAAGAAGAAATATTATAGCTGTATGATGTGATACTATTAAAATAGTTTTTCCCTTATTATTGTTAACCACTTCTAATAAGGCTTTACTCATTCTTTCTCTTACTTCTTTTTGACTTTCACCTTGACCTATCTTATAGTCATCTTCATTTAGCTGTCTTTCATAAAAGTCAGTTGGGATATCTTTATAATCATCTATTCCAAACTCTCTTTCTCCAAAATCTTCTACTATATTTAGTTTATCATCTTTAGTAAAGTATTTTGCTGTAGCCATAGCTCTTACATAATTACTAGATATAACCATATCAATATCAGAAAAGATTTCATTATTACTAACTTTTTTAGCTAATTCTTCCCCATCGATAGTTAAAATCTGTTTTTGATTTCTAACAAGTAAACTATCATTATCTTTTAAATAGTTTACTCTTTCGGTTATAGAATGTCTCATTAAATAAATAGTAGTAATCATATTTACATCTACAATCTTCTTATAGAATTTAATGCTTTCTTTTGCATATCTTTTTTATTAAGTAATTCATCATGTGATAATTCTAAAGCATCTGCTATATCGTATATTAAAAACTCATTAGCATATCCTCTATTGCCTCTTAAAATACTAAAAAGATAGTTAATAGCCTCAGTTGTTGATAGCAAATATTTTTCTTCTACTCTTTCTAGTAATCCTCTAACAAACAAATATGATGATATATATGATAGTCTAAAAGAACAAGTCATATTTGGTAAAACAGCATCATTACCATAAGAACCATCTCTTTGTTTATTTAATAATTCTTTAAGAGAATAAATATTATTTTCTTCTAAAGTAGCAATAACTTGTTTATGTTTTTCAAACTTTTCTTCTAATCTTAAACCGTATAGTGGTAATGTTTCTGCAATACCTTCTGAAATAACTTGATTACCAAGTAAAAACTGACTAAGTACAATGTGAGATAATTCATGTAATTCATTTTCTAAATCAGCTATTTCTAAATTATTAGTTTCTTTATTTTCTAAACAATTTTGACTTAGTCCATAAGCAAGAGGAAAACCATCCAAATCATAGCAAGTAACAGGCTTTCCACCACTCTTTTTATCTTTAGAAAATAAAGTAGGCATTTGTAATAGGAAGGTAAAGTTATCATCTGGTACTACATAAATATAGAGTATTGGTTTTGCATTTGCTGGGTATTTAATCTTTAATTTATCTAGCATCTTCATTTCATTTTCAATTCTTGTTAAAAAATTAGTATAAAATCCCAAATCATATTTTATGGCTAGTTCACTAGATAACCTTACTTTTATTCTATCATTAAATTCTCTTAATTCTGATTCTTTTATATAATTTCTTAAATAATCTTCTTGATACATTTTCCCTCCAATTTATTTGTTTCTAATGGTTGTTTTTTTAATTTTATATATTCAATTGCTCTTTCTAACTGTGAATCTTTATTACTTATAATATCATCAACAGTATTATAAACATATTCATCTGGTTCAATAACTTTAGGTTTCAATAATTCCTTCTTATCCTTAAAATAAGAAGAAAAATTATCTTTTGTAAATCCTTGACACTTCAAATTTTCATCATAATACCAATAAGTATTACTTCTCTTAACAATTAAACCTAATTTTTCCACTTCTAAACCGCCAGGTACATTTCCAAAGGCATTTAGTGATGTACTAATATTTGTACCTATAACATAACTACCAATTTTTTTTAAATCAACAAGCATCATTCTTCCTGATGAAAACACTGTTTCATTTATAAGAGTAACTATACTTTTACCTGTTAGAAAGTTAATTAATATATGGTTGATATTGGAAAATCCACCACTATTATTTCTTATATCCACTATGTAATAATTGATATCATTTTCTATAGCTTTAAGTTTTTCAACTAACTTTTCCATCTTTTCTATATCTTTACAAGAGTTATAATGAATAATTAAAATATCATCCACTTTTTCATAAGTATAATTTTCTTTAACAGTCGATTCTAATTTATCATACTTTTCTGTTTCCTTAAAACTAACATCTATTACCTTTCCATCACAGTTTATTTGATATGTAATTTTATTTGTATTATTGTTAATACTTGGTAATGATCTTAAAATATATAACTGTTTTATATCACTAGTCAACATTATGTTTTTATATTCTTCTGTTGAATAATTAATTATCTGTTCTAGTTCATAGACTATTTTTTCCACAGGTATATTATTAATTGAAACTAGTTTTCCACCTACTACATCTTTATATTCATCTATTATGTTAACAATATAGAAATTGTTATCTTGAATTTTAAAACTTATAGGGAAATAGATACTATTTTTAAAGTAAAGTTTAGTATGTGAATCATACTTATCAAGTAAAAACTTTATTAGCTTTTCTACTATGTAATAAATATCATATCTATCATAAGATTCTTTATCTAAACATTTATCCAACATAATAGCAAATTCTTCTTTAGTATGAAAGAAATATAATCCTGGATGACCATAAAAATCTCCAAATGAAGTTTTTTCCACACCACGTTCTATATAATTAAATATCTTAGATATTGTTGCTCTAGTTTCTTTTATATTCATAATAAATAACCCCTTCTTTTTAAATTTAAGTATACTATACAATAAAAATATCGTTACATCAACATTAACATAATATTTCTATTCATAAAGACATATATTTCTACATAAAGTTAAAATGAATAAAAGAAAAAGGTGAATATATGGAAAAATATGAAATCATTAAAAATATTGCACAAAGAACAGGGGGTGACATTTATCTAGG
>JAQXHT010000002.1 GCA_029007415.1 bacterium
AAATACTAAAACATATAATGTGCTATTAAAGGCTACAAATTATGATAGAAATAATAGATATACTTCAATAAATGAATTTGAGGTAGAGTTTAGAAAAAGCTTAGAAGAAAAAAAGTGAATCACTTATTCCTAATACGCAAACAACCATGATAGTTTCATAACTAGGAAATATTTCTGACAATGAAACAAGGATAGAGCACTTAGCGCTGACACTGATACAACCCATGTGGAAACTATAACTTTTTTAACACATCAATAATTCTTGCCTTATGTTCAATGGAAGTGCACTACAAAGAGTTATAACTAGTATTAGAAAATCTGAGCAATCTTTTTATAATTAATCTTTTATTAGATATAGTGTTAAAGGAAAGTATAGTATCATTTTTTTAGTTAATATTAATTTGATATTGTACAAGAAACAAATGTTTGATACAATATAATTGTATTAATTACTTGGCATGTTAATATGACAATTTAGACGATAAGGTGTGTAGTTTTTAGCCAAGAAAAATTACATGCATGCTGTGGGTATATCTTTTCATAAGAAGAGGTATACCCTTTTTGTATAGGGAGGAAAGTAAAAATATGAATGACGTTATAAAAGAAGAAAAAATAGAGAATATGATATATGAAATAAGAGGTAAGCAGGTGATGCTAGATTCTGACCTTGCTAGACTGTATGAATGTTCAAATGGTACAAAAACTATTAATCAAGCTGTAAAAAGACATATTAATAAGTTTCCAGAACGATATATGTTTCAACTAGATAAGGAGGAATATTTAAATTTGAAGTCCCAACTTGGGACTTCAAGTTTAAATAATTATGGTGGCGTTAGAAAATTACCATTTGTATTTACAGAACAAGGTGTTGCTATGCTTGCAACTATATTAAGAACACCAGTTGCAGATATAATGAGTATGCAGATAATAGATGCATTTGTTTATATGAGGAAGTACTTATCAAGTAGTAATAAAGATAGTATGTTAGTTAATCATGAGAATAGGATATTAAAATTAGAAGAGTCATTTGATAAGATGTCTTCTAAACAAACATCTATTATTTATGATGGTAAAATATATGATGCTTATAGTATCTTAATAGACATATTAAATAGTGCCAAAGAAGAAATTATTATTATAGATAATTATGCTAATAAGGATTTATTAGATATGTTAAGAAGTATTAATAAAAATATTATTATCTTATCAAAAAACTTAGATAGTATTTTACTAAAAAAATATAATAATCAGTATAATAATATTTCATTTATAAATAATAATTCCTTACATGATAGATATATAATACTTGATAGGAAAGATGTATATGTAAGTGGGATGAGTTTAAAAGATATTGGTAAAAAGTATAGCTATATTTATAAAATAAATGAAGAATTATTTATAACTGAATTATTAAAAAGAGTAGATTGTTTTATAAGTTAAAATAAACAAAAAACATATTTATAAATTTTTAGAGAAATATGGTTTTCAATTCTAATGATTAATTTGCAAAAATAAAGTAGGTACTATTACGTGTTACGATGTAATTATGTTTTATAGTTAATAAAAAAATATTTAGGAAAAAATAGTAAAGTGTAGTAAAATAAATATGAGTAGGGTGATTAAAATTAGATGTAAATGGTGTAACTTAGATAATTCCTTGTATGTTAAATATCACGATGAAGAGTGGGGGCAGCTAAATCTTGATGATAACTATTTATTTGAAATGTTATTATTAGAATCATTTCAAGCAGGGCTTTCTTGGGAGTGCGTTTTAAATAAAAGAGAAGACTTTAGAAAAGCCTATGATAATTTTGATTTAGATAAGATATGTAGTTATAGTACTGATAAGATTGATGAATTACTAAATAATAAAGATATTATTAGAAATAAATTAAAAATAAAAGCTAGTATTAATAATGCTAAAATATTTAAAAGTATTAGGAAAGAGTATGGTAGCTTTAGAAACTATTTGAAAACTTTTACTAATGAAGAAATAATTTATGAAATTGATAAAACAACTAATGAATTGTCTGATAATTTCTCTAAAGATTTACAAAATCGAGGGATGAAATTTGTGGGAAGTGTAATTATCTATTCATATTTACAAGCGATAGGTATTATCTATTCGCATGATAGAGAATGTTATTTATATAAAAAGAAGTAAAGAGGTTGTAGTAGTATGAAAGAGAAGTATTTAAAATATTTAAATGAAGATATAAAATTTGACAAGACAACAATGATAGGAATATTTAGTTTATTAATAGTAATAACAGGAATATTTGGTTTTCTTTATGAATTTATCTTCTATTATTTTAACGGAGGAATGAAAACTTTTTATTGGCGAGGTGGTAATTTTTTACCTTGGATTAATATCTACGCGACAGGTTCAATTATGATTTATTTTCTAACTTATAAAGATAGAAAAAAACCATTAAAAGTATTTCTGTTTAGCGTTATTTCTACAGGAATACTTGAATATTTTTCAGGACTTGGTATGTATAAAATTGCTGGTAAAAAATGTTGGGATTACAATCAAGAAATATTAAATTTTGGTAATATTGATGGTTTTGTTTGTTTAAGAAGTGTTTTAATCTTTGGCATATTTGCTTTATTACTTATGTATATAGTTTTACCACTTTGTTTTTATATAGCAAAGAAATCTAATAAAAAGACATTTGTTACTATTAGTGTTATTCTATGTTCTATAATTATGATAGATGAATTTTATAACTTATTGATAGCAAGAATCTTTCATCTACCAAGGGCCTATAATGTTTATTCTAAATTAGGTGTTCCATATGTTAAATTTAAATAATTTTGGGTATTATTCTTAGTTTCGTGCAAAGAGAAACTAAGAATGTGAATTAGTATTAACTGTTTTCTAATGTAAAAATATATATTAAATTTTAAAAAATAGTTTATAATAGAGGTAATAGGAGGAAAATAATATGGAAAAAGCCAAAGTTTATTTTACAAAAAATATCACTAGTGAAGGATTAGTAAAAATTTATGAAGCCTTAAATAGAGAACTAAAAGGAAGAGTAGCCGTTAAAATATCAACTGGTGAAATGGGAGGTCATAATTATCTTGATCCTAATTTAATTAAAGATTTAGTTCATAAACTAAATGGAACAATAGTTGAGTGTAACACTGCATATCCTGGTAAGAGAATGAAAACAGAAGACCATTTAGCAACTGCTAAAGCACATGGATTTTGTGATATAGCAGAAGTTGATATTATGGATAGTGAAGGTAGTGTAGAAATACCTGTTAATTATGAAGGACATTTACAAAATAAAAATATAGTAGGAAGTCATATTAATAATTATGATTCAATGTTGATGCTATCACACTTCAAAGGTCATGCCATGGGAGGCTTTGGTGGAGCTTTAAAAAATATGAGTATTGGTGTTGCTTCTAGTAACGGAAAAGCTTGGATTCATTCTGTTGGTAGAACAACTTCAATTGCTGAATTATGGAATTATACTGAAGACCAGGATGGCTTTTTAGAGAGTATGGCCGAAGCTGATAAAGCTGTTGTTGAACATTTTGGTAGTGATAATATGGCTTATATCAATGTAGCTAACAAAATTTCTATTGATTGTGATTGTGACTCTAATCCAAGTAATCCAGAAATGGCTGATATCGGAATTTATGCTAGTTTAGACCCAGTTGCTCTTGATAGATGTTGTTATGATGCCATTATTAATTCTTTAGATGAAGGAAAAGCTTCACTAATCAAAAGAATGGAAGAAAAACATGCTATTCATATTGTAGAAACAGCCGAAAAACTTGGTATCGGTACTACTGATTATGAAGTAATTAATATTGACTAATAATTAATTGGAGTAATGATGTATACCATAGTTGATTATTTAAATTATTATAAAGATTTAACATTAGAAGAAGCCATCTTTAATAAAATTGATGATTTATTATTTGCCATACTAGTATATCTACCGATAGAATCTTTTAAAGGAGAAATTACTTTTGAAGAATTCTATCTTTTAGCTAAGAAATATCAACAAGAAAATGTTGGTGTTATGGTTCCTAAAGCTTATGAATTGTTAGAAATTGTAAATAATTCTAAAAGATATAAAAATTTAAAAATAGCAAACTTTGTTAAAAGAAGAGATAAAGATACGCAGTTTGGTGCTGCTACTTTTATCCTAGATGATAAGAAAATAATTAGTTTTAAAGGAACAGATGGCTCTTTGATTGGTTGGATTGAAAATATTAGAATATCTTATAAGTATCTAACAACAACTCAGAGCCTTGCAGTTTCTTATCTTAAAGATAATATCAAAGAAACAGATAAGAATATCTATGTTACTGGACACTCTAAAGGCGGAAATCTTGCTTTAGTAAGTGTTATGGAACTAGATAATAAATATTTCCAAAAGATAGTAGCAGTAGATAATTTTGATGGACCCGGTTTAAGATTAAGTGAATATAACTCTTTAAAATATGAAAGAGTATTACCTAAACTTAATAATATTGTTCCAGCGATGTCTTGTGTTGGTATATTATTAAATAATAGTAACTATCAAGTAGTAGCTAGTAATCTCTTTGCGTTAGAACAACATTATCCAACTTCTTGGAATGTTTTTGGACAGCTGTTTGTAGAAGCCGAGTTAGCAAAGTCTAGTATTCAGTTACATGAATCTACCACTACTGGTCTTGAAAATTTAAATCAAGAAAAAATCGAATATGCTTTTGAAACTTTATTTACAAATCTAGGAAAAGAATATACTAAACCAGTAAAAGTTACAATGGAAGATATAAAAAATATCTTAAAGAATATGAAAAATATAGATAGGGAAGTCTATAGTTATATGGAAACAATACTAAGTGCTATGTTTAGTGTTTCTTATAAAGATAGCGATTTAGAGGTATTATGACAAAGAAAAAGAAAATATTAATCACTGTAGTAGTTATTATTGCTATCTTGATAGTTGTTTTTGCTGTTATAATCGGTCATTTTGTTAAAAGTGATTTAACAATGGAAAGTAACTTAACGAAAGAAATAACAGAAATCAATTTATTAATAGAAAATAATAGTAAAGATACTAGTAGTATTGATCAAAGATTAAATACTATCAATACTAGTGGCGATTATGTTTTAGTAGAAAAAGCTGCTAAAAGATATTTAAAAGATAAGAAAGAACTATTTACATCTTTATATACTACTTTAGATAATACTGATAAGATAGAAAAAGTCTTAACAATGGAAAATATCAAAGCTGATGCTAAGAACTTTACTAATACAATGACACTTTTAAATACAACTGGGTTAGAACTAACTAATCTAAGAGAAAAATATGTTAATTTAACTAGTGAGAAAACTATTCTTAGTTATTTAAATAAAAATTTAAGAGAAGATGATTACTACAAAGAATATTATCTTAACGGATTAATGCAAGATATGACTAAGAATGAAGAAGACTTAAAAGCTATTGATGACTTATTAGATACTGTTGTTGATTTAAAAGAAATATTTAATTTTTTGGTAACAAATCAAAATAATTGGAATATCGAAAATGATAAAATAATATTTAGTAGTGAAGAGCTATATAATACTTATAAACAGTTATTAACTAGTATAAGTGAAGAAACTAAAACTACTAATAGTATATAATTTACAGAAATGTTGTCAATTATAAATTATCACTTTTAAAATATTAGAAAATTCTTGCTAGTATTAAGTATCTTATGATAATCTTTAAAAGAAAAAGGTGATGCTAGATGGATGAAGAATTTTTAAATATTATTAAAGATATAATTGAAAATGATGAAGTACAAAAGATGAGGAACTATCGTCAACATGCTGATACTAGTTGTTATGAACATTGCTATAATGCTTCATATTACTGTTACTCACTTTGTAAAAAATTTAATTTAGATTATAAATCTTGTGCTAGAGCAACTATGCTTCATGATTTCTATTTATATGACTGGCGAGTAAAAGATAAATCTCATAAATGGCACGCTTTTACCCATCCAAAGAAAGCTTTGGATAAATCTCTTTCTATCTTTGATTTAAATGAAACAGAAAAAGATATTATCATAAATCATATGTGGCCGGTAACAATTAAACTACCAAAAACAAAAGAAGCTTTAGTATTAACTTTAGTAGATAAATACTGTGCTACTTATGAAACATCTAGCTATTTTTTAAAACAATTAAAAAAGAAACCAACCTGGCAATATGCTTACTTAATGCTTTGGTTAGTTATTAGAAAATAAAGAAGAAATACTTGAATAATAAGCATTTCTTCTTTTTAGGTTTGCTACTAATTAGCATAAATAATATTAATAGTACGGGAAATACTAAAATATTTTTACCTTATTGTTTATAATAATCATTAATAGTATAATAGCGACGGAAATACTTAATAATTAGAGTGCTTGCCTTTCTTCTTTAATGGAAGGAGGCTTGATATTATGTCAAAAAAAGACTTTTTAATATCATTTTTAGTAATAATTATCATTTTACTAATTGGCCTACTTTATAGATAGACCAGTAAAAAAGCACTCAATCTAATAGATTGTAGTGCTACCCAAAACATTAAGGTAAGTACTCAAACTTTGGACATTAAGTATTTCCTTTTTTATTATATGAAGTCTCCTTCATCTATATACATAGTAACACAAATCTCCCTTTTCAGCAAGTAGATTGCTAAAAAAGTAAAAACATGTTAAAATACGTAAGAAGGGAGATTTTTTTGTGGAAGAATTATTTGAAAAATTAAAAATAAGTCCTAAGAATCTTACACTTTATAATACAGCAGTATCTCACTCATCATATGCTAATGAACATAAAGCTAAAAAAGATTATGAAAGATTGGAATTTTTGGGAGATGCTGTAGTTGATTTAGTAGTTGCTGATTATTTATATCGTTATGAAAAAGAAACTGAAGGAGAAATGACTAAAGTAAGAGCAAGCTACGTTTGTGAAAATGCTTTATATAGATATTCAATGGATATGGGTTTTAATAACTATATAAAAGTAGGTCATGGAGAAGAAAATAGTGGTGGAAAATATAAAAAAGCAATTGTTGCTGATATATTTGAAGCTATTATGGGAGCTATCTATTTAGACCTTGGTTATGAAACCGTTAGAAGAGTAATACTAGATATAGTAGTACCATATATTCAAAATCCAAATATAGTTTTCTTTGAAGACTATAAATCAGCACTTCAACAAGCAGTTCAAACAACAAGACAAAGTGTAATTTATGAAGTAGTAAAAGAAGAAGGACCAGCACATGATAAAACATTTACAATCGAAGCAAAAGTAGACGGGATTATCTATGGTAAAGGGGTAGGCAGTAGCAAAAAAGATGCTGAACAAATAGCAGCAAAAGATGCTTTGGAAAAGTTGGCTAAGAATTGAAAGTAGAACAGTTAAAAATATTTTCTTATATAACAAAAGCTTGTAGGGAACAACAAGAAATAATTGATAGATCAAAAATGATACTAGTTAAAGATTTACTAATTAATAAAGATTTGTTAGAAAATAAAGAAATAAAAATTGTATCCGAAAGATTAACAACTACTTATAATAATGGTAGTGAAATAGTGTCTTTTTACCAAGACTTTGTTACTAAATTAAATGAAAGTACTAAAATCTCTTTATTAGGAGGTTTAATGCGAGATAGTGTGGTGATTGATAACTACTTGGTATACCAAGAAAGATATCATGAACTGTTTTATCGCTATTTAGATACAGATATAGAAGATACAATATCTGTTTATAGAAATCGTGAACAAGAAAAAATAATATTTAACACAATAGATATTGAAGAGAAAAAACTATATAAAAAAATAAAAACTTATAAGGAGGGACAAAATGAGTAAAATTAAAATATTCAGTTTAGGTGGACTAAATGAAAACGGTAAAAATATGTATATCGTTGATGTTGATAAATCATTATATATATTTGATGCTGGTTTAAAATATGATGTTGAAATGAATCTTGGAATAGATTATATCATTCCAAATTTTGATTACTTAGTTAAAAATAAAAAAAGAATAAAGGGAATTTTCTTAAGTCACGGTCATGAAGGAAATATTGGTGCTGTACCAGATTTAGTAAATAAATTAGGAGATGTTCCAATCTATGGTGGAAAGTTAACACTTGAGATATTAAGAATAGATTTAGAAGAAGCAGGAATTAAAAAAGCTAATTTACATGAGATTAAAGCACATCGAAAATTAAACTTTGGTAGTGAAAGTATTTTCCCAATTGCTATGACTCATTCTATTCCGGATGCTTTCTGTTATGTTTTATACACTAAAGACGGAGCAATTGTTTATACAGGCGACTTTACTTTTGACCATGCTACTAGAAGTTTATATCAAACTGATTTAGGAAAATTAGCTTATGTTGGTAAGCAAGGAGTTTTATGTTTATTAGCTGAGTCTTTATATGCTGCTCGTCCAGGTTATACTAGTCCAAACCATCGTGTACAAGACTTTATTAGAACAATTCTTACTAAAAATGAAGATAGAATAATTGTGACAATCTTCCCAGCTCATTTTTATCGTATTCAAGAACTATTCGATGAAATATCTCAAACTCATCGTAAGATTGTTATCATGGGAAAAAGTCTACAAAGTATGATTAACTATGGAATTGAAAATAAATACTTAGAAATAAATCCTAAAGTTATCGGAGATTTATCTAACTTAAATGATAAAGATGTAGTAGTATTTATTTCTGATGAAAGAGAAAAACCATTTGCTAATCTAGAAAGAATTATTAAAGGTTATGATAAATTCATTAAATTAAAAGATACAGATACTATATTTATTAGTGAACCAAGTGCTGAAGGAATGGAACGTCGTCTTGCCCTTATCATGGATGAAATTGCTATGTTAGGAGTTAATGCTATCAGCTTATCAAGTAAAAAACATCTTTTACATCACGCTTCTAGTGAAGACTTAAAGATGATGCTTAACTTATTAAGACCAAAATATCTATTTCCTGTAAAAGGTGAATATCGTAATCAATATGCTTTTGCAGAGATAGCAGAA
>JAQXHT010000003.1 GCA_029007415.1 bacterium
ATTTAATTGAATTGGTGTATAATATTATGTGTGTTGTGATTATTTTATCTCTTTGAACGGAATATATAATAATCCAACACTTTTTATTTTGCAACATTTTTTATTAAGAATAGAGACTTTTCGTCAGAAACTTGGTACAATATTATTATGATAAAGAAAGTAGATGTTGATTATGAATACTCGATTTAATAATGATTACTGTATTTTTAAATTTGATAAAGTTAACTCAAAATTAACTTAGGGGGGGTACTTATTAGTACTAAGTAGCAAAACTGCTTTCTTTCATAGTGTCAAATTGATGGAATAGGAAAAAACTTATTCTGTCTTTTTTGTGTTTAAAGAAAGGTGAGGTAGTAAAAGTGAAAAAGGGAAAAGTATTTATTTTAATAATTAGTTTAGTAGTAACAATAATTGTTGTTCTAGGAGTAAGTTATGCATTACTTGAAAAAAATGTAGTTAGTGATAATGGAAAAGTTATTTACAAAGTAGGTGATTTAGAAGTAAAACTTGATGAATCAAGTTCAAAAGATATAAGTTTAACAAATGCTATTCCGACTGAAGATAGTGATGGATTAAATAGTGAACCATATAGTTTTTCGTTAGTAAACAGTGGGAGCCAAAGATTAAAATATACAATCTATTTAGAAGATGATACATCTGCTAAAAATAAATGTGGTACAAATTGTGAATTAATCCCTAATGAATTTATAAGATATAATTTAGCAACTGATGAGAAAACATTAAAAACTGATAGTTTATCTTCTAATGATAGTAAAATCTATACCGGAATAATTAGTAGTAATTCCACTGATAAATTAAATTTGAGAGTATGGCTTTCTATTAATGCAGATAATAGTGTGATGGGAAAATACTATTTTGGAAAAATTAGAATAGAAACTACTTATATAAGTAATGAAGATTTAGATAATTTGTGTCTTAATAATAGTGGAGATTTAGTAGTAGATGATGAATGTCGAAAATATTATGCTAAATTAAATAATTTTATAGAAAATAGTGATTTTAAAAATTTAGGAAGTAATTGGACAAGGAATGATGGAGCAGTATTTGAAAATGTAACTGACGGAATTGCTACAATTAATTGTACAAAAGGGACAGTTAGTTGTGGTATTTATGAACAACCTCTTCATAAAAACGTAACTTTAAATCATAAATATTATTTATCGTATATGGTAAAGACAGCCTCACCTTCGCAAATTATACGAACAGGAATTGAGAGTGTATCATATCAACTATATAATAAGTCTCTTGGAAATACATAATGGAATCAATTCTCAGAAATAATTTTATTCACAGAAAATATACAGAGTATCATACAAAATTATCGACATGCTTTTGTAATTTATGCATTAAACGAATTTAACCAGGTGTTTTTTGTAAAGAATCCAATTTTTGTAGATTTAAGTTTAATGTTCGGTGAAGGTAATGAACCAAGTAAAGAATGGTGCGATGAAAATCTTAATACTTATATAGAATATAATGAGGCAGGAGTAAAAACACCAATTAGTGAGATTAACTATAAAGAAAAAACATCATACTATGATGTAATTGATTTATTTAATTAAATATAAAAGTATTTAAAGACGAGATATATGTGCTGCTGACTTATCGCCTTTTTTATAAATATAATCAAGGTCGATTAGTTTGATTTTCCTTTTTTGATAGGCTTTACTTTGTCCAATATTAATTACTTCATGACTTCCATCAATATCGGTAAAGCCTGAATAGTTGAATTCAGTCGGAAATAGAGCAAAATTATCTTGAAAATTACTATCTCCAATTTCAAGATTAGCTCTAGCTAAGTCATCATTAATTGCTCCTAAATCTTCATCTGTTAATTTAAGACTTTCTCCTCTAGGACTTATTTCTAAATATAAATTATCCTTTTCAGTAGGAAATTTCTTCTGTACAATTAAATCATTAAAACGATAAAAGGTAGGAAAATCAAAAGTTCTTCGTTTATCACCAATCTTTAAAACCTTGTCATCAAAGAAAAAAGTAAAATTAGATGAACCAGCTCCCTTATATTCTAAATTACTGAAATCAAAATTTTTATCAAGTATTTCAAAATAAGAATATAAATTATTTCTCATAATCTTATACATAATTTTAGATTTGAAATATAACTGTAATGGTGCATTCTTTTCTTCCATTTTTCTTTGTAAGCGATAAAGTAATTGATAATTATCTTCTAAATAACGTTCAACTTCTGGAAACTTTCTAGCAAGATAATTTATCACTTTATTATAATCAGCCTCTGATAAATTAAGTTCATCAATGCTTTTAAGTAAATTAATAGCTTCTTCAAGATTTTTTAGATCAAACATTAAACTCATCCCCCTTGATAGGGCATATTATAACACTTTCGCTAGGCAAAATAAAGAGGCATTACTAAGCATTAATCATAACTTATATTAGAGGAGGAAATATAATGTTATATAATAATCAAGACTTTAATATGGACCAAACTGCTAGTATTGTTGGTGATGGAAATATTATCGACCAAGATATGGATATCGATGTAAATATAAACGGAATGGGAATGAATAATCAAGGAACTTACATGCAAGGAACTACTCAAAGTCCTATTATAGAACCAATGCAAGAAAGACAAATAAATAGAACTATAATTCATCAAGTACCTCATGTTTGTCCAATTAGAACTAGAATAATCAATCATCATATTTATAAACATACTTATTGTCCAGAGTATTCTTGCTGTGAAGAGAATGTAGTAAGTAACATTAATCAAGGTTCTTGCTGTAATTTTCGTTAGAAGTCAGGTAACTGACTTTTTTCTTTAAAAAAATAATGCTATAATTGAGCTATAGATAAAGATAGAAAGGAAAAAAATAACTATGAATGAAGAAAAGGGAAAAACATCACCAACTAATGCTGATTTTGATAAGCTTCTAAAAGAAGTTTTAGAGTCTGACGACCAAATAATTGAAGAAGAGCAAGATATAGAAGAAACGGATGAATTTGATGATAGCTTGCTAAAAGGAGAAAATAAAACTAACTTAGAATTAACTGATGAAGAAGATACGGAAAGTTATCTTGAAGATGAAGATATAAGTATAGATGAATAGCATACCGAAAATAAAGGTATACTTTTTCGTTATGTGTTACTGTATTGGTATAAAACTATGCGAGAGAGAAAGATATTTTTAACTCAATAGTAAAATAAAAGTGACTATGATATAATCAAGTAAAAGAAGGTGTCAAGATGAGTATAGAAAATTATTTTGAATCAGATGAGTTTTTTGATTCTTTGAGTCCAATTGCAAAATACTTTGAAACTAATAATTCAAAAGGTTCAGAGTTAATAGAATATTTTATTAATATTGCTATAAAATATTCAATATTGTTCAGAAAAGATGAAGAATTTTCCACAACTGGACTTTCTGATTTTATTAAAAAAGTAGCAACTAAAATCTCAAGTATTGACATAAATCATATGATAAGTATATCTAGTGATTTTAAATTAGAAAAATATGTTTCTAATTTATATGTTGATGAATTGTTGTTAAAACTAGACTTAAATAGAGAACAACTTAACGATGAAAATTATAAAAAAAGTATATGCGCTTATATTATTAGAAATTTAAAAGGAAAAGATTATAAGTATCACGCTTTTAATTCGATATTTTTTGATAGTATTTTAGCTAACGGTATAAATCCAAATGTTAATTTTACTCCACAAAATGAAATTAATATTATTAATAATATTTTTGAAAAAAATGGAATCAGTATGGGGTTAGGATGGCAAAAATTGAATTGTGATGGGAAAGTTTCCTATTCAAGGACACCAGCTGTTTCATATTACTATGGTATAAATTCACCTGAATGGTTTGCACAATTTACAGGACAGGGTTTTCCATTTAATCCAGTCAACAAATATAAAAAAGATGCTTATGTTCAAGGAGATTATGATTCGGCCAAAAATAATTTGTTAACTTTAACGAAAAAATACAATTTTGCATCAAGTGATCAACAATGTGTAATTGACTTTTTTGAAAAAAATTGGAATATTTATGCAAACAGAGATTCTGTGTTAGCTATTATTCCAGATACTGTTAGTCCAGAAATGGAAGAAAAACTTTCAGAAGATTGGGTTAATACTTTATCAAATAGTCCATATTATAAGAATGATATTGAAAAAATTATGAATTTTTGTCTGAGCGATGGTGCAGTTGATTGCCAATCTACAGAAAAAATTGATGTATCAAATGCAATTTTTATTAAAATGCCTAGATATGATGAGGTGGTAAGAAGACTGACTTCCAAAAAAACAGAAGTCATTAACAATGAAAATGCTAAGAATCAAGAAGAATTATATGAGAAATTAATGTTTCTAGCTAATACAAAAATAAAAGTTAGAATTGGCACTACTGGACAAGATGGATGGGTTAGTGAACATGGAGAACAGGAATTGTTAAAAGTAAAAGAGTTACTAAAAGATAATGATGTTTATCAAGCAATAGTAAAAAATCAATTTGGAGACCAATTATATTTAAATGGTTGGCTTAGTGCTTTTGATAAAGAAATAATTAATAATCCTGAAAATATTAAATTACTAGCAGTTAATAAGCCTTCCTACTTTAACTATGTATCAGAAGAAAATCGTAACAATGTAGAATTAATGAGGGAATGTGCTTGTCAAAAAGGAATTCATCCAATTTTGACTTGTTATGCAGGGAAAGATGTTCAAAATGATTTTGAGTTTATTTCTAACTTGATTATAAATTCAGATGAGAATACATTTGATTTTTATGGCAAAAGCGCTGAAAGTATCAATGGTAGTAATATGCGCTATGGAAAATCAATTGGAGTCAATGTTCAGTCTAATCCGATGTTTTGGCAATTATTAAATTCTAAAATTAAAAGTATCAATGAAAACACTTCAAGACAAATATTATTGTTTTCACCTGAAAAAGAATTAAATCTAGCTAAAGTGAATGCCATTATCTTAGAAGATGAAAATTTGGAAACTAATGTTGAAGTAACGCATAGGCCTGTTAGAAAATAGTTTTTGCTAAATAATTAAGTTGATATTAAAAAAATTAAAAGGAAGAGCTAAAAAACTCTTCCTTTTAAATAAAAAAGCCTTGATAATCAAGACTTCAAAATTCTAACTGGTCGGGAAGACAGGATTTGAACCTGCAACAGCTTGGTCCCAAACCAAGTGCTCTACCAAGTTGAACTACTTCCCGAAGTGGTGCGCTCGAAGGGATTCGAACCCCTGACCTTTTGGTTCGTAGCCAAACGCTCTATCCAACTGAGCTACGAGCGCATAAGCTCTTCTTCAAAAGACAAACTTATATTATCATAATAAACGAACCACGTCAATATATTTTTTGAAATTTGTTGTTCATTTT
>JAQXHT010000004.1 GCA_029007415.1 bacterium
TTTTTGTGTTATTTCATATGCTTCGTCTTCTGTTAATTTTAAGTTATATTTTTTTATAAAAGTTTCTTGAATCAATATAATTAAATTAGATAAATCTTCCTTTTTTATGTCCTTCAAAACTAATAAAAAAGCATCTTCAACTGTGTTATTATTTTCGTAATTATATTCTTTCGAATGTTCCAAAGCCTCTTTTTTATAATAATCATTTTCAAAATTTAATTTCATTTTTATCTTCTCCTTGCAATTAGGTTCTATCTTATTATATCTTATTTTTTCTTATAAAAAAAGTTTTACAAAAACAAAAAAATTATCTGTCAAGTAATATGTGGTAAATTTTTTATTTGCTTTCCTAATTTTATAAATGAAAATTTGTCATCTATATTAATTTTAAATAAAACCAAAATATTTTCTTCATATTCATGTCTTATATCATAAAAATACACACAAACTTTCCGATGCTTTCAAAAAATGGAGTTGTAATTTATACTACCACTCCATTTGATTTAATTATCTCTTTTTAAATTTCTTCTATATTCTAAAAGTTTTTGCTTTCTTATTTCATTTGATTTTTTTAAATTGTTAATTTGTTTATCATATAAAGCACATAAAGATTTTACTTGTTCTTCTGTAAGTTCTTCCTCTTTTATTTTTCCACAACGATATTGCTTTTGAAGTTTTAACAATTTAGTCTCTTCATTTTCAACATTTTTAATTTCTTCAATAAAAGAGCTTTTATTACTTTTTTGATTATTAATAGTAGTCTTCTCTATAACCTTAGTCGATTCAACATTACTATTTTTTTTACCAAACAAACTTCTAAAAAAATTTTTTATTTTATAAAATATACTATTTTCATTAATTTGTACTAATGATTTATCTTGAGTATTTTCCTTCATAATATTTATTCTCCTATACTTTTACCTTCTTTTTGTTGATCTATTAAAGCTTCTGCTTGAGAAATCGTTTTAGCTTCTGCTTCTAAAGCTGATAACTCCTTTTCTTTTCCGTGCTAAACTTAATTCATTTGTTTTATATTTATTTTTAGCCATATAGTCCAGTGTATAATGCATTTTTCTTCCAGTCAGTGCTGAAATATGTTCAAATTCAACAGCGTAACCTTCTCGTGGGCTTTCAACTAATGAAGTAAAAACCTGTTCAGGTATTTCTGCAACTATTGGTTGTAGATTATCCTTTGTTCCTTTAGGAATAGTAGAATCGAATATATAATAATTCCCATCATAAGATACTAAGTTAAATGCATGTGCTTCTTTCTGTGGCTTTTCATCATCTCTTTGTACTTCTATTCCTGTCTGTTTAAAATATGACTGCAATCCAGGTAACTTTTCAGAAGTATATTTTAATAAATTTTGTGATAACATTGCTCTTTCGACACATGCTGCTGCATTTTTTCCTTTTAAATCAGATACTTTTCCTCTTTCCAATGAGAACTCTCTCACATCATCTTCTTCTGGATAATTTTCCATTCTACTCCCCATATTACTATAATCTCCAAAATATTCTTGAACTGTCTCAGCAACATATCTCATTGCATCTTCAAATTTAATATCCTTTACATTAGATAATTTATTTTCTAATATATCATACGCATCTTTTACATCTCCTAATTGAGCATATATAAGATTCATCCCTGATCCTAACAACGCAACTTCATTTTTAAATACTCCATCAAATGTTGATTTGGGATTTCTAACCCAATTCATAACATATCCAGCAGCTCCAAAAGAATTTGTATTATCTAACTTTAAATTTTCCATAACTTTCTCCCAATCTTTCAATTATTTTAATTCAAAAAAAACATACTATATATCACTATTTTTTTGATTTTTCTTTTTACTCTAATTTGGTATTGTTATTTTATCATTTTCAATTAGACTCTTCAAGTAATTTTTTCTAAATATTGTTCTTGCACACATTTTTGTTTCAAAATTCATTTTCTTTATTTCTTTTGCTATTACTTCGGGTGATTTTTTATCTTTTTTTATTGATTTCTCCACGTATTCCTTTAATTCGTAATCATTATCTATTTTTAATTTTGGTCCTTTTGCTTTTAAATAATATTCGTATTTTTGTTGCGCGGGAGTTTGACAGTTTTAAAATGAAAAATTCTTTGAAAGCATTATAAATGCTTATTTTTTTTGTCAAATTTTTATTTTTGTCTTGCGTGATTTGTCGTGATATGATATAATCATAAAAACAAATGAAAGGCTTGATACAAATGAGATTAAAAGTAAATAAATCAAAAAATTCAATAAATTATTATATAATAACAGATACAAAAACTTCTGAAGGAAAACGCTCAACAAAAATATTCAAAAAACTTGGAAATGAACAAGAAATATTAAAAATTTCAAACGGCATCTCCCCAATTGAATGGGCAAAAGAACAGGTTAATATTATAAATAAACAAATTGAAGAAAAAAATTTAACGATAACAGCAGAGTTTTCACAGTCAAATATAATTGAAAAAAATAAACAAATAACATTCAATTGTGGATATTTATTTTTACAAAATATTTATTATTCTCTAGGACTTGATAAAATTTGTAAAAATATTTCAGAAAAGTATAGAATTAAATATGATTTAAATTCAATTTTATCAAATTTAATATATACGAGAATTATAGAGCCATCTTCAAAATTATCTTCTTTTGAAGCATCAAAAAAATTCATAGAACAACCAAATTATGAATTGCATGATATTTATAGATCACTGGAAGTTATTTCCAGAGAAACAGAATTTATTGAAGCAGAAGTTTATAAAAATAGTTTAGATGTAGTAAATAGAAATACAAAAATTCTATATTATGATTGTACAAATTACTTCTTTGAAATAGAGCAAGCAGAAGGCTTAAAACAATATGGGCTTTCAAAAGAAAATAGACCGAATCCAATTGCACAAATGGGCTTATTTATGGATGGTGATGGTTTTCCATTGGCATTTAATGTTAATAGTGGAAATACAAATGAACAAACAACATTAAAACCATTAGAAAAACAAATTATAAAAGATTTCGAACTTTCAAAGTTTGTAGTATGTACAGATGCAGGACTTGCATCAAATGAAAATAGAAAATTCAATAATATACAAAATCGTTCATACATAGTAACACAATCATTAAAGAAAATTAAAGGACATTTACAAGAGTGGGCTTTATCACCAGAAGATTGGCACACAATAAAAACCGATAAGATAGTATTTAACTATGTTACCGGCTTTTTACTCTTTCAAAACTGTCAAACTCGAGATTGTACTATAAATATTGCTTGTTTTCAATAATACAGTACTTTGTATTTAAAAATCAATTTTTAAAAATATTGATAAAATCACGCAAATAATTAAGTAACATACAATAGGAATATTAGTTGTAATAGATAACAATAATGTAACAATAAATACTAATAAACATATTTTTGATTTAAGTGTTTTCTTTCCAAAATCAATCATTGAGTTAATAATCATAACACTTATACAAGTTGAAACACCTTTTAGAAAATGTTTAATTATCTCATCGTTTAAAAATGTATCTATTGAATAAGAAATAATCAATATTACCAAAAATGGAAAAAAGCAAAAACCTAAAACAGCAAATACTCCACCCAAAAATCCATCTATTCTATTTCCAATAAAAGCAATTGTATTTACTATAGCTGCACCTGGTCCACATCTACCTATTGTTATGGCATCTAAAACATCTTCATTTGTAATTAATTTTCTTTTTGTAACTAATTCATTCTCGAAAATTGGAATCATTGTTACAAGATTTCCAAACATCTGAATTCCCATTATACTAAACAAATAAAACAATTTAATTAAACTTTTAATCTTTTTCATATAACTCACTCCTACATACTAAAACTAAATACTATCCCTATTATTCCAGACATTACCATATATATTAGTGGATGTAATTTTTTCTTTTTCATACTAAAATAAATAATAATAGCTAAAAGAATAACCTTATAATTTAAATGATTAGAATTAGTTAATACTGTATTTTTTATTACTGTAAAACAGCTAACCAATATTGTTGCAAATGTTGATGCTCTTATTAATTTAAGTGCTTTGTTCACTCTTTTATTATCTTTAAATTTGTCAAATAATTTATATACAAAGTACATACTAACTATTGCTGGAATCACAAAAGAAATTGTTGCAACAATTGAACCAATTATTCCACCAACTTTATCTCCAACATAGGTTGCCATATTACATGCAAGTGGTCCGAGGTGTCATTTGTGAAATTGTAATCATTTGATTTACTTCAGTATAATCAAACCAATTAGTTTTATCTGCTAATTCAAATATATACGGTAGTGTTGCAAATCCTCCACCAAACGAAAATGCTCCAATTTTAAAAAATTCTAAAACTAAATAAAGAAATAACATAAACACACTTCCTTTACTATAACTTTAATTAAATTATAATATCGAAAGTGTGTTATGTTAAATATATATTAGTTATTTGTTCATAACTTTAAGTTATACTCTATTACTTTTATAAAATCAGCTAGTTCTTTAAATTTGTTATCTTCAATATAGTAGATTCCAAATTCTGATTTTGGAATATTAATATCGAGTTGTAATTCTTTTATTTCTTCTTTTTCTAATTCTTCGCTAATATACTCTTTTGTTATAAAACCTATGTTGGAGCTATCCCTTACAAGATTTACCATTGTCGTTGAATCTACTCTTTTTATTATTGGATTTATATTACTGTCTTTTAATATTTCCAACATTTTTTCTAGTGCTATTGAATTATTTCTTGGAACATATAAAATTTTGTTATCTAATACATTTAATTCTTTATGTTTTCCAAAATTGACATTGTTACCACATATAAATATATCTTCTAAATTTCCTAATTTTATGTACTTTATATTGGGATTGGATTCATTAAACTTTTTTACTATTACTAAATCTAGTTCTCCATTTTCTAGCTTTTTAAACATTTTCTCTATATTTGAATTCTCTATAATGACCTCATTGTCTTTATATATTTTATAGTATTCTAAAATACTTGAACTTAGTAGTTTACTCATTAGAGTATTATATGTTCCAAGTTTTATATTTCTTTTTGTTTCAAAACTCTTTTCAATTCTTTCCAATTCATCAATAATAGGTTTTAATTGATTATAAAGTTTCTTTCCGTTTTTTGTTAATTCCATATTTTTTCTATTAAATAGTGTTGTATTAAGCTCATTTTCCAGTTTTTTTATTTGTTTAGAAACTGCAGGTTGTGATATATATAGCTTTTCACTGGCTCTTGTTATGCTTTTTTCATCTGCTACTAATACAAATAATCTATATAATGTTTCACTTCCAAATTTCATATATTTTTTCCTCCAATATTTATTAAAGAAGCCCCCTAATGGAAGGGGCTCCTTTCTAACCGCTCTGTATATGACAGGTTTAATTAGTAAAAAATTCTTCTGATACCTCTGCTACAGCATTTTCATAGGAAAGCAAATATTTACCAAATATTCTCCTCATTTCCATTTTAATAGCTACCTCAGTCATACCAGATGTCCAGTTATCGTCTGCCATGTCAAACAGCCCAACATTCTTTCTTAAAGGGAAGATTACCCAGATTGCTTCATCCTCAAACATCACCTCTTTAAAGCCATATCTTGCAATATTGCTTTCCAGTCCATCTTCGATTTCTTCTTCGCTGTTCCAAAATGCTTTTTTGTAATTGCTAGAGCAAATCGAAACAAAAGTTGCATTGTATCTAGTTCCAACTAAAAGTTGCCGTACTTCTGAGTCACTCTGCAAAGCCTTGTCAAATGCCTCTTTAATGAACTCTTCTGGTACCATTTCGATAGCTTTAACACAGTTTCTGTACAGTTCCTTGAAGAACATTGCATCTCTGCTGTCAACTTCAGCAAGTTTCTTAATTTCAGCTAATTTCATAATTACCTCCTGCCATATTGGCGATTTCAATGTACTCCACCCTTGCGAGTGCTTCGTGGGGTAATTCCCACTCATACATAGATTATAGCATATTTTATGTAAAATAGTAAATTTATCTATTTTGAAATATATTTCTGATTTCTACTTTTTGGCTTGTCTGGTATAGTCATTTGCAATTTACCTTGCTCTAATAATTGATTTATATAATTATTTTTAAACTTATATACATCAGAATATCCAAAATATTGTGCAATCTCTTTTAGAGATTTTTCTGCTTTACATAGTTCCAATATTTGTTTTTCACTTACTGCTAACTTACTGCTTTTCTTACTGCCTAACTTACTGCTTTCTATTGTAGCAGTATCATCATATTCAAAAGGATTTTCTTTATATTTAAACGAAACTCTTAAAAAATGTTCCATGAATTTAAAGCAACTTTTATCATAAGCATCCAAAATTCTTAATACACCAGAACCAATATTTTCAATTAATTCAACGTCTTTAAACACTCTTATTAGTTCTTTATTTCTTGGAGCAGTAACACCTTCTAAAAATTCCTCTTGTGATAATTCTTGTGGTAATCCACCAGCTGAAGTTATTTCTATTCTATCTGAATATAATTCTATAATAGGACTATTTCCATAAGAATAATCATTATGAACAATTGCATTTATAACAGCTTCTTTTAAGGCTCTGCTATCAATTTTTTCTTGTTCTTTTCTTCCGAAATACTCTATTTTAGCATATGTAGTATTTTCAACATCAAGCCTCTCGAGTATTCTTTGTGTTGCTGTAATCAAACAACGGTTACCAAATTCAAGGTTTTCTAGTAGTTCAAGTTTATTATTTCCTAAATATTTTACAAGTTTTATTGATACATTGTTTTCATCTGCTAATAAGAAGGCGTTATAGTTGTATTTTCCTTCACTTGTTAATAAGTCAAGGTTTTGTAAAAAATTATCGTTTAATTTTAAGTTGTGTTCTTCATAATAAATTTTTAATTGATTAAATGTAAGTTCTTGCCTAGGAGAGTCAATTTCCTTCAATGTATTTTTTATTCTTTTTGAATACATATCATCAATCATTCTCTCTGTCATTCTTTCTTTACTACTTCCAACTCTTATGTAGCATCCTTCTGGAGTTCTGCCTTTTTTTCTTAAATAATATGGCTTTTCGGTTCCACTTGATATTATTACTTTAATTACATCTGTATTATCTATTGTTTCCACAACTACGTCAAATAATCCCAATGTTGATGGCTGAATGTTGTGTTTTATTCTATCTTTTATTTGTAATTGCACTTGATCTATATCGTCAATTCCAACTGGTTGACCATTTTTATTTATTCCAACATAAATTGCACCGCCTTCTCTGTAGTTAAGAAAAGCTATAACTTCTTGTTCGAAGTCTTCATTTAATCTTTCTTTGTTTTCAATTCTATTTGTTTCAGCATTTTGCATTAAATTAATCCTCCTTTTTTATTTAATTTTTTTCTAGCTTTGGCTATTAAATTATAATTAACTCCATAACCAGTATAATCGTTTATTTTTTCTAGTACCGTTTTGTTTTTCAGTATATTTCTCTCTATTAGTTTTAAGATAATATCATTATACTCAGTTTCATTTAAGGTAACTGATTCTGAAGTATATTCTTCCAATCTACTATTATAAAACTTATTAATTATTTCTTTTTCGTATTTTGTAATTCCTTTAAAATTGACTATATAAAACCTGTTTTTAAATCGTTTAATATATCTACCAAATCTTTCAAATAAATCTAAAACATCATTTATGAGATTTGTGTACCTTTCTTTCATGCACATTAAACTGTTCCCCCTTTAAATTTTGCAGCATAATGTTGCAAAATTTATTTTTTATATTTCCTCGAATTCTGCCACCACCGGTGGCAAAATTCAAATTATTTATTTTTTATTAACCACTCATATACTTCATCTTCTGTTAAAACCCCATGTTTCAACTTATTGACTTTAGCTTTAGCATCTTTTTTCCATTTTTCAAAATCATTTTTCATCTGCTCATTATCCTTATTTCTACCAACTGCCATAGACTTTAACTGATATAATCTCCTGTATTCTGCAAGTGCTCTATTTTGTTTTAACCTCTCATTGTAAGCTTGAAATGCACCTTTTTCTCTACAAGTCTTTCCATCAGATTTCGGATAACCACAATATATTTCATCCAACCTCGAAGTAGGAATAAAATACATTCCACAATTTTGACACTTCTTAATTGGACTACCTGGTGCCTTGACAAGTTCTTCAAGAACTGCATAACATATAGCAGATAAATCCTTACTTTCATGAGTATCAATCATAGAAACCAATATGTCATTATTCTTAAATCGTTCCAATAATTGTAACTCACTCAAAATACTAAACTCTAAATGCTTATTAGAATAATTATCTTTTATAACATTATCATTTTTATTATATTTATACAAGTCACCTAGGTGTTTTATTAAATAAACTGCAAATCTTTGGCTTGGTGTAAATTCCTCCAATTTTTCTCTATTATCTAAATTATAAATATAAGTAACACAATTTATCATTTCCTCTTGTACTTCCTGAATCTTATATTGCAATGCCAAAAATATTTTTTTCATTTCTTTTAAGTATTCAGTTTCATCTTTATATTTATCTAGCAATTCGAATTTATAATACTCGTCTAATTCTTTTAAAATTTCAAAACCATAAGCATAAAAAAATGTATCATAAGCACTTTCATAATGCTGAAAATCGGCATTTAAAAATCTTACTAAAAACATTCCAAATTTTTCGTGATATGGAAAATACATATTGCCTGGAAATTTCAAACCTTGTTCTTCAACAGGAGTTTTTCTCTTCTTGTCTTCTAAATACACACTAACCAATCTATTGTCATATTCAACTTTTGTATTAGCCTTATACAAATATAACGGAGTAGCATAATATTCCTCTTTTTTCTCCTTATTAAACCATATATAAAATCCATCAAAAAAATTCATCTCTGGTAAATTTGTTTTCATTTTAATTATTCCCCCAATTTATCTGTTAACAATTTTTATTTTTTTACATTTTGTTATTGACATTCTATTATAATTATACTATAATGTGATTACGATTAAAATAGTTTAATAAATAATAATTGTAAAAATAGAATTAGTACATTGACAAACACACTAGTTTTAGTGTCATATGAAAATGTTGTAGAACATTTAAAGAAACTTCAGTCTGGCTTAACGTGATGTTGAGGGGCTGCTCGGCTAACGGCGGAGAGGTGAAATTCCTATGTAGTCTAACAAACTATCTACAGCACTCCCCTAGTAGATGGGACAGGGTAAATATAATCTACTAATTACACGCAAGATTTGAATTTTAAAGAAACGGAGGAATGCCATGGAAGATAACAAATACACTCAAGAAATGTTTGCTGATTATCCTGATGTTGTTGATGTATCTGGTCTACAATCAATGCTTGGAAACATAGGCAAACAAACAGCTTACAAATTAGTTCAACAATGTATTATTAAATCAATCAAAGTTGGAAAGCTATACAGAATACCTAAGATAAATGTTGTCGCTTTTTTAACTAATAATACTGTAAAAAATTAGAAAGGAGATTTCAAAATGTATGATATTACAGCATATTTAACAATTAAAAATAAAACTTATTATACAGTATTGACTTACTATGTAGATGGCATAAGAAAACAAAAATGGGTATCTACAGGATTTAAGGAAAATGAGAGTAAGCGAAAAGCTGAAAAGAAACTTATTCAAATACGAGATGAATTTAAAAATAAGTTAGAAACAATAATAACAACTTCTACAGAAGATAAAAAAGTTCAAATTTCATTTTCAGACTTTATGATAAAATGGCTTGAAATGATAAAACACCAAGTTGAAGAATCAACTTATACTGGCTATAAAAGACAGATTGAAGGTCGAACTAAGAAATACTTTACTGAGCATCCAATTATGCTTGATGAATTGAAACCAGTTCATATTTTAGATTTTTATAATTGGTTATATTCTGAGGGATTAAAAGGAACTACTGTTACAAAGTATCATGCTAATATAAGAAAAGCATTGGATTATGCAGTAAAAACAGACTTAATACTTACTAATCCAGCTATAAAAGTCGGACGACCACAACAAGTGCAATTTATCGCTGATTTCTATAGTGAAGATGAACTAAATACTTTATTCAAAATTGTAAAGAATACACAACTGGAGGTTATAGTTTATCTTACTGCATTTTATGGATTAAGACGAAGTGAGGTTCTAGGAATAAAATGGTCTGCTATAGATTTTGTAAATAAAACCATTACAATTAGTCATAAAGTTGTTACAGTTACAGATGAAAGTAAAGAAAATGATACTAAAACGAAAACTATTACCAAAAGTAAAACAAAAAATAAATCTAGTTATAGAACTCTTCCTTTATTTAAAGAAATTGAAGATTTGCTTTTATATACTAGAAAAATGCAAGAATATTATATGTCAATTTTTAAAGATAGTTATAATAAACAATATATTGATTTCGTTTGTGTTGATGAATTAGGGAACTTAAGAAAGCCTGATTATGTTAGTCATAAATTTAAAGATATATTAAGAAAGAATAAATTAAGGGAGATTAGATTTCACGATTTAAGACATAGTTGTCGGAACATTACTTGTAAAGAAAAGTATATCCATAAGAGAAATACAAGACTGGCTTGGTCATTAAAGTTCAAAAACTACTGAGAGATATACGCATTTAGATTCAAGTACAAAAATAAAATCAGCTTCTGCTATTGAAAATGCTTTAAGCTTTACTATTAATAAAGAAAATTATACTAATAAAAAAGATATATTAGATCTGGACTCTAATACATCTAATAAAAGAAACTTTGTGAATTGTTAGAAATTTGTTAGAAAAATCTATCAATTCTTTTAATTAAAACCTCAAGCTAATCTTCGAAAGTGCTTGAGGTTCTAATGGTGCAGATGTACATTTTAATTTACAAATCTACACCAGTAATATCAAGACTTCTCATAATCAACTTATATTTGGAACTTCGTTCCAAACTATTCCATTTCTTTTTGTAAGTTCCAATCTTTTATTATTTTATATCATATAAAGTTCTAATTGTAAATTATTATTTTAATTTTAAATATTCTTCTTCAAATCTTTCGAAGTTTTCTTCAAGTATTGCATTTGTATCTTGCATATACTTTGTATATTTTTGATTAAGTTCTTTCTGCCTTAAATATGAATAAATATATCCATAAGTATTAATAGTTGTTGTAATATCTGCATGACCTAATATTTTCTGTAATACTTCTATAGCAATTCCAGATTCAATACATCTTGTTGCAAAAGTATGTCTTAGCATATGTGTATGGCTATCGCTAGATTTATAATTAACATAGTGAATACCTTGGCTTTTTCCAACTTTCTTATGCTTTAAAGTTACAACTCGAAGTCCTGCATTTTTACATATTATTTTAAAAGCTGAATTAACTTGTCCATCTGTATATAACTTTCCATCTGATTGGCAAAACAATACATCATATTTATTTTCTTTATATTGTGCTAATGCTTTTTGTATTATAGGAACAGCTAAAGGTGTAAGATCTATTGTTCTCAATCCATTTTTTGTTTTAGTAATATCTCCAATTACTACTTTATTGTGAATATCCTTTGTTAATGTTCTTTTTACGTCAATACTTCCAATATTTCCTGAAATGTGTACATCACTTGGTCGTAATGCCAATATTTCACCAATTCTCATTCCTGTATATAATGCAACTAATAATATTAGATTATATTTTGATTCATGTGTTTTTATATATTCTGTTAAAATATATTCTTCTTTTCTAGTAAAAGCATCAAC
>JAQXHT010000005.1 GCA_029007415.1 bacterium
GTTTCAAAATAAAGAGTTAAAGAATTTAAGTATAAGAAAGTACGAATGTCCAATGTGTCATACAAAGCATGATAGAGATTTCAACGCAAGCGTGAATATAATGTTTGAAGGTTTAAAAATATATATGCAGAGCTTAACTTAAAATAAAATTCAGTGAAAAATAATAGGGCACCACCTGTCCAAATTTAAGCCTGTGGAGAAGAAAATTCTATGAAGCAGAAATGCCTTACCGTGAGGTAAGGCTACTGAAAACTTATTTTCAGTTTTGTTCTCTATTGTTAATTACTGATTAATATTCAAATAATCTTTGCACACTACATCATAAATGGTATAATAATGACAGTTAGGGGGGAAAAACAATGAATATTTTTGAAAGAATTCACAAATTAATTAATATTGAAGAACCAAATGAATCAAAAAAGATTGAAGAAGGTTTATCACAAAATATGCATACATCAGAAGCATATACAAATAAGTATAAAGAACTATTTGCTAGAAGAATAAATAACTTTCTAACTGATTATGAAAAGAATCTTCTAATAGAAGAACCAAATCCTACATATGTCAATTCAAGAACGAGAGAAATGAAAAACTTTATTGAAAAAATGGCTGTTATATATGAAATCATTTATCCGGATACATCTTTTCTTCAAGCAGAAGATAAATTTATAAATGATTCTTATGTTAATCAAGTTATGTTTCAAGATAATAAGTATCTAAATGATACTTTAGAAGAAGAAACTACTCTTGAAGAACTAGAATGGAACAAATTTATTGGTATAAAGCCGATGATAAAAATATTGTCTGAGGAAGAAAAAGAGTTGCTTCGAAAACCTAGATATAATAAATTTATTAATTTAAAATCTAGTGGTATTTGGGATCCCTGGGATAGTTTAATGCTAACAAAAAGAGGAGTTATTGAAAAGGCAAGTATTAATAAAAGAAAGTCAGCCTTGAAAGATGAAAATTTAGATGAATGTCGAGCTAGCGAAGTAGTAGAACGACTAAAAAACAAAGATATTCCAGAAAACGCTTATATCGAACTAGCAAACGAAGTTGCAAGAGTAGATAAATTAAATAAGCAAAGAGATGCGATGCTAGAATGTATTATGTTTCGTATAATGGAAAGAGGCGATGACTTTTTAGGAGCTAGAAGAGCCTTACTATTTGCTAATGATTTTGGACTAATTTTAGAAAAGCCACTTATTTATGAAATAAATGGAACCACCGAAGAATTTAACATCGCTGCTTTCTTAAGAAAATATAGTGACTTAGGAGGAAATCTAGATTATGCTAAGAACTTAATGTTCGGTGAAGATTCAACCTATACTTGGTGTTATGATAGTAAGAAAGAGTTAGAAGAAGACCTTAAATCAGAAGAAGAAAAAGCCAAAGAACAAGAACTACGTCAAAGACTAGTAACAAGTTTATATGAAAATATTGATCAAGAAGAATTAGCACAGGAGAAAGTAAAACAACTAAGACTTGAGCGAAAACTAAACAAAAGCAAAAAGAACTAAAATTGTTTATCAAATGAACAGTTTTTTTCTTCTGTTTAATACTTTCACTTCTGTGGTATAATAACTGATGAGATTTGTCTTTAAAAAAAGAAAGAGATATGTTATGATACAATAACTGAAAAGAGGCGTTATGAAAGAAATGGTAAAAATTAATTGGTGGCAACAAAACAAAGGAAAAGTTTGTCTTGTATTTCTAATTATGCTAGTATTTATTTTACTTGTCTTTTTTCTATTGGTACCAAGAATTACTTTAAAAGGAAAATCAACTATCATAGTAAATAGAAATGGGAAATATAAAGAGCCAGGTTATAAAGCAAGTTACTTATTCGACAGCTTGACCGATAAAGTAAAAGTATCAGGAAACGTTAATAGTAAGAAAGATGGCATTTACTATATTACCTATAAAGTAAAAGGACCAATCATTACTATCAGCACCAAACGAAAAGTAGAAGTTAAAGATATTGAACCTCCTGTTCTAACACTCGAAGGAGGAGAAGATGTTTTTATCTGCCCTAATAGTAAATATGAAGAATTAGGTTATAAAGCTAATGATAATGTCGATGGGAATTTAACTAAAAAAGTAAAAATAACCAAGAAAGATAATATAATTACTTATGAAATAAAAGATAAAGCCGGTAATGAAACTAAAAAGATGAGAAAAATCAGTGAAGGAGATAAAACACCTCCTGTTTTAACGCTTAATGGTGGAGATATTGTCTTCTCTTATCTTGGTGAGCCTTATGTTGAACCAGGTTATAAAGCAATTGATAACTGTGACCAAGACATCACAGGGATGGTCATAACTAGTGGAAGTGTTGATCAAAACAATCCAAATGATCAAGTAATAACCTATATGATAGAAGATAAAGCGCATAATAAAGCGGAAGCTAAAAGAACTGTCAAAATGGTTAGAAGAGATCACGCTGGAACAATTTACTTAACCTTTGATGATGGACCAAATGCTGGTACTACCAATGTTATCTTAGATATCCTAAAAGAAGAGAATGTCAAAGCTACTTTCTTTGTAACCGGCAAAGGTCCAGATGAACTTATTAAAAGAGAATATGACGAAGGACATACCGTTGCACTACATACTTTTTCTCATAGCTATCCAGTAGTTTATCAATCGGTAGATGCTTATTTTGATGATTTAGAAAAAGTTCACGATAGAGTAAAAAGAATAACTGGTTATGATAGTAGAATAATTAGATTTCCTGGCGGAAGTAGTAATACAGTTAGTCGTCATTATCAAGAAGGAATAATGTCCACTTTAACTAACCAAGTTATTGAAAAAGGTTACTACTATTATGACTGGAATATTTCTAGTGGTGATGCCGGTGAATACAAAGATTCAGAAAGTATCATTAAACAGGTAACAAGAAGCTTATCAAAAGATAGAACTAATATGGTTTTAATGCACGATATTAAACCTTATACAAGAGATGCTCTAAGAAGTATTATAAAATATGGTAAAGAACACGGTTATCATTTTGACAAAATAACCCCAGGAACCAAAATGGTAAGACAAAGAGTTAACAATTAGAGGAGGTAATATGCCTAACTATTATAGACCAAATATGTATCTAAAAGATATTTATCAAATACCTATTAAAGACTTGAAACAAAGAAAGATAAAGGCCCTAGTCTTTGACCTTGATAATACTATTGCAAGAACAGATGAAAAAGTACCAAGTACTGAAGTAGTTAACTATTTTGCAACTCTAAAGAAGGACTTTACACTCTTTATTCTTTCCAATAGTCCAAGTAAAAGAGTAAAACCATTCGGTGATAAATTAAAAATTAAATACTATTCTTTATCCTTGAAACCTAGTACCAGAAATATGAAAAAACTCTTAAGAGAAAATAATCTAAAAAAAGAGGAAGTCATCTTAATAGGAGATCAGTATATGACTGATATGTTGCTAGCTAAAAAGTTAAAACTTAACGCTATATTAGTAGATCCAATATCTAATAATGAATTTAAAGTAACTAGTATTAATAGATTTTTAGAGAAAAAAATTCTAAAGAAATTAAAAGAGGGAAAACTGTTAGAGAAAGGAAAATATTATTATGAATGAAGAGAAATATTGTAAAGGATGTGGCATTAAGCTGCAAGATGAAAATGTTTTACAAGAAGGCTATACCGTTAGTTTAGAACAAGATTATTGTCAAAGATGTTTCAGAATAAAGAACTATGGTGATTATCAAGTAGTTACTAAAAGTAATGATGAATATATCGATATTCTAAAACAAGTCGGTGAAACAAAAGATTTAGTTCTATATATAGCAGATTTACTTAACTTAGAAGAAAACTTTGAAGAAATTAGAAAATATATTCCTAATAAGATGATTTTAGTTTTAAATAAGAAAGATGTTCTCCCAAAATCTGTTAAAGAAGAAAAAATAATTAATTATTTCAATAATATGGAAGTGCCATTTGAAAAGGTAATTGTAATTAGTGTGGAGAAAAACCAAAACATTGATTATTTATTAAAACAAATTAAACTATATCAAACTAGTAAAGATGTATATGTAGTAGGACATACTAATGCCGGAAAAAGTACCTTAATAAATAAACTTATTTCTAACTATTCTGATAATAATGAAGAATTAACTATCTCTCCTTTACCAGCTACTACTTTAAGTACAGTTAAGATTGAACTTAATGATTACTTAACTTTAATAGATACACCGGGGTTAGTTGATAATGGTAGTATAGTTAATGTTGTTGATAAAACAGTCCTTAAGAAAATAAGTCCACGTAAAGAAATTAAACCAAAGACTTATCAAATCAAAAAAGGACAAAGTATCTTAGTAGATGACTTACTTCGTATTGATTATGTTGAAGGTGAGAAGAATAGCTTTACTTTCTATATGTCAAATGATTTAAAAATAAGAAAAATAGCAAGTCGTAGAATGGACTTGAAAGAAATGGGAAAAACAACACATCAGATGAAATTTGATGAAGACTTATGTATCAATGGTTTAGGCTTTATCAAAATGGTTAATAAAGGAACAGTAGATATTTATACTTACCCAAATGTTACAAGTTATACTAGAAAAAATTTAATATAAGAGGAAGGTGAAAATAATGAATCAACAAGATATCATAAGAGAAATTAGACAAAAAAATGATATAGTTGATATCATTAGCGAAAAAATTCCTCTTGTTGCTCGTGGTAAAAATTACTTTGGTGTCTGTCCGTTCCACGATGATACAAATCCTTCAATGAGTGTTTCTAGAGAAAAGCAAATTTATACTTGCTTTTCTTGTCATGCTACGGGTAATGTTTTTAACTTCCTAATGGATTATGAACATAAAGAATTTAGAGAAGTCTTAAAAGAATTAGCTGATAGAGTAGGAATACCACTTGCTGGATATCACGAGACAAAAAAAACAACCAAGTATGATGCTTGGTATGATATTTATAACTTAGCATTAAAATATTATCAAAACAATTTGATGAGTGGTATGGGTAAAGATGCTAGAAATTATTTAGAAAATAGAAGTATCGATGAAGAAATTATTAAAAAATTTGAACTAGGTTGGTCTTTAGATGATAATAACTTAACTAATCTTTTAATGAAGAAAGGTTATACAATAGATTTACTTAACCAAGTCGGACTAAGTACTGGCAATAATGATTTATATCGAAATAGATTAATGTTTCCTTTACACGATTTGAATGGTCGTGTAATAGGTTTTAGTGGACGAATTATTACTAATAGTAAACAAAATAAATACTTAAATACAAAAGAAACCGAACTATTTAAAAAAGGGAAACTACTTTATCATTATCATATTGCTAAAGAAGCAGTCAGAATCAGTAAAAATGTTATTATTATGGAAGGTTTTATGGACATAATAAGAGCTAGTATCTATGGCTTTGATAATACAATCGCAACTATGGGAACCGCTCTTACTAAAGACCATATCGGTAATATCAAAAGATTATCTCCTAATATAATTCTTTGCTTCGATGGTGATGAAGCCGGTCAAAAAGCGACCATGGCCGCTGGTAACTTATTTGGAGAAGCAGGTATCGAAGTTAAAGTAATAGAACTTCCCATTGAAGATGATCCTGATAGTTTTTTACTTTCTAGAGGAAAAGAAGCTTTCACTAGCTTAATTAATAGTGCTATCTTCTTTAAAGACTATAAGATAAAGCACTTAAAAAATAAAGTAAACTTTGCTAGTAGTGAAGAAAAAGCTGATTATATTCACAAAGTCTTAGAAGAAACAAAAGAGATAGATGACCCGATAAGAATAGAAATAATATTAAAAGACCTTGCAAAAAGCTTCGAAATAGGTTATAATACCTTGGAAAAAAGTTTTCAAGAATTAAAAGGCCAAAAAGAAATAACACCTTTTAAAATTGTGGGAACAAAAGCACCCACTGAAAGATTAGATAAGTATCAAAAAGCTAGCTATGCACTCCTTTCTTATATGATTGATTTACCTTGGGTTATAGATGATGTTGAAGAAGCACATCTTGTTTTTCCCAATAATAAATTACGCATATTAGAAAATGAAATAGTAGCTTACTATAGAACAAATGGCTTTATAAACTGGGCAGACTTTTACACTTATCTTGGAACAAATGAAGAATTATTGAAACTCTTATCAGAAATCGGTTCATATCCATTGAAGAAGGAAGTAAGCAAGGAAGAAATTTCTAGTTATGAAAGTGTTATTCTAGATTATAGTAGAAAACAACAAATCAAAAGATTAAATAAGAAATTACTTGATACAACTGATCCACTGGAACAAGCAAGAATAGCTGAAGAGATAAGAAAATTGAGAATTGGGGAGAAGCAAAATGGTAAATGAAATTAAAACTATTGAACAAAGAAAAGAAAATCTAATCAAAAAAGGTAGTGAAAATGGTTACATTACTTATGAAGAAATGGCCAATGAACTAAAAGGTTTAGAGCTAGATAGTGATAGTCTTGATGATTTATATAATAGTTTAGTAGATGCAGGTATTGAAATAGTTAGTGAAGATGCTAATGATGAAGAAGCTAGTGGAGAAGAAATAACTGATAATACTTTAGTTGAAAATATTACCCTTTCTAAGGACATTAAGATTAATGACCCAGTTAGAATGTATTTAAAAGAAATTGGTCGTATTCCATTGCTTACTTCTGATGAAGAATTTGAATATGCAAGACGTGCTGTTGATGGTGATGAAGAAGCTAAAAGAATCTTAGCTGAATCTAACCTACGTCTTGTTGTATCAATTGCTAAACGTTATGTCGGAAGAGGAATGCTTTTCCTTGACCTTATCCAAGAAGGTAATATTGGTCTTATGAAAGCAGTTGATAAGTTTGATCCAGAGAAAGGATATAAATTTTCAACTTATGCTACTTGGTGGATTAGACAAGCTATTACTAGAGCCTTAGCTGATCAAGCAAGAACTATTCGTGTTCCTGTTCATATGGTTGAAACTATTAATAAATTAGCTCGTGTTCAACGTCAATTAACACAAGATTTAAATAGAGAACCAACTGATGAAGAAATTGCTAAAAAATTAGGTATCTCTGTTGATAAGGTAAGAGAGGTTTATAAAATAAGTCAAGACCCTGTCTCACTTGAAACACCAATCGGTGAAGAAGATGATTCACATTTAGGTGATTTTATAAGAGATGAACGTACTGTTAGTCCAGAAGAATATGCAACAGAAGAGTTATTAAAAGAAGAACTAGCTGGTGTTTTACTTACCTTAACTGATCGTGAAGAAAAAGTATTAAGACTTCGTTTTGGTCTAGATGATGGACAATGTAGAACTCTAGAAGAAGTAGGGCAAATCTTCGGTGTTACTAGAGAAAGAATTAGACAAATAGAAGCAAAAGCTTTAAGAAAACTAAGACATCCATCTCGTTCTAGAAAATTAAAGGACTTTTTAACTGACTAATGAAGATAAATAGACGTTTAAAACTAGTCGGTGATTATATTAGGGAAGGAAGTATTCCTCTTGATGTTGGATGTGATCATGCTAAGTTATCCATCTATTTACTAAAGGAGCGAAACTTTCCTTTTGTTTATGCTTCTGATAATAAGGATGGTCCTTTAAACCAAGCTAAAGAGAACTTAGAATTTTATAGTCTTACAGATAGAATAAAACTATCGAAGAAAGATGGGCTAGCTTCTCTTGAAGATAATATTGATACTATCACTATTACTGGAATGGGTGGACTTACTATTTGTAAGATATTCAAAGAAAATGAAAAAAGTCTTGCAAATATTAAAAGTATTATTTTATCACCTAATAACTTTATTAAAGAAGTTAGAGAAACTATTTGTTCTTTAGGGTATTACATTGAAGAAGAAACATTAGTAGTAGAAAATGCAAAAACTTATCATATTTTAGTATTTGCTAGAGGAAAGAAAAATTATTCTTTAAAAGAATTATCTCTTGGACCAATACTTATGTTAAAAAAAGATAAACTAGTAAAAGACTATTATCATAATAAATTAAGAGAAGTAAATAATGTACTTCAAAAAAATATAACAGAAGAAAAACATAAAGAATTAGAATTATTAAAGGAATATTTGGAAGAAACTTGCTAAATATCAATGTCATTAACTTAACAAAGATATTTATAAACTAGAATTATAATAGCATTATTGTACGTATACAATTATTTTGAAGGATACAATAAGGAAGAAATAGCAACAGTTATTAAATCAACTTTATCAAGTGATGAATTAGCATTATTTTCTAAAGTTTATGGTAATGACTTGGTCAACTTAACATATAATAATATTTCATCAAATAGTCTCAAAGAAAAATTACGTACAGAGATTATCCCAATAATTCAAAAAGAATTAGCTGATAATTCGATAGCTGTTTTAAACTATGAAAGACGCCAAAATAATGTAGCAACCGACTATACACAAATTCTAAATCAGGAGATAAATAAAAAACCAGTTACTAATGAAACAGAATATTTAAGTGATAAAAAAATAGATAAATATTTATCAGCAACTTTAGTAGAAGATGACGCTGAAGATTTAGCTAATATAGTTCATAATATTACTGCTAAAAAGCTAGCAAATTATCATAAGCAATTATTAGCAGGAAGCAAGATAGAAAGAAAAGAATATCAACAGGAGCAAAAAGTTTTAGTTAAGACTATGAGTAAAAGTAATTAAAAAAGAAGAAAGGAGAAGTTGCTTATTATTATGATAAATAATATGAATAATAATATAAACACTTTAGAACCTTTAGACAAACTTTCTCCAAATGAACCAACTTATGAATTATATTTAAGTAGAGATAATATGCTTGACTTACTTAAAGGAGATCATAATGTCTTTTCTAGATTAGATATGGAATGTAAATTATTAATCTACGTTCTTTTTTTATTAGTTTTAGAATAATTAAAATTTGCAAAATAGAGCGTTTTTTAGTATAATATCTAAGAAATTTTGGAGGAATAATATGCAGTTAGAAAATACAACAATAAGAAAAATGTCAATTGAAAAATTAGGAGAAATACTTGCTAAAGATATGAGAAAAATAAGTGAAACTTATTCCTTTGCATTTGCTACTAAGACAGATGCAATAAATTTAATGAATTCATTTCTTAAAGTAGAATATGAAAATATCATTAATAATGATAAAAAAGAATGTATAGATTTTTATAGTACTTTTGAAAGTGTAATGAATAACTATATTAAAACAATTTTTGAAGTAGACTATGAATTAGCATATACAAAACTATTTAATAAGTATATGGAACAAAATGTAGGAGAAATTACTAATTATAAACAAACTCATTACGAAGTTAAAAAAATAATCAACTTTTTTGAGACTATTGATTATCAACCTTCAGAAATTGTGTGTTCAAATATTCTAGAAAGCAATCCTAAGTTTGCTACTATGATTGGAAAAATAGTTGATAGACATAAGGAAAAATTAGGTAGTATGAATGCTGAAGAAATTTTCCCTGATTCTACAATGTTATCATTTGTGACTACTTATGCTTTTATTAATGAAATAGAATTAAAAACTAAAGCTGAAGACCAAAAAAATCTTAATTCTGAAACTTTACCGGATTTAGATATTTATAGTGATGATAATGTAAGGTTATATTTAAATTCTTTACAAAAGTCATTATTACCAAATGACCAAAGAAAATTATTTCTTCAATTAAAAGAAGGAGACAAAGATGCTAGAAACAAACTAATTGAAACTAATTTAAGATTAGTAGTTCCCATAGCATCTTATCACCAAAATAGAGGAGTAGAATTTTTAGACTTAATTCAAGAGGGTAACATTGGCTTAATGAAAGCAGTTGATAAATTTGATTGTGAAAAAGGGTGTACCTTTTCTACTTACGCTTATTGGTGGATTAAAAATTATGTTTTAAGAGGTGTTATGAAATATCGAAAAACAATTGCTATACCACCTTATATTCAAGAAATAGTAAATAAATATAATTCAAATTTTAATGAATTAGCTAGAAAACTTAAAAGCTATCCTACGCAAAAAGAAGTAAAGAAAGAATTGAATCTGACTGACAAACAATTAGACCAAATAATGATGGTAAATTCTAAAATGTTAAGTTTAGATGAACCATTAGGAATTGATGATTTGCCTCTTGGTGAACTTATAGCAACAGATGATTTAAGTATTGAAGAAAGATATGAAAAAAAATCCTTGGAAATGGAGATAAGAAATCTACTTAATAGCGATTTACTAGATGAACGTACTATAGAGATTTTGAAATTAAGAAATGGATTTTGTAATAACAGAGTATATTCTTGTAGAGAAGTAGGAGAAATTTTAGGAATTAGTAGACAAAGAGTAGATCAAATCGAAGCGAGGGCTTATAAAAAACTAAGAAATTCTGAATATAGTGATGCTGTACTGGCCTATTTAGCAAATGGTACTGAAATTAGAAAGAAAATTACTAATGAAAGAACTTTAGAATTAGCAACGAGAAAAGCTAATAGAATTAAAACTAATCGTGAAGAAAAACCAGATATTCGAAAAATTTATGCTTACTTTTCTGGTTATCAAAAAGAGGAATTAGCTGAAGTTATCTCATCATTATCAAAAGAAAATTTAGAAATAGTAAAAGAACTATTTGGTAGTAATTTAAAAAGATTATCTTATCAAAAGAAATCAACTGCTACTAGTTTAGAAAAATATAGTAAACAAATTATTCCCGTTATTGAAGATAAATTAAATAGTGACTATATAAAAGTTTCAAATTACTACATAAAATGTAATGATTTATCATTTGATTATGATAAGACAGAATATCATAGTTTAGATAGTAATCAGTTTGACGAGTTAGATACATGCAAAATAAATTATCCTAACATAAGAAAAAGTTTATTTGCTTCTTTTCAAACAGATACAGTTACTCCTTCTAACAGGATAAAAGTAAAAAATAAATCATTAAAAAATAATAAAAGTGAACAAGCAAAAATATTAATATATAAATAATAATACTTAACAGTGGGGGTAGTATTATGCAATTAGAAAGTAAAACAATTAAAAAAATTTCAGTAGATGAGCTAGCAGAATTGTTAGCTAAAGATATTAAAGAAATAAGTGATGAATATTCTTTTGCTTTTGATTCAAAAGATAAAGCAATTACATTAATGAATCTTTTTATTAAGAAAAAATATATGAAAATTATTAATAGTTCTAAAGAAGAAAAATTTGATTTTCATAAAATTCTAGAAAATGTAATGAGTAGTTATGTTGAAAGTATTTTTACAAGAGAAGACGATGAAGAGTATATAAAATTATTTAATAAATATATTGAAACAAAGATAGGAAAAATTACTAATTATAAGCAGATTCATTATGAATTAAAAAAAGTTGTTTCACTATTCAAAACTATAGATTATCGACCATCGGAAATTATGTCGACTACACTTTTGAAAAATAATTCAAAGTTTTTTACTATGATAGGAGAAGTAGTAAAAAAATTTAGTAAGAGAATAGCTAAATCAAATATTGAAGATGTTTTTCCGGATTCTACAATGCTATCTTTTGTCTTAGCATATGCTTATCTGAACAAAATTAAATTAAAAACAAAGGAAAACATTATAGAAAAATCACCAGTTAAGCTAAAGAATGAAAGCTATGTAGATAATGATGTAACTTTGTATATGCAAAGTATACCAAAGCAATTAGAACTAGGCGAAGAAAGAGAATTATTTATGAAAATGAAATCTGGTGATTTGGAGGCACAGGATAGGTTAGTAGAGGGTAATTTAAAATTAGTAGTTTCAATTGCTAAACGATATTTAGATAAAGGTGTGCCATTTTTGGATTTAATTCAGGAAGGAAATCTTGGATTGATAAAAGCTGTCGAAAAGTTTGATTACGAGAGAGGGTGTACCTTTTCAACATATGCTAATTGGTGGATTAAACAATATATTTCAAATAGTATTATGAATTATGGAAGAACAATTAGAATACCAGTTCATATTCATGAAAAGTTAGCAAAGTACAATAAAGTTTATAATAAATTATCAGAAAAACTTAATAGAAATCCAACACCAGAAGAATTAGCCGAGGCGATGAATCTTACAGATAATCAAATATATAATATTATGTCAGTAGCTACTGGAATACTAAGTTTGGATGAACCAATAAATGATAATCATGATGATACTCTTGCTAAATTTTTACCAACAGATGAATTAAGTGTAGAAGAACAGTATGAAAAAAGTTCATTAACAAGAGATGTAAATGATTTACTTAATAATGTTTTACTAAAGAAACGTGATATTGAAATTATAAAATTGCGTAATGGATTTTATAATGATAGGAGATATAGTTTAAAGGAAATTGCAAAAATTTTTGATATTTCTAGCGAACGTGTCCGTCAGATAGAAGCAAAGTCTTATGAGGTTTTAAGAAATCCCAAATATTCCTCTAGTATAGTTGAATATTTAGAAAATTTTGAAAGTATTAAGAAGAGAATTGCTAGAGAAATAGCAGATGAGAAAATAAAAAAAGAAACTGATAAAAATAGAATCAATAGTAAGAAAATAACAGATGTTAAAAAAATATACTCGCGTCTTAACGGTTATACAAGAAAAGAAATAGCAGAAGTTATAGCATCTTTACCAGAAGATGACATAAAAGCAATATATGATGTATTTGGTCATAGATTAGAAAAACTTTGTTATAGAAGTTCTTCCCTAGAAACTAACAGAGAAAGAATTAGTAATCAGGTTTTAGATGCTATTGAAGAAAAATTAGCAACTGATTATATTAGAGTGATAAATTATTGTAAAAATTGCAGTGGTGTTCATTTTGATTATGATGCAGTAGAAGTACCTAATAGTTTTAATGAACCTAGTTATGATGTAGAAGAATTAAAATGCAGTCAAAATCTTATAAGTAGATCTTTACGAGCTTCTGTGCAAGAAAATATTAGTACTAATACTTTAAATACTGACAAAGTACTAACTAAACGTAAATCATTAAATAGTAAAAGTACAAAACCAAAGATATTAATATATAAGTAAGAAGATTAACAAAATTCTTCTTTTTTTCTTGACTTAAATTTTAATTATGATATTATATTAATTGATAATGATTATCAATAAGGACTGATTTTATGGAAAGACTAACCAAACAAAAACAACTCATTTATGAAGCGTTGAAAGAATGTCATTTACATCCGACACTATTAGAACTTACTGAATTAGTAAAAGAAAAGGACTCTAGTATTGGTCAAGCTACTGTTTATCGAACTATCAATAAATTAGTTGAAAAAGGTGAAGTAGCAAAACTAGTATCAGTTGATCATAATTATCGTTACGACGTTAGTAAAGATCACTATCACTTTCAGTGTACTAACTGTGGAGTAATAGAAGATATATTTTATAGTAGTGAGAAATTAAAAAAAGTAAAAGAGTTATTTAAAAATCAAAATATTAACAGTATTGATTTAATTGGTTATGGTCTTTGTAAAAAATGTTCTAAGATAATTGTTAGGAGAAAGAAGGTATAAAGATGGAACTAAAAGGAAGTAAAACAGAACAAAACTTAATGACCGCATTTGCAGGAGAAAGCCAAGCTAGAAATAAGTATACTTACTATGCTTCAAAGGCGAGAAAAGATGGTTACGAACAAATAGCAGCTATTTTTGAAGAAACAGCTAATAATGAAAAGGAACATGCTAAACTTTGGTTTAAACAATTACATGGTGGAGAAATTCCTGATACTATGCAAAACTTAGAAGATGCTGCAGCTGGTGAAAACTATGAATGGACAGAAATGTACAAGGACTTTGCTGAAGTTGCTCGTCAAGAAGGTTTTGACAGAATAGCATATTTATTTGAAAGTGTTGGCAAAATCGAAGCAGAACACGAAAAAAGATATTTAACTTTATTAAAAAATGTTAAAGATGATAAAGTATTCCATAAAGATGGTGATAAGATTTGGATTTGCCGCAATTGTGGACATGTTTATGTTGGAAAAGATGCTTTAGATGTATGTCCAGTTTGTAACCATAAACAAAGTTTTATGGAAGTTAAAGCTGATAATTACGAATAATCATAAAAGTTAAATTTTTTTAAAAAGTGGTAATTTTGCAAATTCAGGTCTAAACTTTCCTGAAAATGGCAAATTCCATAGCTGAAAATGTCAAATTCGACAAAAAAGAAGGGTGAATTTTAAAAATTCGGTATTTGCTCTTCTTTTTTATATGTGTTAGATTAGGTCTCACCGAAAGGAGGTGAGAAAATATTGTAAACTTAGATAATGATAGAGTTTTAAAATTAAAAGAAAAACTCTT
>JAQXHT010000006.1 GCA_029007415.1 bacterium
TTTCTTTTGCTATATTATAGATATCTTGATGAAAACCGTTACTTCCCCCAATAATAAAAGTAATATTACTGCTATTCATTTCTCTAACTGTCATTAATTCAGCCATTTCTAATGATGTCATTTCTCTACCTTTTACATCTAATAAAATAATATAATCTTTTAGGGAAAGATGTTTCATAATAGCATCTTTTTCTATTCTTAAAGATTTATCTAGCTCTTCTATACCACAATCTGCTACTTCTATAATATTTAATTTTGTATACTTACTCAATCTTTTTTCATATTCTTTAATAGCATCAGAAAAATATTTTTCTTTAATTTTACCAACTACTATTAGTTTTATCATCTGACTTCAACTACCTCTCCTATTTCTTCTTGCGTTGCTATTAATATTTTAGGACTATATTTAGTTCTTTCAATTGCTTCTTTAGTAGTATTGAATGCCAATTCTTTAGTATTATTTGTTTCACTTATATGTCCTAAAATTATGTATTTTGTTTTATCTCCAACAAATTTTTCTAAATATGTAGCGGTTGCTCCATTAGATAAATGTCCTCTATCACTTAGTATTCTTTGTTTCAAATAATGTGGATAAGGTCCAGTCAAAAGCATTTGTTCATCGTGATTACTTTCAATATAATATATTTCTCGATTAGATAATAAATCATAATATTTTTCATTTATATAACCAGTATCAGTAATATAAACTAAACTACTTGAATCACTACTTATCAAAAAACCAACTGACCCAGGAGCATCGTGAGAAGTATGAACTAAATCTATCGTAACATCTTTTAAATGCATTTTATCATTATATAATTCTATTTTTTCTTTTGGTAATATTTTTTTTAATTCTTTATACATTTCTTCTCTTATATATACAGGTACATTATTGTGCTTAACAAACACTTTTAATCCTTTAATATGATCTGAATGAGTATGTGTAATAAGTAAAGCATCTATATCATCAATACTTCTATCAATTTCAGCTAATTTTTCTAGTAAGTGTCTGTAAGTTATCCCTATATCAATAAGAAAGCGAGTATTTCCTACTTCTATATAAGAAGTATTTCCTTTGGAACCGCTCGCTAACGTTATTATTTTCATTAAAATAAACTAAGTGGTTGTAATGAAGTTGAACCTCTTCGGTAAGGAAATCCCCTGAAAAGTCCAAAGTGTAAATGTGTTCCTGTAGCAAAACCAGTTTTTCCCATCGCTCCTATTTGTTGTCCAATAGAAACATTTTGTCCTACCTTTACATACCTAGCAGATAAATGAGCATACATAGTATAATAGCCATTATTATGATTGATTACTATATACTCACCATTATCCCATTTAGAACTTGACTGAACTACTACTCCATTATTAGCTGCATAAATTGGAGAACCATAACCACCACCAATATCAACTCCATCGTGAAGTGTTCCCCAACGGTAACCATATGGACTATTAATTGTATATGGAGTTGCCGTAGGCCATTTCCAGTAACCTTCAACTTTTGTAGTACCAGTTATATCTATACCAGATGAATAAGAATTTTGTTTTTTACCTTTAACTATAATTTCTTTTACTGGTTCCTTTAACCTTTCAGTAGCACTTTCATTAATTACTGAGCTTTCTACTTGACCATTAACTTTTTGTACCTTACTAGTAACTCTTTGAAGACCATTTTCTCCTTTTTGAGTTACTTCTTCAGTACCTACCATTTTATTCTCATCATACTTAACCTCGGTTTCATATTTAATCTCCTGATCAAAAACAGTGTGATCTATTTCAACTAATCTGAATTGTGGTTTAATGATATTTATTGTTACTTGTTGTCCTGCAAACAATAAACTATTTTCATCCTTAAAAGTTGGATTAGCAATTAAAAATTCTTTATTAGATAACTTATTATTAAATGCAATGTCACTAATTGTATCACCATCTTGAACTGTATATTTCTGATGTTCATCTAATGTACCAAATAATAAATATCTACTCAAATCATCAACTTTTTCATATATTGTTTTATCTACTGGTATTTTCGTATTTTTTACAGTTATTTTATTTTCTATATAAACATTTTCAATAATTGTACCAGTATCTTTAATTTCTTTTTGCTTATTGTTTAAATATTTTTCATAATCATCATTATTTACAAATGACCTAATAGTTTTATCCATTGCTTCTGTAAAGACTGTTTTATCAAGAACATAAATTGTTTGGTCTACACCCTTTTGTGTTTCCCCTTGTTCAGTTGTACTATCTATACCTTTTATTTTTATGGCATAACCATTAATTGTAAATGATTCTAAATCTTTAATTTTTTCATATATTTCTTTAGTTGTAGATATTTTTTCTTGATAAGTTATTTCTTTAACCACTTTTAAATCTTCTGGTGCATACACTTTATCTACTTTATACTTATTTTTTATTTTCTCTTGTTCTTTATCAATATATTGTTCTAATTCTTCTTTATTTTCAATAAGTCCCAAAGAATTACCTTTCAAGTAAACCCGATAAACATCTTGTGGATTCTTTGCTTTTGGTGATGGAATATATAAAACTAGTAGTGCACTAACGGCGAGAGCTACACTTATTATTAATACTTTCTTCCCCATTTTATTCCTCCTCTTCTGGACCATTTGTCATATTAAGAAAGGTTGAAGTGTCTTTTTTAAATAGTAATTGAATTGTTGCTTGAGGACCATTTCTATGTTTAGCTATAATAAATTCACTGACACTAGTAGCATCTTTTTTTGCTTCTTTATTATAATAATCGTCTCGATATAAAAATCCTACTAAGTCAGCATCCTGTTCAATAGAACCTGACTCACGTAAATCTGATAGCATAGGTCTTTTATCTTCTCTTCCTTCAACACTACGTGACAACTGAGCTAAAGCTATTATTGGAATGTGAAGTTCCATAGCTAATGTTTTTAAGCTACGGGAAATATCTGCTACTTCTTGTTGTCTATTACTTCCATAATTCTTTCCACCAGAAATTAATTGTAAATAATCGATTATTACTAAATCTAATCCATCACTAGAACTTGCTAATCTTCTACATTTTGCTCTTATTTCTCCAATTGTTATTCCTGGAGTATCATCTATATATAACTTAGCTTTTGATAATTGTGTTGTAGCTTCATTAAATCTTTTCCAATCTTGATTTAATAATTTACCAGTTCGCATTTTATAACCTTCTATTTGACCAAGTGATGAAATAATACGATTAGCTAATTGACTAGCACCCATTTCTAAGTTAAATACTGCTACAGTATTATCAGAATGAGTAGTTACATAAGTAGCAAGATTGAGAGCAAAAGCTGTTTTACCCATACCAGGACGAGCTGCTATTATTATCATTTCATTTTCGTGCAAACCAGCTGTTAATTTATCAAAATCATACCAACCAGTCGCTATCCCCGTTATTTCTCCTTTAGATTCTGCTAATTTTTCAAGATCTTCTTGTGTCTTAATTAACACATCCTGAATACTTTGGAATTCGCCACTTTTTCGATTCTTAGCTATATTTAATATCTGTTTTTCTGCTAAATCTAAAATATCATTAACATTTTCTTCTTGATTATAGCCTAGTGTTACTATATTTGTTGCAGTATCAATCAAACCTCTTAAAAGAGCTGTTTTTTCTACTTCTTGAATATAGTAATCTATATTACTAGCAGTTGGTACAAATTCAACTATTTCTGTTAAATAAGATACTCCTCCTGCTTCTGTTAAAGCATTCATCTTTGTAAGCTCTGTTGTAACTGTCGTTAAATCTAAAGGGATTTTTTCTTCGTGTAAGTTTTGAAAAGCCTTAAAGATTTTTGCATTTCTTAAATCAAAAAAGCTAGATTCAGTTAAATTTTCTATTGCTAAAGTAGCAGCAGCTGTTGATAAAAAACATGAACCTAAAACACTCATTTCTGCTTCTTTATTATTAGGTAATTCTCTTAAGGCCATTTTTACCTCCTTACTTTACTAAATGAACTTTAACAATTGCGCTAACTTCTTTATGTAATTCTATTTCTACCTTATGAAATCCTAAGGAAGATAAGGAATCTTGTAATTTAATTTGATTTTTTTCTATATTGTAACCGTTTGCTTTCAATTCTTCTTTTATTTGTTTTTGACTAATACTTCCAAAAACACGATTTCCTTCACCGGTTTTTACTTTAAATGTTAATGTCAATTTTTCCAGATTATTCTTTTCTTGATTTGCTTCTTGTTTAGCATTATTATAGTCTTCTTTTCTTTGAGATTGTTCTTTTTTTAGTTTTGCTAAATTTTCTTGATTTGCTACAACTGCAAGATTTTTCTTTATTAAAAAGTTTATGGCATAACCATCTTTTACTTCTTTTATATCATCTTTTTTTCCTACACCTTTTACATCCTGACGAAAAATTACTTTCATTAGTCTTCCTCCTTTATAGCTTGATTTAATTTTTCTGCGACTTTACTGATTGGAACATTTTCAAATTGAGCTGCTCCTCCCATTTTATCGCCACCACCGCCTAGTTTAGATAAAATATTAGCTATACTTTTTTTACCAATACTTCGTCCACTAACTGATGTTATATTATTAGAAGTTTTTGCTATCACAAATGATAATTCTATATCATTAAAGAATAATAAAGTATCAGCTATTTTAGCTAAATCTTCTCTTCGATAGATAGCATAACTGCTTCCTTTAGCAATTGCTATTTTATTGTTAATTACTTGAACATTAGTGATTAATTTTTGACGTTCCATATAATCTTTTAAGTCTTGTTTTAATAGGTATTGAACTTTAGTAGTACTAGCTCCCAAACACGATAAGTAATAAGCACTGTAATATGTCTCATTGTTAGTTTTTAATGTAAAGTTATTTGTGTCTAGAACTATTCCTGATAACAATAAGGTTGCATAATATGGGTCTATTTGTGAGTTATATTCTTCTATCAAATTAGTTATCATTTCACATGCACTTGATGCTGTATTATCAATTATTCTATTACTACATTCAATTGATGTTTCACCGAGTTCATGATGATCTATTATAACAATTTGTTCATCATCAAACAAGGAAACGATTTCGTAATCTTGAACTAATTCTTTTTTGTTAGTGTCTAGAATAAACAATAAGTTTCTTTTTTTACGTAGATAAAGATTATCTTCTACTTCATGACCTGTTATTATCTGTAAACAACCATCTAGTTCTCTCAAAACTTTTTCGACACCTAATTCATGTTCCTTATCATTTATTACTAAATAACAATTTTTCCTTTGTTTTTCTAGAACTGAATATAACCCTATTGAACTGCCCAATGCATCTAAATCTAAGTTCTTATGAGCCATTATAAATATAGTCTTAGCACCTCGAATTAATTTTTTTAATTCTCTTTTCTTTTCATTAATTTTCAAAACAACCACCTCTATTCAATTTTAAAAAAAGAAGATGTTAATTCTTCTTTATAAAATTACAGTTATAATATATCATTTTTAGCTTTAAAAATCAAACTCTCTAAAGAGTTTTGCTAAGTATTAATTATAAATAAAAAAGTCGAAAACTAACCAATTTTCAACTTTAAAATATTACTTTGTGAATGGTAATAAAGCGATTTGACGTGCTCTTTTAATTTCATTTGCAATAACACGTTGATGTTTTGCACAAGCACCTGTTACACGACGAGGTAAAATTTTTCCTCTTTCGTTAACGTACTTTTTAAGAATATCAACATCTTTATAATCAAAATTCTTACCTTGACACATTAAACATACTTTTTTCTTTTTACGATAAAATTCTGCCATAAATTAACCTCCTTTTTAAAATGGTAATTCATCATCATTTATCTCGATATTAGAACCAAATTCAGCGTAAGGATCACTTGATATATTAGTTCCTGTTGGTGAAGATGGTATTGCACTAAAATCATAAGGAGTTGTTTCGGTTGAAGTTGGCTGATTACTAAAGTTTGCAGATGGTGTTGCTGGTGCTGTTGGTTGAGACATTTGCCCTTGAGCATTATCTCTTCTCGAACCAACAAAATCAATATTTTCCACAATTACTTCTGTAACATAACGCTTTTGACCATTTTGATCATCATAATTTCTAGTTTGAATTCTTCCTTCAACTGCTACTTGACTACCTTGAGATAAATAATTTTTTACTGTTTCTGCTAATTTTCTCCAAACAACACAGTTAATAAAGTCTGCTTCTCTTTCACCACTTTGATTAGTAAATGGACGATTTACAGCAAGACTGAATGTTGTAACTGGAGTATTACTACCAGTATAACGTAACTCAGGGTCTCTTGTTAAACGACCTATTAAAATTACTTTATTCATAGTTACCTCTTTTTCTAGTCTTCTTTACGAATAATTAAATGACGTAAAATATTTTCGTTGATACCAGCTAAACGGTCGAATTCTTTTACAGCTTCATGTGAAGCTTCTACTACGAATAAGAAATAATAACCATTCTTATATTTCTTAATTTCATAAGCTAATTCTCTTTGTCCCATTGCTTTTTCTTCAACAAATTTAGCTTCTAAGTTTGTTAATACCTTTTTTAAACTATCTGCTTCTTTTTTAATTGCAGTCTCTTCTAAATCTGGCTTAACAATAAACATAATTTCGTACTTATTCATTATTACACCTCCTTTTGGACATATGACCTAACTTTTGTTAGATAAGGAGTATTTTAAATACTCGACTGTATTATAACAGAACATAAAGCATATGTCTAGACTAATACATATTTTTTTATTTAGAAAATTATATAGTCACTGCTTATACATTCTTCCTGCTTCATAGAATTTTCTTCTCCACAGGCTTAAATTCGGACAGGTGGTGCCCTATATCTTTTAATTCTTACATATTACATTACATATATTTTTTTAATAATTGCTAGTGTCTACATAATAATTATATACAACCAATAAATTTTTTATATTTGAGACTAATTATTAAATCTAAAGTGACAAATATCCCCATCTTGTATTATGTAATCTTTACCTTCTATTCTGGCTCTTCCAGCTTCTCTAGTCTTTAATTCACTGCCATATTCCATTAAATCATCATAGCTAATAACTTCTGCCTTAATAAAGCCCTTTTCAAAATCTGTATGGATGATACCAGCACATTTTTTAGCATTCATTCCCTTTTTAAAAGTCCAAGCACGAACTTCATCTTTTCCAACAGTAAAATAGGTAGCTAGTCCTAATAAATCGTAAGTAGTTGAAATCAATTGCTCAAGTCCACTTTTTTCCATACCTAGTGCTTCTAACATATCCCCTTTATCTGTATCACTTAATTCACTTAGTTCTTCCTCTATTTTTGCACATAATACAACTACAGAGGCATTCTCTTTCTTAGCATATTCTTTAACTTCTTTTACGTAATTATTATCTTCTAATCCAATCATACCTTCATCTATATTAGCAACATAAATAATAGGTTTTATTGTTAAAAAGTTATATGATTTCAACAGTTTTAATTCATCATCTTTAAAATCCATATATCTTATTGGCTGATTGGCTTCTAGCGTTGTTTTTATTTTTTCTAATAACTCATATTCTAATTTTTCCTGTTTATCTTTACTCATTAATGCTCTTTTACTTATTTTTCCTAAACGATTAGTTACCATTTCTAAATCACTAATGATTAATTCTAGATTAATAGTTTCTAAGTCTCTTATTGGATCAACATTTCCATCTACGTGAATTATTTTTCCATTATCAAAGCATCTTACTACTTCTACAATAGCATCTGTTTCTCTTATATGTGACAAAAATTTATTTCCAAGTCCTTCACCTTTACTAGCTCCTCTAACAAGTCCTGCTATATCAGTAAATTCATAACTTGTTGGTATTGTTTTTTTAGGTTCATACATCTCTGTTAATCTATCTAAACGAATATCTTTAACATTAACTACCCCAACATTTGGATCAATAGTAGCAAAAGGATAGTTTTCTGCTAAAATGTGTTGATTAGTAATTGCATTGAATAAGGTACTTTTTCCTACATTTGGTAATCCTATAATTCCTGCTTTTAAACTCATAAATAAAACTCCTTTCAAAATAAAAAGAAAATATTTTAATTTTCTTTTTTATTTTAATCTAATTAATATAAAATGTCAAAATTATAATGTTGGATATACTGATGGTCCGATTGGTAAACCTATTAAATACCAACCAACTGTCAGTAAAATCCAAGAAATTGATATTATTGTAAAATATGGCATTACATAAGCAATTGCTTGATGAATTGTTATTGGTTTTGATTTGTCCTTATTATAGATATTTAAGTAACCTATGTAGATGGCAAATGAAGCCAACAATGGAGTAATACCAGAAGTCATAGAACTTCCTGCTCTTAATATGAATTGTGCAAATTGTGGTGAAATATTAGCCTGCATCATTGCTGGTACCATAACTGGAGCAAAAATTTGCCACTTACTTGACGGTGTTGTAACAAATGAGTTTGCAACAGCAATTAATACTAAAGAAAATATTATTAATGGAAAACCAGTAAAAGATACACTTCCTAAAATGTTAGCACCCCATGTTGCAATAATTGTTCCAATATTGGTTTCTTTAAATACTGAGATAAACTGACTAGCTACAAACAAAAGCATTACCATCTCAGCACTAGAAGAAAACATTTTTTCACAGCCATATATTAAATCTTTATCATTTTTTATTGTTTTAGCACCAATTCCATATGCTATACTAGTAAAAATGAACAATAAACTTATCATATAAGTAAAACCATCTTGAAAATATGAATTCGTACCAAATAATTGTCCAAGATATGTGTCTTCACTCATATCAAGAAGCATACCACTTGATGGTAAATTTGGGATTATCATATAAATGAAAGCTATTATAACAACTATACTTGTTATTAAAGCATACCTAAGACCAACTTTCTCCTTTTTTTCCTTAGCAATTCTTTCTTGTTCAATTTCTTCCTCATCTAATACTTCAAGCTCTTCAGTCTTTGTTTCTTCCTGACTATCTTTATATCTACCAAGGCGTTTTACAATAATATTTTCTACAATAATTGTTCCAATAAGAGAAAGCATTATCGAAAAAGCCACTATTATAAATAAATTTGAAGTCAAACTTATATGAATACTCTGATCAATTAATCTAGCTGCAGAGGTAGTAGAAGGAATCAAATTTACTTCCGTTGAACCAACAAATAAACTTATTGCTGAACCAAAACTAACTCCACAAAATGCTGTCACAATTCCTGCAAAAGGATTTCGATTATTTGCTTTAAATATTATAGCAGCTAACGGTATCAATAAAACATAGCCTATATCATTTATCAAAGATGATACTGTTGCTAAGAATATAATTATAAAAGTAACAATTCTTTTATCTACTTTTTTGACTTTTCTTTCAATAAATGTATCAAGAAAACCAGTTGATTGAGATACTGATAAACCAATCAATGTGAGAATCAACATACCAAATGGTGCAAATGATAAAAAGTTACGTAAAGCATTACTAAATATAAACTTCATTCCATCAAAGGTTAACATATTTTTAACAGTAACTAAAACACTCTCAAGCTCGTAATTTGCTGTATTCACTTTACTATATGTACCTTGCATTTGCAAATTCGACAAAATAGCACTAAGTAATATTGTTATTATCGTTAAAAAAATGAAGACTGTGATAGGATGAAAATAAAATTTTTTAAGTTTAAGTTTTTTCTTATCCTTCATTATTATCCTCTTTTACTTTCTTAATTTTTTTATTAAGTTCTATTCTAGGTATTAGTACAGTTCTACCGCAATTACAACATTTAAGTTTAATATCAACTCCAATACGAACTACTTCCCATTCATTTGCTCCACAAGGATGACCTTTTTTTAAAACTAATTTAGTTCCAATTTCATAATTATTATTCATTATGCACCTCTATTTGTGGATATGGTATCTTTATTCCAGCTTCATCTAAAGCCAGTTTAAAATCTTTCTTCATTTTTCTTTCAACTACAAAATTTTTATTTGACCTAGTTTTTAGAGCTATTCTATAAACTACAGCAGAATCATCCAATTTTTCTACTCCCCATAGTTCACATTTTCCTTTCAGATTATCATATGTTTTATTTATATTTTCCATCGTTTTATTTATTACTTCTTCGACTTCGTTTAAATCACTTTCGTAACTAACTGAAATATCTACTACTGCTAAAGAAGGGTTTAAACTATAGTTGATTACTTCATTAATAGTATGGTTAGAAATGATTTTAACTGCACCTTTATAGTCTTTAACTCTAGTTGTTTTTAATCCCATTGAGATGACATCTCCTCTGAAACCATTTATAGAAACATTATCGCCCACTTCAAATTGGTCCTCTAATAAAATTGCAATACCTGCCAAAAAGTCTTTAGCAATATCTTGAAAAGCTAAAGACAAAACTGCTGTTGCAATACCAATTCCTGCAAATATTTTACTTACATCTATATGATATATTGAAAGAATCGATAGAATAGTTATTATAATAATTAAGTATTTAACAAAGTTTATTATTACACTTTTAGACGTTTCTAGTTTTCTTTTATGCTTTGATGAAACATTATTCTTAATAAGAATTTGCTGTAAAATAAAATTTATCAATCTATATATAGCATATGAGATACCAACATAAATCAACGGTTTTAATATATAAATAAAAACATCTGTTTCTAAAAATTCTTTCATTTATTCACTTCCTCACATTTTCTAGACAAAAAATAATATTACTTATCAAGTTGCATTATTTCTAATATTCTAGTTAAATCGGCGGCATTTTCAAATTTAATTTCCACCTTGTTTTTTTTAATTCTTACTTTAGTTCCTAATCTATCACACAAAGTATTTTCAATATAACTATACTCTGAACCTTCTCTATCTTTACGCTTAATTTCTTTTTTTCGTTGAAAATCTATTGGAGAATTTGTAATATCCTCTAGTTGCCTTACACTTAGTTTCTTTTCTACTACATCATTAGCAAGCTTTTTAATCTGTTCCTTATCTTCTAGTTTACTTAAAATTCTTGCATGTCCCATAGAAATTTCTTTGGTTAAAATCATATCTTTTACTTCTTCTGGCAAATTAAGTAAGCCCATCATATTTGTTACATGACTACGACTTTTACCAACTTTCATAGCCAATTCTTCTTGAGTTATATTTAAAGATTGCTGAATTTTCTTATATGCCATGGCTTCTTCCATTGCGTTTAAGTTTTCTCTTTGCAAATTTTCTAAAAGAGCTATTTCCATCATTTCTTCATCAGAAAAGTCTTTTACAATAGCTGGTATTTTGTCTAGACCTGCCATTCTACTAGCTAGAACTCTTCGTTCTCCTGCTACTATTTCATAACCTTTAATACTTTTTTTAGCTATAATTGGTTGAAAAACTCCATATTCTTTGATTGATGAAGACAATTCTTGTAATGCTTCTTCATCAAATGTTCTTCTTGGTTGATAAGGATTACTGCGTAAATCATCCAAATTAAGTTCCACTATTTCATTCTTAGGAGTGTTTTCTATTATTTTTTCTTCTACTTTATTGATATCTATTTGTTCTGTATTGAATAGTTCTTCTAAACCTTTCCCTAAGGCTCTTCTTTTAGTTTCCATTTCTATCAATCACTTCCTTTGCTAAGTTTAAGTAAGCTTCGCTTCCTTTACTCTTAGGATCATATACTATTATTGGTTCACCATGGCTTGGTGCTTCTGTAAGTCTAATTAGTCTCGGTATAATAGTATTATATACTTTTTCTTTAAAGAACTTTCTTATATCTTCTACCACTTCAAATCCTAAATTAGTTCGTGAGTCTAGCATCGTTAATAAGACCCCTTCTATATCAAGGTTAGGATTTAATTGTTTTTGAGCCAACCTTATTGTATTTAGTAATTGCATTATTCCTTCTAGGGCAAAAAATTCACATTGAACTGGAATAATTACAGAGTCACTTGCTGTTAAAGCATTAGTAGTAATAAGTCCTAAAGATGGGGGACAATCAATAATAATAAAATCAAAATTATCTTTAATATCTTCTAAATGTTGTTTTAATTGTGCTCCTTTAGCAAAACCTGGTTCTTGTTGACTCTTTTCTAACAATTCAATATCTAGTCCTGCCAAATTAATTGTAGCCGGTAGTACATATAATTGTTTATACTTTGTTTTAATCATTGCTTCTAAACAACTACATCTGCCAGTTAAAACATCATAAATGCTATTGTTTATATCAGCTTTATTTATTCCTACACCAGTTGTTGTATTACCTTGTGGATCCAAATCGATTAATAAAACTCTTTTTCCAAAATAAGAAAGTGAGGCAGATAGGTTAATACTTGTTGTGGTTTTTCCTACTCCACCTTTTTGATTTACTAATGATATGACCTTTCCCATTTTTATCACTCTCTTCTTTTCATAACTCTTCTTAATTGTATCAAAAATAGTTTACTATGAAAATAAGTTTTAGAGAAAAAAGTAGATTTCTCTACTTTGATTATTCCTCTTTTTTGGCTATTTTAATAACTATTTGATAGTTCTTTTCAAAATTCATTTCTTCACTTTCTACTTTAAATCCTGAAAGTTCTATCTTTTTAACAGCATCACGCACCGTATTTAAGCAACCATTAAAATCAAGTTTTGGTATTTCTTGTGCTGTCTCAATTTTCTTACCCATGATTTTCTCAACATCGTCAGAAAAAATAGGATTATGTGCAAATGGATTATTGTATGTATCTAAGTATGGAACATCCATTTTTTGTTCTTGTGGTTCATTATTTGGAACATTAGGTGTTAACAAAGCATCTGTTGCATTAGGTACTGATGTAGAATTATCCTTTGCTAATAGCAATGAATCAAGAGCTGACTGATTATCTGTAGTTGGTGCAGAATAGGTAGTATCTGGTTGGAAAAATTTAAAGTTTCCAGTAGGCTCTTGAATATTATTATCAGTAGCTGTTTGGACTGGCTTCAATAAACTATCCATATTAGCCATTGAAGTATTATTTGACATATTAATATCTTGAGCATTGTTTCTAAGTTCATCTAAATTGATTTCAGAACTAGCTGTACTCTTTAATAATGGATCTTGGATATCTTCTACTTTTTCATCACTATAATCTATAAATTTAGGCGGCGTGCTGTAATCTATTCCAATATCTGTTGTCTTTATCTCTGAAGTTTGATTATTAGAAGATATAGGTGCTGAAAATTGATTTTGATTTACATTATTAGTAGGTTGTAAATTTAAATCTGGTAACATGTTACTATTATCTTCATTAATAGATACCGGTTCCTTCTTTAGAAGTTTTTCTAAATCAGCAGTATTTAACTCTTGTTTTGGCTTTGGATTAATTTCTTCTTCTAACTCACGAACTGTCATTTTGTTAGCAATTATCTTATCAAGCAATTTTTTCTGCTTGTCAATATCTTCTACTGATAGTAAGGCTCTTGCATGACGTTCTGAAATTTTTTCTTTTAATAAGGCATCTTGAACAACATCAGATAAAGATAATAATCTCAATTTATTAGCTACTGCACTTTGACTCTTACCCATTGTTTTTGCTAATTCTTCTTGAGTCATTTGATCTAATTCTAGTATTTTTTGATATGTTCTTGCTTCCTCAATTGGATTTAAATTCTTTCTCTGTAAATTTTCCAAAAGAGCTACCTTACTACTTTCTTTGTCATCTAAGTTTCTAACTATTGCTGGTATTTTAGTAAGACCGGCTAAAGCACTAGCTTTATATCTTCTTTCTCCTGCTATTATTTCATATTTATTTCCAATATTACGAACTATTATTGGTTGAATAACGCCGTGCTCTTTTATAGAAACAGCTAATTCTTTTAAAGCTCTCTCATCAAATATTTGTCTTGGTTGAAATCTATTTGGAATTATATCATCTAAGTATAAATAAACAACTTCATTTTCATTATTCTGCATTACGATCCCTCACTTATTCTTTCTAATCTTCCTATGCTATCATTATAACATCAAAATAGTAATTAATCTAGCGATTAATTACATTTATTTTCAAGCATACTTAATTATTATTTATAAATTAAAGTACTAATTTTTATATTTTATTCTTAAAATAGTTCTTACACTATTTTCCTTCGGTAAGTTAAATTCTACTTTTTTTTCCAATATATAATTTTTCTTTTGAATTATAGGCATAGCAGTAGTTAATTCTTCTGATACATTCCCTTTCATAGCAATGAAAGAACCATCTTTCTTAACTAATGGCATAGTCCAAGACAACAATTTTGATAAGTTTGCAACTGCTCTGGCCGTTACTATGTCATATCTATTTCCTTTTTTTGCTAAATCTTCTGCCCTAATATGGATAGCTTCTATTTTTTCTAAACCTAACACGTTAATTACTTTATTTAGATAATTAACTCTTTTCTGTAGAGCATCAACTAAAGTTATTTTAACATCACTAAAAAATATTTTTAAAACTAAACCTGGAAAACCAGCACCTGTTCCTACATCACATAACGTTTCTATTTTGGAAAAATCACAGACTTTAACAATAGTTAAACTGTCATAAAAATGTTTTAAATATACATCATCTTTTTCAACTATTCTTGTTAAATTCATTACTTTATTTTCTTCAATCATCATTTCATAAAGTTGATTTAATTTCTTTAATTGTTCTTTTGTAGGAGAAAGTCCTAACTTTTTTATTTGTTCTATAAATTCGACTTCAGTCATTTTTTCTTTCTCCCTTTTTTAAATAAACCATTATTATAGCAATATCAGCAGGATTAACCCCACTTATTCTACTAGCTTGTCCTAAAGTTTCTGGTTCAACTTTCTTTAATTTTTCACGAGCTTCACTTGCAATATTTTTAATATCATCATAAGAAATATTAGCTGGTATTTTTATTCTTTCTAAATCTAATAATTTTTTTGTATCTTTTTCTTGTTTTTTGATATATCCTTCATATTGAATCATTATTTCTACTTCTTCTTTTTCAGATTCATTATAAGGAAAATCTTTAAATTTCTCTACATCAGCAAATGATAATTCTGGTCTTTTTAATAGTTCATAAAGAGTTAGTCCATCTTTGATAGGAGAGGTTCCTATATTTTCAAGTAAAGTATTAGTCTCCTTTGTAGGTGTTATCTTTGTTCCTTTTAGCATTGTTTTTATCTCTTCAATATGTTGCTTTTTTAAAAGAAATTTTTGATATGTATTATCATCTATTAATCCAATTTGATGACCATATTCTCTTAATCTTAAATCAGCATTATCATTTCTTAATAATAATCTATATTCTGCTCGAGAAGTTAAAAGTCTATATGGATCTTTTACACCTTTAGTAACTAAATCATCTATTAAAACCCCTATATATGACTCGCTTCTATTTAAAACTAAGGGTTCTTTTCCTTCAACTTTTAAGCTAGCATTAATTCCTGCCATTAATCCTTGACCAGCTGCCTCTTCATAACCACTTGTTCCATTTATTTGACCAGCCGTATAAAGACCTTCTATTAATTTTGTTTCAAGACTACGTTTTATTTGTTTAGAATCAATAGCATCATATTCGATAGCATAAGCATATCTTAATATTTTAGCATTCTCAAGTCCTTCCAAGCTATGAACCATCTCTTCTTGAACATATTCAGGCATACTGGTAGAAAAACCTTGTAAATATATATCATCATATGATAGACTTTCTGGTTCTAAAAATAATTGATGGCGTTCCTTATCTTGAAATCTAACTACTTTATCTTCAATTGACGGACAATATCTTGGACCTATTCCCTCAACATAACCACCATACATACTTGATTCTTTTAAATGCTTTTTAATTATTTCGTGAGTCTTACTATTGGTATAAACAAGGTGACACGGAATTTGATAATGATATGCTAAAGCATCTGTATTATCATAAGAAAAAGTCAAGTTTTCAGAACTACCATTTTCTACCGCAACTTTACTAAAATCTATACTACTTCTTTCTATCCTTGGTGGAGTTCCTGTTTTTAATCTCTTAATTGTAAAACCTAATTCTTTTAATTTAGTACTTAAAAATTTACTTTCTTTTTCACCATGAGGTCCTTCTGATTTTTTCTTACTTCCTATTAAAATAGAGCTTCTTAGATAAGTACCAGTAGTTAAAATTACTGCCTTTGCATCAATTTTTGTTCCATCAACTAACACTACACCATTGACTTTTCCATCTTCAACGATTAAGTCTTCAACAAAACCCTCTTTTAAGTCTAAATTTTCTTGAGCTTTCAAAGTTTTTTGCATTTCTTTTTTATATAAAATTTTATCAGCTTGCGCTCTCAATGCCTGAACAGCTTTTCCCTTTTTTGTATTTAAAACTTTCATTTGAAGAGAACTTTTGTCTGTATTTTTTGCCATTTCTCCACCTAATGCATCTATTTCCCTTACAACTATTCCCTTTGCTGGACCTCCTATTGATGGATTACAAGGCATATCAGCTATATTTTCTAAATTCCCGCTTATTAATAATGTTTTGTGATTTTTTCTAGCACATGCAAGAGCTGCTTCACAACCAGCATGACCTCCACCAACAACAATAATTTCATAATTCATTTTTATCACTTCCCTACACAAAAATTTTCAAATAAAGTATCTAGTAGTTCTTCATCATACACTTCACCAGTTATAGTACCTAATTCTGTTAATACTTCTCGTAAGTCAATTTCAATAAGATCAAGTGGTATATCTTTTTCTAGATTACTGCTTATTTTTACCAAAATATCAAGTGCTTTAGTTGCACAGTTTAGTTGCCTATTGTTTGATAAAAATGCTTCCGTTTCTTCTAACTTATCAAGAGAAAACATTTTTACGATTTCTTGCTTTAATGAGTTAACTCCTTCCAAGAAATTTGTATTAGTATAAACTATATGAGAAAAAGAAAAATCATTATTCTTTAGTTTTCTAGGCAAATCATCTTTATTTAACACAATTATTGTTTTATCTTTATCAAGTTTTTCTATTATTTCTTTATCCTCTGTTGACAAATTTTCATTAACATTAAAAACTGCTAAAACTAAATCAGCTTCACCCAATAATTCTAAACTTTTTTTTACTCCTAGTTGCTCAACAACATTATTCGTTTCTCTTATTCCAGCAGTATCTATTAATAATAGCTCTACTCCATTTATAAATACAGTTCCTTCTACTATATCTCTAGTTGTTCCCTCAATATCAGTTACTATTGCTTTATTTTGATTAATTAACGTATTTAATATACTACTTTTACCAACATTTGGGCGTCCGACAATGACTGTTTTTATACCATTTCTTACTACCTGATGAGATTTGCTTTCTTCAATTGTTCTTTTTAACTTTGGAATCAGTTTCTCTACTTCTGTTGCTATATCTTTTTTGGTTACTTCTTCAATATCATAGTACTCTGGATAATCTATATTAACTTCTATATTAGCTATTAGTTTTTTTAACGGTTCTCTAAATGAATTAATATATTGTTTTAAGCTTCCTCCTAAAGAATTCATAGCTAATTTTCTTTGCTCATCACTTTTACTTTCAATTAGGTCCATAACGGCTTCAGCCTCAGTTAAATCTATCCTACCATTTAAAAATGCTCTTTTTGTAAATTCACCTCTATCAGCTGCTTTTATTCCTAATTCTTGAAGTAAAGAAAAAACTGTTAAAGTTGTATTTATTCCACCATGACAATTTATTTCCACTACATCTTCTCTAGTAAAAGTTTTTGGTGCTCTCATTACTGTTACTAATACTTCATCAATCTTTTCCTCATCTTTTACAATATATCCATAATGAATTGTATGTGATTTAACTTTTTCTAAATCTTTTCCTTTAAATATTTTATTAACTAATGGAATTGCATCTATACCACTTACTCTAATAATTGAAATAGCTCCTACTCCTAGTTTGGTGGCTATCGCTGCTATTGTATCATTTTCATAACTAATCATTTTTTATATACTTTCTCCTTTTTATTCTCATTTATTCCTAATATTCTTTGAGCATCTATACCATAAAATGCTTCTTGAATTCTTAAAGGTAAATCAGGATTTTCTTCCATTAAATACTCATTGTTTATTTCAAAAGTTCTAAGTTCTGGTCGTATTACAATACCTGGTACGTTATAATGCTCTTCTAATTTTTTTTGTGTCAATGAAAGACAAATTTCTTCAAAATCAATAACTGAATAATTTTGTGGATTTTCATAAACATCTAGTCCAAAACTATTTGTTATTTTCTTATCTCCTTCTATATAATACATTCTTTGTAATTTCTCTTGTGCATTTTTTGTATAGGCAACAATTTCTTTATATGATAGCAACTTTTTAGAAGAACAAATTGACAACAAATTAAAAGCATTAGTAAGAATAATTGATAACCCAAAATAAGTAGAACTTAATCCCTTTTGAGAATATTTTTGAGAAGAAGTAAAAAAAGTACCATCCTCACCTATTTCTAATTCGTTTATAAATTTTTTCTTTTGCTCTAATTTTTTTAACAACTTTAACTTTTCCAAATAATCAATAACTGTTGGATTTAATTCTAACTTGTTAATTAAATTTTCTGTAACAGATATAGACGATTCTACATCATTCTTAACAATATTCAATTTATTTTTTTCTTGCTCTTTCATATAAAGTCACTTCTTTCATTTTGACTATATTATAGTAAAAAGTAATTTTAAAGTAAAGAAAAAGAAGAATTAATCTTCTCTTGGTTTAATAACTACACAACGATTTGGTTCGTCTCCTACACTCTCAGTATAAACTTTTGAATTATTAGTTAAAGTATTATGAACTATTCTTCTTTCATAAGAATTCATAGAATCCATTTTAACAGCAATTTTAGTAGATGCCACCTCTTTTGCTAAACTTTTTGCTAAGTTTTCTAAATGGTATTCATTTTTTTCTTTATAATCAGAAACATCTAGAAAAAAGCGATAATTAGTACCAGTTTCACTATTAACTATTTGTCTTAAAACAACTTGCAATGCTTCTAAGTTTTTTCCATTTTTACCTATTAATAAAGAATCATTACTAGAATATATCTTATACGTTGGTATGTTTTGCTTTACTTGAACTTCTACTTCAGATTGGTAGCCCATTTCTTTTAAAATAGTAATTAATTTTTCCTTAATAAATTTTTTAATTTCTCGTTTTTCTATTACTTCTATTTTACATTTTTTAGAAAGTAATGTTTTCTTTTCATCTACTACGTTTATTATTAAGTTATCTTCTAGCTCTTGTAATTCTAGCTTTGCCTTATTAACTGCATCTTCATAGTTTTTTCCTACAAATGTATGCTTTTCCATCTATTTTTTCGCTCCTTTAGTTGTTATAGTATTTTGTACTATCATAAATAAATTTTGTGTAACCCAATATATACCTAAGGCAGATGGCATAAATAAAGCTGTAAATATAATCATCACACTCATCATAACTGGCATCATTTTCATTGATGGATCTTGACTTGTTGCTCCACTCATCTTAAATGTGTAAATTGTTGTGGCTCCAATTAAAACAATTAATATTATATATATATAGAATGTTGATGTACCAAATCCAACTAATGGTGTTGTACCTAATTGTAAACCAATAAACTTGTCTTCAAATATTGCTGGTACTCTATTAATCGCTTCAAAGAAAGCTAAAAATAATGGTAATTGAATGAATGAAACTAAACAACTACTTAATGGATTAAAATTATACTTTTTATATACCATTAGCATTTCTTGATTTTGTCTCATTAAAGAAGCTTCATCAGTCTTTCCCTCATATTTCTTTCTAATTCTTTCTAATTCTGGACTTGCCTGTTTCATCATTTCAGACTGAAGAGCCATCTTTTTAGTAAATGGGAATAATATAAATCTCAAAATAACTGTAATAATTATGATACTTATAGCAAAACTACTAACTAATTTACCTAATTTTAAAATTATATATGCCAATGGTTTGACAAATATAGAAGTCCACAAACCTTCATAACCACCAGAAGTAACTTTAAAATTATCACATTTTGGTAATTTTTTTACGTTAACTTTATTTTTTTCATAAATTTTTACTGTTTTTTCATTTTCAGGTTGACATAAAATATTTTCTGTTAAAGATTGTCCTGTTTCAGGATTTTTAACAGCTTGTTTTTTACTATCAACAAGTGTTGTAGTACAACCCGTCAATAATAAAACAGCTATTGATAATATAGCAACTTTTTTTAGTTTTTTATTTTTCATAAATGCTCCTCCTAATGGTTATTAATTTTTAATAACAAATTGAATAACTCCTCTTTTAATTCCAGATATTCTTTATCCAAAGAACTCTTTCTTATAATTATAATACAATCATAATTATTTTTATAGTTTTTTTGATATTCTGATATGATTGCTCTTGTTCTTCTTTTCATTTTATTGCGAATAACTGCTTTTCCTAATTTTTTAGGAGCAGCTATACCATACTTTGCTGTTTCCAATTGCTTAGGTCTATAAAACAAGATATAGTCTTTACTTTTTTTAGATGGGCATTTATTTATAATTTCATCAAATGTACTACTTTTCTTTATAATAAATTCTTTATTCATATTTATAGTTCTACCCCTTTCCAAAGAGTAAAAAACCACTGTGAAAACAGTGGATTATTTTACTAATTCTTTACGACCTTTTTTTCTTCTACTATTTAAAATTTTACCTGCTGAAACTTTACGAGCAAAAAATCCGTGTTTCTTAGCTCTTCTACGTTTATTTGGTTGATACGTTCTCTTCATACTTCCACCTCCAGACATAAAATCTACATTATTATAATAATAATTAAAAAACTTTGTCAAGGAAAATATTGAAATTTATCAAATTCATAATTACTTAAGTAAAAATATATTTTCATCACAATATACAATATAATATGCACAGATAAGTTGTGGAAAACTTTTAGACAAATAGACTAATATGATAAATAGTGTTGATATATACTCTTATGAAGATACTATAAATTTTTCTCTTAATAAAGATTATCCACAATTTCCACAGCATGTGGAAAACTTTTATTCACTTGTGGAAAAGAAAATTGTGGAAACTGTGGATAACTCATTTCACTCAACAAATTTCGACATTTTATTTGTGGAAAAGTCTGTGGAAAAATTGTGGAAAACTTTTTTTTGCTTTTTTCTATTTCCTTTTTCCACAATTTAGAGTATCATAATGATGATTTATATGAACAGGGGAGTGATAAAGTTGAATGTTGACATCATTTGGAATAACGCCTTAAAGGACATTAAAGAAGAACTTTCTTCACTTGCCTTTTCAACGTGGTTCCAAGACGTAACCCTTAAAGAAATAAAGGATGATACTGCAATAATTATTGTACCAATGGCTATACATAAGCGACATCTATATGATAATTATAGAAATCTAATTCAAGATTCATTGAATAAAATAACAGGAACAAACTTTGAACTAGAGTTCTATTTAGAAAATGAAATTAAAGAAATTGAAGAAGAAAAACCAATAGAAAAAGAAGAAAACTTTCCTAAACAGAAATCAAATTTAAATTCAAACTACTTATTTGACAACTTTATTGTTGGAAATAGCAATAAATTTGCTCAAGCAGCAGCACTATCTGTAGCAGAAAATCCTGGCAAAATATATAATCCTCTGTTCATTTATGGAAACAGTGGACTAGGAAAAACACACCTAATGCATGCCATAGGTAATTATATAGTGCAAAATTCACAAAAAAAGGTTTTATACGTAACTAGTGACCAATTTAGAGATGATTTTGTGGGAATAAACAGAAAAGACAAGGATGGCACAAATTTCAACTACGTAGAATTTTTCAAAAACAAATATAGAAATATAGATGTATTAATAATTGATGATATACAATTCCTTGGTGGTGCTACTCAAACACAACAAGAATTTTTTCATACTTTTACTAATTTATATAATGACAGCAAACAAATAATAGTATCATCTGACAGGTCACCAAATGATTTAAAACTATTGGAAGAAAGACTTAGAACAAGATTCTGCTGGGGATTAACTGTAAATATTGGTCCCCCAGATTTTGAACTAAGAAAAGAAATACTTAGAAAAAAAATAGTAGCTGGAAACTTTGAAGAAGAAATTCCAGAAGAAGTAATAGAATATATTGCTTCAAATATGGGAAGTGACGTTAGACAACTAGAAGGTTCAATTACTAGATTAATAGCATACTCAACCATTATGGGAGGTTCAAAAATAAATTTAAATCTTGCTATTGAAGCTCTAAAAGATTTTATCAATAAAGGAATAAGTGAAAAAAACGATATAGCCAAAATTCAAAAAACAGTTGCAGAGTTCTTCCAAATATCCGCAGAAGATATAAAATCAAAAAAGCGGAGTAGCAATATAGCTTTCCCTAGACAAATAGCTATGTATTTATGCAGAAAACTAACAAATGAATCTTTTCCCAAAATTGGAACAGAATTTGGTGGAAAGGACCATTCAACAGTAATGCATTCTGTGGAAAAAATAGAATTAGAAATAAAAAATAATAAAGATTTGGCAGGAATTGTGGAAAAATTAGAAAAGGATATACAACAATGACCTGTGGAAAAGTATAAAGTTTTCCACAATTTTTCCACAGGATATTTTCCACAGATTCCTAGAAAAATTAAGAAAATAAAAAGTTTTCCACAGTTTCCACAGGCTATAATAATAATATAATAAAAGAAAGAAGGAATAATAAATGAAATTTTCAATAAAAAAAGAAATACTACTAGAGGCATTAAATAAAGTATCAAAAGCAATATCTACAAAAAATGTAATACCAGTATTAGCAGGTATTAAATTTCATCTTACTAAAAAGAAACTAACTTTAACAGCTAGCGATAATGACATAACAATAGAAACATCAATTCCATGTGATAATGAAAATATTATATTAAAAGAAGAAGGAAGTATTATAATACAAGGTAAATATATTCTTGATATAGTAAGAAAATTACCAGATGAATTTATCAATATTGAAGTAGTTGATGATTTAAAAATATTAATATATACAGAAAATAGTGAATTTAATTTAAATGGTATAAGTGAAAAAGAGTATCCATCAATTGAATTAATAGAAAGTAAAAATCATATTGAATTATCTAAAACAACATTAAAAGAGATAGTTAATCAAACAGCATTTGCAACAAGTATGGATGAAAACAAAGCTATTTTAAATGGTATTAATTTTAATATTATAGGAAATATTTTAGAATGTAATGCTACAGATTCTTATAGATTAGCAAGAAAGGTAATAAAATTAACTACAACTGCTGAGGAAAACTTAAATATTGTTATACCTAGCAAAAATCTTGTAGAATTTACAAGAATTTTAGGTGAGGGGGACGAAAATATAGAAGTTCATATTTTTAATAATAAAATTTTATTTAAAAATCAAAACCTATTATTTCAATCTCGCCTAATTAACGGAACATATCCAAATACTTCAAATTTATTGCCAAAAGAAGAACAGGTGAAATTGCATTTCAATATTAATGAATTCTATGATGTAGTAGATAGAGTTAGTATTTTAACCAGCGACAAAGATAAAAATATAGTTACATTGGAAACGAATGGTAATAAATTAATTATGAAATCATCAAGTGCTGAAATCGGAAGGGTAGAGGAAAAGATGAATATTCAAAAGGATAGAGATTTAGATATCAAGATTTCTTTCAGCGCTCGTTACATGATGGATGCTTTAAAATCTTTTTCCACAGAAACTGTTGAATTATCATTTGTAGGCGAGATAAAACCAATAGTTTTAAAGAGTAGTGAAGATGATACTTTAACTCAATTAGTTCTACCAATCAGAACATATTAGAAATAAATAATAGCAATTATATAAAACAAAAGTTTGATAATTGCTTTTTTTTTTGAAAATTCTACAGTTTTCGACATATTTCGATAAATTTCGACAATACAATATGATAGAGTGATAGTAACATTTTTTAAAATGTAGAAGGGGGAAAAAGAATGAATCAGTATGAAATTAACGATGCTACATTGGCAATCATACCAGACAAAAAATCAAATTCACTAATATTAGAGGAAGGAACAGAATATAAAATAGAGGCAAAACCTTTAAAAATTATTGATTACAGCTGTAAGTACTTTGGAAGTTCTTACGTAGGGAGAAGAGAAGGCTCAAAACAAATACTTCAAACAGCATATAAACTACCAATAATGATAGAGGATACAAGAAACATAGTATTCTTTCCAACAAACTCACCAGAAGAAACAGAATGTTCGTGGATTGCATTAAATAAAATAGAAAAAATTAGACCATTAAGTTCACGTAGCAATTATACAGAGATAGAATTTGCCAATGGAAAAATATTAGCCCTTCCAATTTCTTACAAGTCATTGGAAAATCAGATATTAAGAGCAAGTCGTTTAGAGTCAGTAATACGAAACAGAAGAAGTTAAAAAAGCTGCCAATCAAAAATGATTGGCAGCTTTTTTTTTGCAATGAAAACTAAAATACGAAAAAAACTAAAAATTTTAAAATTTAACTAAAATTTTCTACTATATTTGAAGGCAATATGTTATAATATTCTTGCGTGTACGGGTATACTGAAAAAGGGTGAAGGTGAGTATATGAGGTGTTTTTTTATCAAAAATGATAATTTCAAAGTTAAGTTTAGTAAATTTTCGTAATCATAATAAAATAAATTTAGAATTTAACCCTCATATGAATATAATAATTGGAGATAATGCATCTGGAAAGACGAATATTTTAGAAGCAATTATTGTTTTGGCTCTTACAAAGTCTTATAAGAACATATGTGATACAGACTTAATTAATTTTTCAAAGTCTAAGTTGAAAGTTAAGGGAAATATAAGAGATGAAAAAAATTTCAAAAATTTAGAAATAGAAATAACCAAAGAAGGAAAAATAGTTAAGTTAAATAATAAAAGAGTTAATTGTTTAGCTGAATATGTCTCAAATCTAAAAGTTGTAACTTTTACACCAAATGACTTAGAACTTATTAAAGGTTCTCCAAATATTAGAAGAAATTTATTAAATATTGAATTAAGTCAACTTTCTTCCTTGTATTTAACTACATATAATCAGTACAACAAACTTTTAAAAACACGTAATGAATATTTAAAACTTCTTTTCACAAATGGTATTGCAGACAAAAATTATTTTGATATTTTGACGAACAAATTAATTGAAAAAGCTATAGTGGTATATAAATTGAGATACCAATATTTGGAAAGAATCAATGCTGACATAGACAAAATATTTAAAAATATAACTGGCCAAAATGGAATTAGGATTTTGTATAAACCTAATATACATTTTGACAAATATGAAGATGATGTAATTAAAACAAAAATGACGGAAATATATAAAATTAATTATCAAAGAGAATTACATCTAGGAATGACAATATTTGGTCCCCATCGCGATGACTTTCAATTCATATATCAGGAAAATGATATGAAGTTATATTCATCACAGGGGCAACAAAAGGGCGCAGTATTGGCATATAAATTGGCAACTATACCAATTTTTGATGAAAAGAGTGGAACTAAACCTGTATTATTGTTAGACGATATATTTGGAGAACTTGATTTAAAAAAGAAAAACAGATTACTAAAATACATTAATAATGATATTCAAAGTATAATAACAACTACAGATTTAAAAAATATTTCAAAAAAGGCATTAGCTACTGCTACAATATTTAGTATTAGTAACGGTGAAATTGAAAGGAGAAATAACTGATGGAACAAGATAATGGAATTAAATATGATTCATCTGCCATACAAGTTTTAGAAGGCTTAGAAGCAGTAAGAAAAAGACCAGGTATGTATATTGGAACGACTAGTAATAGAGGATTGCATCACCTAGTATGGGAAATTGTAGATAATGCTATCGATGAAGCATTAGCTGGATATTGTACACATATTGAAGTAACTATTGAAAAAAATAATAGTATCACAGTAAAAGATGATGGACGTGGAATTCCAGTAGATATTCATCCAAAAACTGGAAAAAGTACGGTAGAAACAGTGTACACTGTTTTGCATGCAGGTGGAAAGTTTGGTGGTGGTGGATATAAGGTATCTGGTGGCCTACATGGTGTTGGTGCTAGTGTTGTTAATGCCTTATCTACTTATCTAGAGGTTAAAGTTTATAAAAATGGTCACGTATACTATCAAAAATATACCAATGGTGGTCATCCAGTAGAAGATTTAAAAATAATTGGTGAATGTGATGAAAATCGTACAGGAACAACTGTAACATTTTTACCAGATCCTTCCATTTTTCAAGAGACAACGGTTTTTGATTATGAAATATTAAGAAATAGACTTCGTGAGTTAGCTTTTTTAAATCGAGGTCTTAGGATTACTCTATACGATGATAGAGAAGCAGATAAGAAAGAATCTTTTTGTTATGAAGGTGGTATTCGTGAATATGTTGCCTTATTAAATAAATCAAAGCAACCAATACATAACACAATTATAGATGTAACTGGTCAAGAAGGCGATATTATGCTAGAAGTTGCCTTACAATATAATGAAACTTATAGTTCTAGTATTTATTCATTTGTTAATAATATAACAACTCCAGAAGGTGGTACTCATGAAGATGGAGTTAGAATAGCACTTACTAGAATTTTAAATAAGTATGCTCAAAGTAGTGGATTAATGAAAAATAATGATGATTCTCTTACTGGTGATGATGTAAGGGAAGGCTTAACGATGATAGTTTCCATTAAACATCCAAATCCACAATTTGAAGGACAAACTAAGACAAAGCTTGGTAATAGTGAAGTCCGTGGTATAGCGAATAGAATCTTTTCTATTAATTTAGAGAGATTCTTAATGGAACATCCAGATGAGGCTAAGATAATTATTGAAAAGGCAATGACAGCATCAAGAGCCAGAGTAGCAGCAAAGAAAGCAAGAGAATTAACTCGACGTAAAGGAGATTTAGATGTAACAAATTTCTATGGAAAATTATCTGATTGTAAAAGTAAAGATGCATCAGAATGTGAGATATTCCTAGTTGAAGGTGATTCTGCAGGAGGTTCTGCAATCAAAGGTAGAGATAGCATGACACAAGCGATATTACCTTTAAGAGGAAAAATTCTTAATGTAGAAAAAGCTAGACTAGATAGAGCACTATCAAACGAAGAAATTCGTACAATTATAACAGCTTTTGGAACAGGAATTGGTGAAGAATTTGATTTATCAAAGCTACGATACAATAAGATAATTATTATGACAGATGCTGATGTTGATGGAAGCCATATTAGAGTCTTACTTTTAACTTTATTTTACCGCTTTTTTAAGCCTATTGTTGAAGCAGGTCATGTATATGCCGCTCAACCACCATTATTTGTAATTAAACACGGAAAAACAATTAAATATGTTTTAAATGAACAAGAAAGAGATGAATATTTAGCTACGTTATCACCTAATACAAAATATGATATAGCAAGAATGAAGGGATTAGGTGAGATGGATGCAGAAGAATTAAATGAAACAACAATGGACATTAAAAAACGAGTATTAAGACAAATAACAGTTGATGATGCATTGGCGGCTGACGAAACTTTTTCCAAACTGATGGGAGAAGAAGTGGGACCTAGAAGAGAATTTATAGAAACAAATGCAACGTATGTTGAAAATTTAGATATATAAATAGGAGGAGGAAAAAATGGATCGTTTAGAAACAAACAATATAGTAAAAGAGGTACAAGATTCCTTTTTGGAATATTCAATGAGTGTAATCGTATCACGTGCTCTTCCTGACCTAAGAGATGGTTTAAAGCCAGTTCATCGTCGTATTTTATATTCAATGTTTGAATCTGGCTATACACCAGATAAACCACATAGAAAGAGTGCAAAAACAGTTGGTGAAGTTATGGGTAATTATCATCCACATGGTGATAGTTCAATCTACGAAGCAATGGTAAGAATGGCTCAAGATTTTTCGTATAGGTATATGCTAATAGATGGTCATGGTAATTTTGGTAATATTGAAGGTTATGGTGCAGCTGCAATGCGTTATACTGAAACCAGGTTGTCAAAAATTTCACTTGAATTATTAAGAAATATTAATAAAAATACTGTTAATTTTATACCAAACTTTGATGAAACAACAAAAGAACCAGAAGTATTGCCATCTAGATTCCCAAATATTTTAGTTAATGGAACAACAGGTATAGCAGTAGGTATGGCTACCAACATACCACCACATAATTTAGGTGAAGTTATAGATGGATGTGTCGCTTATATTGATAATCATGATATAACCTTAGATGAGTTGATGCAATATATTAAAGGTCCTGACTTTCCAACTGGTGCTAATATACTTGGTAATAGTGGAATCAGAAAAGCATATGAAACTGGTAGAGGTTCCATTACTATAAGGAGTAAAGCTACTATTGAAGAGAAAAATGGTCGTCAATATATAATAGTAGACGAGGTTCCATATGGTGTAAATACTCTTGAATTAAAGAATAAAGTAGCCGAACTTGTACATAATAAAACGATTGAAGGTATTTCTGATTATCATTCTGATTTAAAGAATGGTATAAAGATAACTATTACGTTAAAAAAAGATGCAAATGCTCAAGTAGTATTAAATAAATTATTTAAACATACAGCCTTTCAAACTACGTATGGAATAATATTTTTAATGTTAGATCAAGGTGTTCCAAAAACTTTAGGTTTAAGAGATATTATAGTCAAGTATATTGATTATCAAAAAGAAGTAATAATTCGTAGAACTAAGTATGATTTAGATGTTGCAGAAAAGAGAGTACATATTTTAGAAGGTCTAAAAATAGCACTTGATCACATCGATGCTGTTATAAAATTGATTCGTGCTTCAAAAACAGATGAGGAGGCTAGAACGGGTTTAATCAATCAATTTGGTTTAACAGAAATTCAAGCTAATTCTATTTTAGAAATGAAACTAAGAAGATTGACAGGTCTCGAGAGAGAAAAAATTGAAGCTGAATTAGCTGAGTTACTAAAAACAATAGAAAGATTGAAAGAAATATTAAGTAGTGACGAAAATATTCTTCAAGTTATCAAAAATGAATTACTAGAAATCAAAGAAAAATATGCAGATGAACGAAGAACTAATATTGATATGACTGCAATTGAATACATCGAGGATGAGTCTCTAATACCAGTAGAGGACATAATTATAACTTTAACTAATAAAGGATATATTAAAAGAATTAAATCAGATACATACAGAAGTCAAAATAGAGGTGGAGTAGGTATCAAAGGAATGTCAACTAATGAGGAAGATTTCGTAGAGCAAGTAATTCCAATGAAAACGCATGATTATTTATTATTTTTCTCAAATAACGGAAAAGTATATAGATTAAAAGGATATGAAATACCAGAATTTAGTAGACAATCTAAGGGTATACCTATAGTTAATTTGTTGTCTTTAGAAAAAAATGAAAACATACGTTCAATGCTAGAGATTGATTCCAATGAAGATAAAATCAAATACCTATTATTTTCTACTAAACAGGGATTAGTTAAAAGAACACCAATAAATGAATTTAATAATATTAGAAAAAGTGGAAAAATTTCAATTGTTTTAAAAGATGGTGATGAATTAATTTCTGTAAGAAAGACTACTGGAAACGATGAAGTTGTTATAGGAGCAAATAATGGAAGAATGGTAAGATTTAAAGAATCAGAAATTAGATTCATGGGTAGAGGAGCTTCCGGAGTAAAAGGAATTGATTTATCAGATAATAGTGAAGTAGTAAGTACAGAAATAATAAATCCTGGTGAAGAAATTTTAATTGTTACAGAAAATGGCTATGGTAAAAAAACTACAATAGATGAGTATAGATTAACTCATAGAGGCAGTAAAGGTGTTAAGGCATTAAATATAACAGAAAAAAATGGAAGTATGGTATCATTAAAATATGTTGATCCGTTAAGTGTCGAAAATCTTGATATAATGATAATTACAAATAGCGGAATTATTATGAGAATGCCTTTGAATCAAATTGCTACTTTGAAAAGAGCTACACAGGGCAACAGATTAATTAATTTGAAAGAACATCAGAAAGTAGCAACTATTGCTATAGTAGAGAAGGAAGGGAAAATAGAAATTGAATAATTTCTATTTTTTTGTAGTGTGCCGTGCATGGTATATATCTAGTTGGTGGAAGTCCAATATACGCGTAGGTATCGACGAAGTATTAGGGAAGCACAACGCATCAATCGCGAGATTGGGGCTAAAGGAAGTGTGAAACAAAATCGAGGGCTAACGAACAGAAACTTGCTATAAGGCTACATAAACGGATAAGGTTGCTATACAAACTAAAGTCCAAAAGATACCCGTAACTTTATGTAGTAAAGTAAGTAGCTAATCGAGGAAAGATATATGTCTTACCGCGGGA
>JAQXHT010000007.1 GCA_029007415.1 bacterium
GAAATATTATTTTGATTATTATTACCATAATCGCTAAAAACATTACTTTTCATTTCATTATTATTGTTATTCATATCTATACCTTCTTATCTTTTTGTTAATATAATTATACCAAGAAATTATTCTATTTGTAAACATTAAGTCCGAATGCCAATATAAAAACTGATAGATATACTCTACCAGCATTTTTTAAGTAACTCTCTTAACTATATTGCTTTATTTATAATCAGACATTTACTGATTAACAGAAATACTTATTTCAATACTAAATGAATTATCTAATTGATTATTCTGATTTTCTTTATTAAGATATTCTACCACAAGGTAATATTTAGTTTCAGTATTAGGATAAACAGTAATATTTTTGTTAGCCTCTTCACTTTCTCCTTTTAATTCTAATGTAGATTCTGTTGGTATCATACAAGTTCCTTCTTCATAGTAAGTTCCTTTATATTTTTTCTTCGTATTATTACAAGTAATTGATGTTTCTGATTTATAAAGTTTCCAAATAACATCACCTGTAAATGCTTTCAAACTTGGAGTTACCACAATAGAGGCTTGAGTAGGAAGAGAATCCTTATTTCCTATTCCTTTTACAATTACTTCTTTTACCATTTTATGGCCGGGATAGATTTCTTTGCCTTCTATCTTTCCTTGCATATCCATGACAACTTGCGTAAGGGTCTGGGTTTGGATATTATTTGTATTATTTTCTGGATTTTCAACATTAAAATTTGCTAAATAATAACCATATGATGTACCGATTCCAATTATAACTATTAAACAAATAAATACCATAATAATAGTTTTCTTTTTCATTATAAAAAACTCCTTCTTCCTTATTATCCTTCGGCATCAACGCCATTAGTTTCAGTATCAACTATTGCAATATTAAATCTAAAACGCCAAGGATTTTTAAAGTTAACATTTTTACCAACAATTAATACTGCAGTATTGATATCGGTAGTTAAAGTATCTGTGTAAGTTATGATATCAGTACTATTCATATCATCAACTTGCGAATTAATTGATGGGGGTTTTACAACATTGGCATTACTAGACGTATCTATTAATTCTAAATAAATCTGGCCTCTGTAATCATCTTGCTTATTAATATCGGGAAAATTTTTTAAGAGTTGATACTCTATCTTAACCTTAGAGCCTTTAGGATAAGGGGGATTATCACCATAGCTTGAATTATAAAACTTTTGGGGAGATGTTGATACTTCATGAGTAGTTAAATTAATATAAGTAGGTGTTCGATACCAGTCTGATAAATCCATAGCATTTACTCCAAAAACTTCTATAATTCCTGTATCATACCAAACAGCAGTCATAGTTGTACCATCTTTATCTAAAGTTTTAACATCAACAACATCACCGGTATCATCAAAGGCTGCCGTCATTTCATAAATTTTTATTTTGAACCTAAATTTATCAAATGTATAGCCCTTATTTATCCAAAAGAAATACATTCCAATATTTTGAACTAATTTTTCACTACCAATAAATCCACTGTAAAAATCATAGGCAAAAGTCTGTAATCCTCGATAACTATTAGGTTCAGCAAAACACAAACGGAAATTATTAAAACCATCAACATTATTAGAACCACCTATATATTCATAACTAATACGATAAGTTTTATCCTTTTCCATAATGATTGTATTATTAGGAACCGTTGCATCATAAAGATAAGTGCTATCAGGAGAGGAAGCACGGTAATAATCGCTTATGCGAAAATTTACGGAAGCGGTACTGGTACCATCAAGTTCAAATACACCATCACCTAAGGTACTAAGTTTAATACCGCCAGATGATACACTGTTTGTCAGCGTAACATTATGATCAATTTCTTTAATAACAGTTTGCTCGCCGGCAGCGGCTAAATCAATATCAATATTAAAAGATTCGTTCATTTGTTCAGACTGGTCAGTATCTCTATTAAGATATTCAACAACTAAATAATAAGTATCATTAGTATTATAATTAACAGTTACACTGTATTCGCTTTCTAAGTAAGTTCCTTCTAACACTAACTTGGCTGTACTGGGAATATTGCAAGTTGAGTCATCATAAATACCACTGCTATTGTAAATAATATTACTTGTACAAGTTATTTCTTTTTCAGACTTATAAAGTTTCCATATAACATCATTTTTAAATACTCCTAAATTTGGTTTTATCACAATTCCAGCATATATTGATTCATAATCCTTTTTTCCCTTACCAATTAAGATAATTTTTTTAGCCATTTGATAACCAGGATAAATATTACTTGCACTTACTTTATCTTTTACATCTAAGGAGGCCTCAACCAATCCAGAAGAAGACATATCACTAATGGCATTATCTTTATTGGTAACACTTACACTAGCAAGATAATAAGCAAAAGAAACCCCAATGGCAATCATTAAAAAAGCAATTATAATTATTATTAATACTAGAAATTTTTTCTTAAATTTTCCTGATTTATAACTATTAAAAAATAGCCTATCATTAGTATTTAGCTGGCGTTTATCTTTAACTTTTACCTTATTTACTTCAGTTTTGCCAACGTATTCAGTCTTCGTTTTTAAAATTTTACTATTTTGGGATGGTTTGCTATAATTTTTCTTTGTCCCTTTAACCGGTTTCGACATTTTCTTATTATTTACTGGTAGTGGTTTTTTATTACTTTGTTTTTTATTGTTATTTTGAATTTTACTTGAATTTTTTGTCATTTAAAACATCTCCATAATCAATTGTTTTTTTACGGACACACTGTACCTTATCCTAATAGATATTATACCATAAAAAGATTATCTTTAGTAAATAAACTTTTACTCTAAATTAAGAAAGCAAATAAAATTTTACTCTGTGTCCTAGATTGTTAGGGGGTGGAAAATTATAGTCAGAATAGACTTTTTTAAAATTGATACGAGAAGTGTTATCATAAATATTATTAGAATTAATAGTACAACTATTTATAGTTGTTTTCTTCATCATTGTTAAAGGTTGTTTTAATATCTCGGTTGTGTAATTAATTAATTTTTGAAAACAAAACCAATCTAAATAATGTTGTAAATGTTTAGTTGAAACACCTTTAAAACAAGATAAAAAAGTTGTTAATTCAGAATGTAATGAATTTATATTTCCTAAACTATACCCATTTTGATTAACATAGGTTCCTGATTTTACTTGTTCTAAATTTATGTTATTTTCTTTAGCAAATTTTTCATATGATGACTTACAATCCGTAATTAAATAACTTACTTTCTCTATTTTTTCTTGAAAAACTTTTTTTACTTGTTCTGAAGTTATTGGACCAGTACCAACAATTTCTAAAAAGCAATTATCATTCTCATCTATTGCTGATGCAATACAAACTTGATGATCACTTATGCCTCTTTTTGACCCACCTTTAGAAGAACGATGTTTTGAAGCTCTCGGCATGTTTTCAGGCTTTGTGCCTTTTAAATTAATGGATTCATAAGTTTCATCAGCTTCTGTTTTTCCTTTTAATTTAATAGTTTTTCTGATTTTTGAAATACAATCTAAAACTTTATGTCGCAGTAAAAACACAGTATTTTTATTACAATCCATTTTCGCTGCAGTCTTTTTAATGGATAGCTTATCATTCATACATTCAAAAAATATCACTAGTTGTTCATATGCTAATTTTGTATGTGCGATGGGTGTATTAGTACATGAACTAAATTTCTTGAAGCAGTCCTTACAATAATAAGTTTGAACTTTATTCTTATCATGCCCATTTTTAATAATTCTTTTTGACTTACAGCAAGGACAAATAATTTCTTCTTTTTCTTTATCTACAAATTTAGAATTAGTGTTTTTTCTATATTTAACAACTTCTAATGCAGCAGTTAGTTTTTTTATTGCTTCATTGATTTCTTCAGGTAATAAGTTATATATATCGATAGTGTTTTCCATTTTTATCCTCAAAAAAATGTCTCTAATTAGCCAGCCAAATATTTATTTGTTGAAGATAAATATAGAGTGACTGGCTAATTAGAGACATTTGCTTTCTATATTTATCTTCAACAATTACATTATACATTATTTTTCTGGTTTTGGGAATACTTAACCCCTAACAATCTAGGACACAGCGAAAAGAAATTAAAAAAAGAAATTAAAAAAAGAAAGGGAAGTTAATCAGTTTTTTAAATGCTGATTACATAATACAATGAATAATACTGACTTAGAATTAGCTAAAAATTTATATCAAACTAAGGACTTAATAAAATCAGAAACTTTATTTCAAAAAGTTTATCAATCAGGGACTTTGCCAGAACAAGTAGAGGCTGCTTTCTTTTTAGAAAAGATTTATGGTATATTCCATAGTACATTTTCTAAAATAAAACCTTATTTTGATTTTGTTATTAAATATGGTGATGATAATTTTAAAGGTCAAGCTTATATGGAATTAGGAATTTATTATCGTAAT
>JAQXHT010000008.1 GCA_029007415.1 bacterium
TACATGGAGAATCATCCGCCGTAATGGAGATGGAAGTGTCCGTTTAATCTATTCGGGAAAATCAACATCAGATACAGGAACGTCAGTAACAATCGGAAATTCACAATATAATAGTAAATATTGGGACCCAGCCTATGTTGGTTATAAATATAATGAAAAATTCTCATTACATGAAAATAATGGAACAACAGGATACGATTGGTTTACTAATACCTCAAAATACAACTTTGGAACAGGATATTCATTTGACGAATCAACAAAGAAGTTTACCTTAACAGGAACCATCAAACAGTTAACATGGAAAGATAATCATGATGAAATTGTATCAGGTAATTTATACAGTTGCTTAAATACATCATGCAATGTTGTTTATAAGATTACTGGATATCAAAGTGATACCAGAATGACCGTACAACCAATCTCATACAGTAGTGATAGTTATGCCGATGCAGTAGCAAATAATACAAATTCTACTATGAAAAACACCTTAGATACTTGGTATAAGAATAATCTAACAAGTTATGCATCATATCTAGCAGATGAAACATTCTGTAGTGATAGAAAAATAAATTGGGGTAATGGATACTTAACGACACCGACAACTACTTATGGGGCATATGGACGTTTAATAGACAGAAGAACACCAAGTTTAAAATGTGCTCAAGATGGTGATAAATTTAAAGTATCAAATGAAAGTGCAAAATTAGATTATCCAATATCACTAATTACAGCAGATGAAGCAGCAATGGCAGGAGGAGTATACAATACACCAAATAGTAATTATTATCTATATAATGGACAATATTTCTGGACAATGTCCCCATCTTACTTTGAACCAACTACTTCTAATGCGTGTGTTTGGTATGTCCTTCCTTCTGGTAATTTGATTTATTGGGGTTACGTTGACAATTCCTTTGGAACCCGTCCTGTCATAAATTTAAAATCAGACATTCAAATAACAAAGGGAGATGGAACTGCTTTAAATCCATATGTGATTGCAACTAATTGATTCAAAAAAATAAATAGCTCAACAGATAAAAGTTAAGCTATTTTTTTGATTAATTAACTCTGAAACAACCGACATCACTGTCTTTTAGATATTGGTATTTTTCTAAAAGTTGTTTTTCATTCTTGCAAATTATATCTAGAGATGTTCCTCCTAGTAGATACTTTTGAAGAGTGGCTTGTTTTAAGGTATCGATTGATAAATCAATACCGTTACTGTACTTATCTTTATTAGTGACATCTTTTATCTTACCGAATATAGCGGCGTCTTGCTTTTTAAACTCTGTTTCTATAATATCATCTTGATATGCTGTTAATACAAAGTTTAAGTTGTTTTGCTCACTAAAGGTATCTATCTTTTTCTTCATAAATTTTAAAATGTCTTTTGCTAGAGTATAAGTATCTTCTTCATCTTTCTTATCAGTAAGTGTATAAATTGCTTCTTCTAGACCGACGATATGAAATGCTAGAGTGCCATGTTTTAATAACTTTCTTAGACGGTCTTTTTCTTTTAGTTTTTCACCATCATGCCATGACCCTAGTTGATATAAAGTTGGAAAGTGTAGAATGGTTTTATTTACTTGCAATTCAAATCTTTCTAAAAGGGCATCTTTTGCTTGTTTTAAGACTTGTTCTAACTCTTGATAGAATAACCGATAGTCATTATCATTATTCTTGCTCTTTAGTGCTATTCTGACGATATTTATTGATATACAAGAGATGTTTCCTTTTCCTCCACATATCTTTTTATCGATAGTAGTATTGTCTTCTATTACTCTAGTAGCATTAAAACCATAATTAATATCATCTTTGAATGCTTTATTAAAAGATGAATTTTTATTAATAAAATATAAATTATTATATTTTAACATATAATTTGCTATTTCACTGGTCATAGTACCTTTATAGTAATATTCAATTTTTTTATTATTTACTATTGCTTTTAGTATTAAATCACTTACTTCTTGATTAGTTCCAAAATTAATAGCAGTATTAAAATCAATACTCTTAAAAAATTGTTGTAGCGAATTAGTTAAATTACTGATTGTTTTATTATATGCTGATTTAATTAATCTTTCAAAAGTTAAGTACAAAGGAGTGTTTTGCTTTATCTCAAAATAAGTAGGTGTTATATCAAAAGAATTGATATTATCTATATTATTAATCTTGATATAACTATTTAGAAAAGAAGAATCAAGATAGATAGTTAGATATTCTTTTAAGACTGCTTTAAAGTCTTTTAATATTATCTTTTCTATTACTAAATCAAAATTAATAAGAGAAATACTTTGATAGATTTCTTTACTGAGATTATCTAGATATAACTTTATTCTATTTAGAAATATAGTTGTTTCATTGATATTATTAAGTTCTTTAGCAAAATTAGTATCAAGACTCATAAGTTCTAAGATATCAACGTCACAACTTGCAATCATTCCTAGTGGCACTGTTTCTAAAGAATGAAGATAGAAAATACCGGCATCTTGACTTCTTACGGTTTTAGTATCTAAAAGATAAGCTTTAGCAAACTCTGTAGAAATAGTTTCTCCGAATTGTAAAAGGAAAGAATTAGATGATTCCTTTAGATTGTCATCAATATTATTAAGACCAAGTCTTTCAATTGCTTTTAGAAATTTGTGTTGTTGTTTCATAACAAAAGCTGATCTTGAAGCATTTCGATGTTCACGATAAGTTTTGAAAGTAAGATAAACATCTTGAAAATTATTTTCTTTTAAAACTTCTTCGATTAAATCTTGAATGTTTTCAATATTAATTGTTTTTCTATCTTGATATTCTTTTTCTATTTTCTTAAGAACTTTCGAATATACTTTATTAACATCTTCATCTTTATAAGGAATATCTAATGAATGAAAGGCTTTTTGAATAGCTAGTGCTATTTTTTCTCCTTGAAAGTTCGTTCTTTGACCACTTCGTTTTACAACTGTTAAGGTGTCAAATGTTGACATTTTTACCATATATTAATTTACACTCCCTTTTTCTATATTAATTATACTGATAAATACCTTTAAAATCAACTTTTCTTAAAAAATGCCTAAAAAAAACATAAGTTAGCATTTAGTTAAAAATATTGTTTTATCCTTATAAATAAAGGATAAAAGTAAAAATATGCTTAAAAGACATATTATGTTTTTTTAGAAACTTTTTTGTAAAGTGAAAAAATAATAAATAATAAAAACTACAAAAAGTATTGCTTTTTACTAAAAAAGATATGTATAATCAAGTTGTTCATAAAGAAAAAACATAGGGAGTGTAATTATGGTTAAAACTAAAGATGTAAAGAAAAAAAATAAAGAGAAGGAAGTAGTTGAAAAGAAAAGTAGATATGAAAATCCTCCTATTAATATAATAAAGAAAAATGGTACTAAACAACCATTTGATGGTGAAAAGATTCGTGCTGCTATTGAAAAAAGTGCTGAAAGAGTAATGGTTGATTTAACTGATGAAGCTAAGGATGAAGTTGTTAATATCGTAATTGATTTATTAAAGAATCAAACTAGTGATGCTGAAGTTAGTCAAATTCATAATTGTGTAGAAGCAGCTTTGGAACAAGTTAATCCTTTAGTAGCTAAGAGTTATCGTGAATATCGTAATTATAAGAATGACTTTGTTCACATCTTAGATAAAGTTTATAAAAAAGCTCAAGCTATTAATTATATTGGTGATAAAGAAAACTCTAATACAGATAGTGCTTTAGTATCAACACAAAGAAGTTTAGTATATGGAAATTTAAATAAAGAATTATATAAAAAGTTTTTCTTAACTAAAGCAGAAATTGAAGCTTGTGAAGATGGTTATATTTATGTTCACGATATGAGTGCTAGACGTGATACGATGAATTGCTGTCTATGTGATGTTGGCGCTGTTATGAGTAATGGTTTTGAAATGGGTAATTTATGGTATAATGAACCAAAAACTCTTGATACTGCTTTTGATGTTATGGGGGACGTTATCATAAACACTGCTGCTATGCAATATGGTGGTTTTACTGTTCCAGAAGTAGATACAATTTTAAAACAATATGCTAAGAAAAGTTATAATAAATATTATGAAGAATATATGGAAATAACTAATGCTAAGACGACTGCCAAAGCGGAAGATTATGCTTGGCGTAAGACAAGACGTGAATGTGAACAAGGTTATCAAGGAATTGAATATAAATTAAACAGTGTTGGTTCTTCTCGTGGTGATTATCCATTTGTAACTTTTACTTTTGGACATGAACAGGATAAATTTGGCCAAATGATTAGCCAAGTAATCTTAAAAACTCACCAAAAAGGACAAGGTAAACCAGGATATAGAAAACCAACTTTATTTCCAAAATTAGTTTTCTTATATGATAAAGCTCTTCATGGTAAAAATGGTAAGATGCATTACTTATTTATGGATGCTTTAGAGTGTAGTAGTAAAACAATGTATCCAGATTACTTATCATTAACTGGTGAAGGTTATGTTCCTTCTATGTTTAAAAAATATGGAAAGATTGTTAGTCCGATGGGTTGTCGTGCTTTCTTATCACCTTGGTATGAAAGAGGTGGTATGGAACCTGCTGATGATGAAGATGTACCAGTGTTTATTGGAAGATTTAATATAGGTGCTATTTCTTTAAACTTACCAATGATTTTAGCAAAAGCTCGTGAAGAACAGAAGAAATTCTATGATGTTTTAGATTATTATCTAGAAATGATTCGTAAGATTCATATTCGTACTTATAATTATTTAGCTAAAAAGAAGGCTTCTACTAATCCACTTGCTTATTGTGAAGGCGGTTTTTATGGTGGACATTTAAAACCTAATGAACCAATTGAACCATTATTAAAATCATCAACTTCTTCTTTTGGAGTTACTGCTTTAAATGAATTACAAGAACTATATAACGGAAAGAGTTTAGTAGAAGATGGAAAATTTGCTCTTGAAGTTATGAAATATATAAATAAAAAGATTGAAGAATTTAAAAAAGAAGATGGAATTTTATATGCTATTTATGGTACACCAGCTGAAAGTTTATGTGGTACACAAGTAGAACAATTTAGAAAGAAATATGGTATTGTAAAAGGTGTATCTGACCGTGAATATGTTTCTAATAGTTTCCATTGTGCTGTTTGGGAAGATATTAATGGTATTCAAAAACAAGATTTAGAAGGAAGATTCTGGGAGCTATTTAAAGGTGGTAGAATTCAGTATGTTCGTTATAATTTAAACTATAATAAGAAAGCTATGGAAACTTATGTTGAACGTGCGATGGAAAAAGGTTTCTATGAAGGTGTTAACTTATCACTTTCTTACTGTAATGAGTGTGGTCATGAGGAATTAGATATGGATGTTTGTCCAAAATGTGGAAGTAGTGACCTTACAAAGATTGACCGTATGAATGGTTATTTATCATACTCAAGAGTACATGGTGATACAAGACTTAATCATGCTAAAATGGTAGAGATTTCAGAAAGGAAGAGTATGTAAAATGAAATATCATAATATAACAAAAGCAGATATGTTAAATGGGGAAGGCTTACGTGTAGTATTGTGGGTTAGTGGTTGTTCACATAAATGTCCAGGTTGTCATAATACGATTACTTGGAATCCTGATGATGGAGTAGAGTTTGATGAGACGACAGTTAAAGAAATCTTTAAGGAATTAAATCAAGACTGGTGTAGTGGTATTACTCTTTCTGGAGGAGACCCATTATTTCCAGGTAATAGAAAAACTATTAGAGAGTTAGTTACTAGAATTAGAAGTAATAATAACTATCGTCGCAAGACTATTTGGTGTTATACTGGTTATACTTGGGAACAATTAATGGAACAGAAAGAAACTGATAAAGATTTAGAAGAAATTATTAATTGTTTAGATATTTTATTAGATGGTGAATTTATGATTAAACTTCATGACGACAGATTACATTATGTCGGAAGTAGTAATCAACGAATTCTTGATGTAAAAGAAAGCTTAAGAACAGGAAAACCAATTTTATATATAGATAATAGTAATGTTGGTAAAATTTTTGAAGAACCAAGAACGCTATTCCAGTGTTCTTTGAATGGATAGGAGAATTTATGAAAACAAGAGGATTTGAAGTAGTTAAAGGTTATGAAGATAAAGATATTCATTTACCAGTAAGAGGAACAAGACATGCTGCAGGATATGATATAGAAGCAGCTGAAGATATTACTATTCCAGTATTTGAAAAAGGTATTAAACCTACTTTAGTACCAACTGGACTAAAAGCTTATTGCATGGATGATGAATGTATATTTTTACTAAATAGAAGTAGTGGTCCAAAGAAAGGTTTTGTTCTTGCTAATAGTGTAGGGTTAGTTGATTCTGACTACTATGGAAATGAAAATAATGATGGACATATTTACTTTGCATTCTTTAACTGTAGTGATAAAGAACTTAATGTTAAGAAAGGTGATGTTATCGGTCAAGCTGTCTTTGAAAAGTATTTAACAGTTGATAATGATGTTGCTGAAGGAATTAGAAATGGAGGATTTGGTTCTACTGATAAGTAGTTCTAAAGCTTTTTTTCTTTGTAACGAAATAATTCTATAAAAAATAAAAGTTATTTCTCATTTGCGAAATAACTTGACAAAAAATAAAAATCTTCTATACTATTAATTAGGTGATAAAAATGATTAAAAGAGAGGGATATTTATCTAGAATCAGAGGATTCTATGATAGCGATTTAATTAAAATTTTAGTTGGAATAAGAAGATGCGGTAAATCGGTTATTTTAAATCAAATTATTGATGAATTAAAAGCTAACGGTTGTCCTGATAATCATATTATATATATCAATTTTGAATATATTGAATATGAAGCCTTAAGGGATTATAAAAAATTAAACAGTTATATAAAAGATAAATTGCTTGATAAAGATAAATATTATATATTTTTGGATGAAATCCAAAAAGTTGAAAGATTTGAAGAAGTTGTAAACTCTTTAAGAGCTTCTACTACTAATACAAGTATCTTTATTACTGGTTCTAATAGCAAGTTATTATCGCAAGAATTATCTACTGTTTTATCAGGAAGATATGTTTTGTTTAATATCTATCCTTTGTCATATAAAGAATTTATTGAACTTTCTAAAAAGGATGCTCATGATGAAAAAACTTTTTGGAATTATGTAGAGTGGGGTGGTCTTCCAAATAGGTGTGAATTTGAAGATGAAAACAATATTAAAGACTATCTACATAGTGTATTTGATTCAATTATACTAAGAGATGTAGTTGATAGATTAGGTTTAAAAGATACTGTTCTTTTTGATTTAATATTACAATATATAGTTGATATTACAGGAAGAGAATTTTCAGCAGATAATGTTATTGGTTTTCTAAAAAGTGAAGGAAAATCTATTTCTACAGAAACCTTATATACATATTTAGATGCTTTGTGTAAAGCTTTAATTATAAAGAAAATATATAGATATGATATCAATGGAAAAGCAATTCTTAAGACTTTGAATAAATATTATATGACTGATTTGGGAATAGCACAAATAAAAAATAATAATTTTGAAATTAACAAAAGTTTTGCTATTGAAAATGTTATTTATAATGAACTTCTAGTTCGTGGTTATGATGTTTATATAGGTAAGACAAGAGAAGGAGAAATAGATTTTATTGCAACTAAAAATAATAAAAAAGAATATTATCAAGTTGCATATTTATTAGCTGATGAAAATGTTATTGCAAGAGAATTTGGAGCATTTAAACCAATATCTGATAATTATCCAAAATATGTTCTCTCGCTTGATAAAACAGACTTTTCTAGAGATGGTATTATACATAAAAATATCATCGATTGGTTGTTAGAAGAAAGCATATAATTATAAAACCAGACATCAATTTTGTCTGGTTTTTATGGCTTTTACGAATGATTTGTAAACTTCATCTTTTAGCTTTGAATCGTTAATAGTTTCAATAAATAGATTAGGATCAACTAGTTCTACTTCCATTACTTTGTAACAATTATTATCAAAAATAAAATCAATTCGCATGAAGACTGCTTCTTTATATTCTTTGATTAGTATTATATTGTTGACGGTATTAATAATTTCTTTATTTAAATCATTAATAGTTATATATTCTTCTTTTCTATATTTAGTAAATACACCAGGGAATCTCTTAATACCATATTTGATTCTTTTATCTATAACAATAACAGAAATTTCTCCGGCATTAACACCATCAATAAATGGTTGAATCATAATACTATTTAGATTTTTAACACTTTCTAAATCATTAATATTATTAATAATAAAAGTATTATCTCCTGATGCTGAAATAACTGGTTTAATGACGATTTTATCACTATTATATTTATATTCTTTAATATTATCTAAGAATATTGTATCTATTGTACTGATGTCATTTTCTTTAAGTATTTGATATTGTTTCTTTTTATCTATATTATTAATGATTAAATCTTTATTGTTTATAGTTTTGTTATTATTAATAAATTTTAAAAATCTTTCAACATCGTGATGATAACCCCATACTGACCTAATTATGTTTAAATCACTTTCTTGATAATCATCTTCAAAAGAGATTATCTTCGTATGATAACCTTCTTTTAATAGATATTTTTGGAGAATTAAATCTTCTTTTATTCTATTCTGATATTTACTAGAAGACACAATATTTACTTTCTTTCCTCTAGTAAATAAGTATTTTATACTGTTACTTAAATATAATAATTTTATTCTTAACTTATATATTTTTTTTCGTAACTTATTCATCTTTTAATACCTCAGCTAATTTACTAATTTGATAGAAGTTATGAATAAGAGCATTTTTACTTATCGAAAAGTTAACTCTTGCTACAAATTCTTCTTCATTAGACCACATAAAGTTTTCTCCCATTAAATACTTTACTTTACCACTATTATACATTGCTTTTAGTAAGTCATATTCTGTTTTTAATTGTTTACCTTTATAATATTTTCCTTTGAAACTAGTGAAATCTACTATAACGAAGAAGCCAGATTTAGGGAAAGTTTTATCACTTATTTTTACACCATCTATTCCTTTTAATAATTTATTAGATACTTCTTTATTACTAGAATAATTTTCAATATCTCTAATAATTTTTCTTTTTGTTTTCTTATCAGTAATAACATCAATACCATTTATTAGGACATTTACTAAATCTAATCTATAAAGATATTCTGGTATTAATTTACTGAAGTATTTATCGTAGTCTTTATATCTTCTATTACTACCGTTGAATGCTCCTCTTACCGCATTTACTTGGGTAACACACATTGAGTCCATAAAATCAAATACCTGTGTAGCGAAGCCCCAGAATATTGGAGTAGGCATTACGATGAAACCAGCTCTTAAAGAAGCAAGACCATAACTTTTGGAAATCCCAAATAATGAAATGGTATTATTAAAATATTTAGGAATCGAAGCGATAGGGTATGCAAGTTTTTTTCGGTCATAACACAAATCACGATAAATTAAATCATCTACTATAAATACACCATTTTCTAAGCAAACATCACTTAGCTCTTTAATTAATTCAATATCATCTTCACTCATAACATTTCCAATCGGATTATGTGGATTAACATTTAAATAAAGTACTACCTTTGGTGTATAGTCGTATTCTTTATTATTTTTTAATTTTTTATTAATAGATATAATCTTAGTATTTAATTCTTTAGGGTCAATCAAGTAGTCGTTTTCATAGCGTAATGGTATTGTTTCAATGTGAACACCTTGATTTTCAGCAATGGCAGCAAATATTCCGTAAGTTGGAGTAGGTACTATCATTACGTCACCCGGTCTAGCGATTGTTTTTAATAACATATAAAAGGCTTGAGTAGTAGAACCACAAAAAGCGACATTATGTACATTGATAGCATCACAGTATTCATTCTTTTCACTTGGAAATCCTTCTCTTACTAGATAATCAACTAAATCTTGTCTGGCACGTGATGACCCAACCGTTGATGGATAGACATTTAAATTACTAGAAAGTGAAGTTAGCATCATATTATTAACACAAGGAGGGAATGCTTTGTATTTGATAGCATCACCACTACATAAAGTTTCATGATAGGCATTTTCTACTTTATCATCACCATATTTATTAAGTTCAAAGTTTACTAAATCATAACCATATAAAACTTTTTCAACATATGAATCGAATGATTTGTTAGAATTGTTTTTTATCATTGTGATTTTTTCATTTTTTAGTTCTGGCTTATTTTCTACTAATTCTTTTAAAGCTTTTGAGTATTTTTCGCTATCTTCGTTATCATAATTAATTTTACTTAATTTTTTTTTTAGAAGTTTTTTTGCTAATGCTTTCGGATTTAGTTTAGCATTTCCATTTTTTGATGATTTGTCATCAGAAATTATTTTCTTTAATATTCCAGTACGATAACAAACTAGAAGATAAATACTAAAACAAACTATTCCTGACCCTGCTAAAATAGGAATTTGAATTAATCTATTACTTAGGTTAGTTGGTACTATATTAACAGTTAAAAGTAAGATAATGAAGAAAGTAACCCAAGGAATAATAAATTCTTTTAAAGTAGTAAATAATTCATTGAAACTAATCTTATATCTTTTATTTAAACATACTAATGAATAAGTGATTGATAAAGTATAACCGATTAAACCACAAACAACTGCACCATCAGCTGCAACAAGACCTAATTTGTCCCATAGAATAATGAAAGGGGCATCAAATATTAGGTTGAATACTAGTCCGATTAAAATACTAACAATAACTTCTTTGTATTTACTTAGACTTTGTAAGATGTTAACTATAACAGTAAATATACCACCGAATAGAGCATAGAATACGAAATAGTTATAAATATCAGTTCCTAAAAAACTTTTACCATAAAACATTGTCCAAAGAGGTCCTGAAAATGCTGAAATGAATAGTGTTAATGGCACAATAATAAATAAAATTAACTCTAATGATTTATTTATTTTACTAGTAACATCTTTAATATCACCTTTAGTAAAACTTTCTACTAGGTTAGGAGTTAGTGACATATTAAGTCCCATAATTAGTGCTAAAATGATACCGTTAAATTTTCCACCCCAAACAGTAAAGACACTTGATACTGATTCAGTTAAAGTTGCTGAAGCGTGAAGTACGTCAGACATTACTCTTTGTACAATTATCATATCTGTAACTTCATATAGATTACTTATTAAACTTATAACTACATATGGGATGGCATAGAAGAATAATCTCTTAATAATCTTCTTAGTATTTGCATCCTTTTTAACAGTTACCTTTTTTTCTAATAAATTTGATTTATGCAGTTTAATTTGTAGATATAAAAGTGAAACTAAACCACCGATAGATGCTGCTAGAACAGAGATACCAACTGCTCTTGTAAGACCGATATGAAAGACATTAAGTGCTAAATAACAACCACCTATGATGACAACAACTCTAACTAACTGTTCTATTACTTGAGAAATACTTCCAGGTGTAATTATTTTATGTCCTTGTAAGAAACCTCTAGTAACACTTAAGAAAGGAACAATTAATATAGCAAAGGAAACAAGTCTTAATACATAAACTATATCAGCAACAGTATTACCACCAGTTCCAGAAACTGCGATTGTTTTAGCGATTGGTTCTGCTAGTGTAAATAACAAAATAAACATAACGAACGATAGTAAAAATATTATCGATTTGGATATTTTATATACTTTCGATACCTCTTTTTTGTTACCGAGAGCCAAATATTCACTAGTTAATTTACTAACGGCAAAAGGAAAACCAGCCGAAGACATAGATAAAAATATGGCATAAATATTATAACTATATCCATATAAAGCTCCCCCCTTTTCACCGATTAAGGCATTAAAGGGAATAACATAAATAACTCCTAATATTTTAACTAATATTATACCGATTGTTGAAATAAGGGCTCCACCCAAAAAAGAATTTCTTTTCATAACTATCTCCCTAAGAAAAATTGTATCAGATTAAATAAGAAAAGTCATTAATGTTACAATATTTTACAGAATAATTTTTTAACGTGATAAAAGTAAAAAACAAGTTTAATGTGAAAAAATCACTTAAAACACTTGAAAATAGCAAAAAAATAATCTCTTATGCAACAAAGTGCTGATGGAATCATTTGAAAATCTTATAATAGTTTTTACTAACATCAACAGGCATATTCTTAGTACAAACATTTCTTGTTTTTAATGTTGTATATTG
>JAQXHT010000009.1 GCA_029007415.1 bacterium
AATTTATCTGAGGTATTTATGGATGATAATTTAACAAAAATGTTGATTGAGGAAGCTAAAAGAAAGTTTAAAAATGGTGAAATAAAAAGTGGTACTGATGTTGAAGATTTTATGGATAATCTTTTTCAGCCTGTATTACAAGGGTTATTAAATACAGAACTTGATAATATGTTAAATTATGACAGGTATGCTCATAATTCTAAAACTGATAATAGTCGTAATGGCTTTTGTAAAGAAAAGAAAGTCCAAACAAGATATGGTACAATTACTCTTAAAACCCCTAGAGATAGAAACGGAGACTTCGAACCTATTATTGTTCCTAAAGGTGAAAATAAGCTCGGTAAATTTGAAGAAATAGTCTTATCTTTATGTGCTAAAGGTATGAGTTACCGCGATATTTCTAATCTTCTAAAAGAAATATATGGAGTTAATATTTCCAAAGACCAAGTAGCTAAATTTGCTGATACTATAACTACTACAGTAGAAAAATGGCTTTCTAGACCATTAAAAAAGTTATATGTTTTTACTTATGCGGACTGTTTATATATTCCTGTTATGAGTGAGTTAAAAAGTGAAAAGAAAGCCTTTTATGTCATTATTGGAGTTGATGTTAACGGAATAAAAGACATTCTTGGCATTTGGTGTGATAAGACGGAATCAGCAACTTTCTGGGCTAGTGTTTTTGAAGATATCAAGGCTAGAGGTGTCGAAGACATTCTTTACACTACTAGTGATGGTATTGCTGGGTTTAAAGGATCTTTAGAAACTGTTTTCCCAAAAACGCAAGCACAAAGATGTGTTGTTCACTTAGCAAGAAATTTATATAAGATATGCCCTAAAAAACAGGCCAATCAGGTTATGCAAGGTTTTAAAACTATTTACTCAGCATCTTGCTTAGAAGTGGCTCAAATAGAGTTAGAAAATTTTAAAAAGAAATTTTCTAATATGCCAAAAGTTATTACTAAAGTAGAAGAATATATGCAATATATTGAACCCCTATTTGAGTTGCCCGATGAAATTAGAAAAGCAATCTACACTTCAAATTCAATTGAATCAGTGAATTCAGTATTAAGAAAAGTTACAAATGGTAAGGGGTCATTCTCAAGTGAAGAATCAGTTTATAAGGTATTATATTTAAGAGTTCAAGAAATACAGGAAAAATGGAAACGACCAATTCCAAATTGGAATAAAATATCAATTCAATTAGCTGAATTATTTGGAGAAAGGTATACAAAATATTTAGAAATTTAAAAAAACTAATGCTTTTACATTAAAAAGCACTAGTTTGATCTTTGAAAATTGAAAAAAATTATAAGAATTTACACACCAGTATTGACAAGGTCGGTCAGGGTGAAGAAGGTTTATAAAAACCAGATTTCAGGTTGTTAGAAAGTTGAACAATTTTATCCAAAACGAACAATAATGCGAAGGGTTTCGCTTAAGAAGGAATACTCTTCTTAAACGAAACTCCTTTTTTAATTAAAGAGTTAACTTGTGAAGATAAGTAAATTAAGGCATAATAAGCGGAGCAAAGAGAAGTGAATTTTATGAAAAATATATATGGAATAAAAAGAAGTGATTTAGAAGAATATTTTCTTAGTATTGGCGAAAAAAGTTTAAAGCCTTACAAGTATATGAATGGTTATATTTAAAAAGAGTAGATAGTATCGATAATATGACTAATATCAAAAAAGAAATTCAAGATAAATTAAAAATTGTTTTTAGTATGGAAATGATTAAAGTAGCTCAAGTACAGCATGATACTGATGCTCATAAATACTTATTTTTACTTAAAGACCATAATTATATCGAAGCCGTTTTAATGGAACATGACTATGGTTTAAGTGTATGCGTATCTAGTGAAGTAGGATGCAACATGGGCTGTAAATTTTGTGAATCAGGTAGAAGAAAAAAAGTAAGAAACTTAGAAGCTTATGAAATGGTTGAACAGATTTTGTTAATTGAAAAAGATATAGGCAAGAGAATTTCTAGTGTTGTGGTTATGGGAATTGGCGAGCCTTTTGATAACTATGAAAATCTTATGAATTTTATTAGAATAATAAATGATCCAAAGGGTATAAGTATTGGGGCTCGTCATATAACTGTTTCTACTTGTGGCTTAGTACCAAAAATTTATGATTTTAGTAATGAAGATTTACAAGTTAACTTGGCCCTTAGCTTACATGCTCCTAATGATGAGATTAGAAATCAAATAATGCCAATAAA
>JAQXHT010000010.1 GCA_029007415.1 bacterium
TTATCTATATCTTTTTTAGTTATTGTCTTAGTCTCTACCTTTTTTTTACTCTTCTGTTTTTTCGCCATAATCATCAACCTTCTTAAATCTTTCAATTAATTATATACCAAGAAAAAGACTATTTACAACCCTCTTCTTTGTAAATAGTCATTATTTTAGCTTAAAATTAAGCTTGTCATATAATTTGTATCACCAGTACTAACATAAGTTATAGTAAAACTTTTAGTTAAACTAACTGATGAAGATTCAACAGTATTAACTGATTGAGAATAATTAACTGTTCCTGTTAATTTATATGATTTACTACTCTTATCATAACTAGCATTAGAAGCTTTCATTTCTACTTTATCGTACATTACACCACTACGTAAACTATTCCAAGCAACTAAGTTTGCTGCTAAACTTGAATCTATACTGCTAGCTAATGAATATCTAGCTGGAGAAACAGTTTTTGTATCACTATCAAAGCTATCTAAACTACCATATATTTCTTTATATTTATTTTTATAAGTATCAATATTGATATACATAGATTGATTATCATTAAAGGATACTCCACCACCATTACTCATAAAATAATCATCAATTATTTCTAATCTATTATCAGCACTTTCCATAAGATTTTTATTTAAATTACTATCTGTAGTATTAGTTTTTAAATAAAGAGCAAAGTAGTTTGTTAATTCATTAGAAGCTTTTTCTAAATCGACTTTAACATCAACAGTATCTTTGTTATTTGTAATACTTTGTTGTCCATTGCTATCTGTTTTAGTTTTATTAAAAGCAGAAAGTCCTATTCCAATAGATACAACTATTATTGCTAATACTAGCACAATTATTATAAGTAAAGTATTATTTTTTTTCATATTTTCACCTTTTTAATCTTTATAACTATTTTTATAACTACCATCTTTAATAGCATTTAACCATTCTTGATTATTTAAATACCAATCAATTGTTTCTTTAATACCACTTTCAAAAGTATAAGTTCTCTTCCAACCAAGTTCTTCTTCTACTTTACTAGAATCTATCGCATATCTTAAGTCATGTCCTTTTCTATCAGCTACAAATTCAATCAAGTCTTCACTCTTACCTAGTTGATTAAGAATTATCTTAACAAGTTCTAAGTTACTTTTTTCAGAGTGACCACCAAGATTATAGATTTCGCCACTCTTACCATTTCTAACGATTAAATCAACACCAATGTTGTGGTCAATGACATGAATCCAGTCACGAACATTCTCTCCTGTTCCATAGACTGGTATTTTTTCATTATTTAATGCCTTTGAAATAGTAAGTGGTATTAACTTTTCTGGAAACTGATATGGTCCATAATTATTAGAGCAACGACTAATAGTAGTATTTAAACCATAAGTTCTATGGTAAGCACCTACTAACAAGTCAGCACTCGCTTTACTAGTAGAATATGGACTTGACGTATGAATTGGGGTCTTTTCTGTAAACAGTAAATCCTTACGATCAAGTGGTAAATCACCATAAACTTCATCAGTTGATACTTGATGATATCTAGATACATTATATTTCAAACACGCATCCATCAATACTTCTGTACCAATTATATTTGTTCTTAAGAATAATTCTGGATTTTTAATTGAATTATCAACATGACTTTCTGCTGCAAAGTTAATTACTACATCAAACTTTTCTTTTTCAAATAATTCATATACAAAACTTCTATCAGTAATATCACCATGAACAAACTTATAATTAGGTTTTCCTTCTAAATCTTTGATATTGTTATAGTTACCAGCATAAGTTAAAGCATCTAAACAAACAAAATAATCATCACTATATTTATTAACTACATAATGTAAGTAATTACTACCAATAAATCCTGCTCCTCCTGTTATTAAAAATTTCATTGTTATCATCCTCCTACAATCATTCTAACAATAATCAATAAAAAAATAAATAAGTATATAGAAAATATATATTTTTATTGTTATAATAGAAGACGATTTTAAAAGTATTTATAGGAGTTTGTTATGGAGAAAAAAATATTAGAGTTAGAAAGAGAAAAACTAAAAAAGACATTAGAAATAATTAAAGAAGAATTAATAAGAGAAAAAGATGATTTAACTGATATAGAGAATAATTTTATTGGTGATAAAGGTGTTTATCAAAGTCTTGTTAATAGTAAAAATGTTCATATAAAAAATTTAAAAACGTCATTAGATAATCCCTACTTTGCAAGAATTGATTTTAAAGATACTAATAATAACATAAATAAAGTATATATAGGAAAAAATGGTGTCATGCAAAATACTGATATAGTTATTACTGATTGGCGAGCTCCTATTAGCTCCTTGTATTATGATTCAGAAGTTGGTGATTGTAGTTTTACATCTCCTGAAGGTATTGTTAAAGGAAGAATGGATTTAAAAAGACAATATGAAATAGATAAAGGAAAACTTATAGAATACTTTGATGTTGATTTAGTAGCTAATGACTCCCTACTTCAAAAATATCTTAATAGCAATAATGATACTAGACTAAAGAGTATAATCTCTACCATTCAAAAAGAACAAAATATGGTCATAAGAAAAAATCTTACTGATGATTTAATAATCCAAGGAGTAGCAGGTTCTGGTAAAACAACTGTGGCTTTACATAGAATTGCTTACTTAGTTTATAATTATATGAATAGTATAAAACAGAATCAGTATTTAGTAATCGGTCCAAATAAAGTATTTTTAAAATATATTCAATCAGTTCTACCTGATCTTGATGTATCAGGAGTTTCTCAGTTAACCTTTGAACAGTATGCTACTAACTATATAGATGAAGAAATAAATATTGATAGTAGTGATAAAAAGGTAAATGCTCATATTGGAAATAAAGACAATACTGATATAGATAAATTCAAATGTTCTTTAAAATACTTAAAAATGTTAAATTGCTTTATTAATGATTATTTTACAAGTCTTACTGAGAAACCATTATTATTAGGAGACTTTGAAATATTACCACAAAAAAAGATTAAAGAAATATTTGAAAGTACTGATACCGAATATTCTGATGATTTAAGTATAAGAGTTAGTCTTACTATTGATAGATTAAAAAGATTAATCGAAGATAATAAAAATGAATTAATCACTAAATATACAACATATTCTTATTTACAGTTTAAAAAGGCTAAGAATGATAAAGAAAAAGATGAAATGCGGAAAAAGTTTGCTAAAGAAAGATTAGAACTTAACAAAAATTGTACTAGTCTTTTAAGAAAATATTTTAGTAAATCTAAGGTTAATGCTACAAAGCTTTATAAAACGTTTATAAGTAATATTGAAAAATACAATTTAGATAATTACATGTATTTAGATATTCTTAAGAAGAATACATTACAAAATATCAAAAAATCAACTTATGATTTTGAAGACTTAGCTGCTCTTATCTATATAAAGTCTTTAATTTCTAAAGATAAAAGCTACGGAATGATAAGACAAGTAGTAATAGATGAAGCCCAAGACTTAGGTGAATTTAATTTCTATGTCTTAAAAAATACTCTTTATAATGCTACCTTTAGTATTTTTGGTGATTTAGCTCAATCTATCTATGACTATAGAGGAATAGATAACTGGAGTGAGGTCAATGAAACTATGTTTGCTAATAAAGGAGAAATAATTAATTTTAACAAAAGCTACCGAACTACTAGAGAAATAATGGAAGTAGCAGATGATGTAGCAGAAAGTATTGGATTAACTAGATCTGATTTAGTAGTAAGACAAGGAAATGAAGTTTTATTTGATAAAATAGATAATAAAGAAGATATTCCTTCATACATTGCTGATAAAATAACAGAATATAAAAATAGTGGTTATAAAACTATTGCGGTCATTAGTAAAACAAATTTATTATCAAATTATATCAATGATGATTTATATGATTTAGGTGTTAAAATTCCAAATGTATCTGTTAACGATGATTTAACTGATGAAAGATTTAATATCTGCACTATTTCTAATCAGTTAGCAAAAGGATTAGAATTTGATGCTGTTATTATCAATAATGCCAGTGAAGAGATTTATTCATCTTCTAGTAATATGGATATGAAATTATTATATGTAGCAATAACAAGAGCTCTTCATGAATTAGATATAGTCTATTCTGGAAATATTACTAAGCCTTTAGAAGAAAAAGCTAAAATAAAAGTGAAAAAATAGTAAGATACATTCCTACTATTTTTATTTGTCCTTCTTTCTCTTTTCAAAATCACTATTTTTTAAAATAGAATAATCAAATACTTTTCTAAAATATGAATCTTTATTTTTTGCATAGTAACCATTTATTACTTTTTTAGCATACTTATATTCATTATAATCTTTATTTGAATAACAGTTTACAAAACTTTTATCAATTCTATCTAAATAGTTATTTCCCATACACTTGTTGGTAATTGCTAAATAGTGTAACTCTGCTAAATTAGTAGAACAATATTTTTCCAAATACTTATTTATGATAAAAGAAGATGCTTGAAACCTTGGATTAAGTTCCATAAAATAAACATTATCATTGTTATCAATAATATAATCTATTCCAACTATTCCTTGATAACCTAATTTTTTTAGTTCTAACGCAATAGTATTTGCATAATCATTAATCTTACTAATAGCCTTATCATCCAATTCTCTAGCATAAATAAAGTCTGCTCCAACATATTTAAATCTATCATTTATTTGTTTAATTAACTGAACAGAAATTGGTAATTTAATTGTTTCATATTTACCAATTACTAAAGTAATATTAACAGGAATATTATCAAGATACTTAGAAAGAAAATACTTATTATCAAGATAATCACTATATTTATTAAATTTTTCTAAGCTATCAATATAATAAGTATTATTACCTCCTGCTCCTATCCTACCTTGTATAACAAATTTATGACTTTTAGTTATTTCTTTGGCTTTTTCATAAGAAATTTTTTTATCTATCCAAGTAGTCTTTACAACAGGAACATTATCTCTGATTAAATCTCTTATATATTTTTTATCATTAATCTTATCTATTAGAGCATAATCTTTTTCAAAAGTAATATCAAACTGTGTTTGATCACTCAATAAATCCTTAATCTTTTTATTAAAAGCTAAAAAAGTAGCATCAGGATTATTCTTTGTAATTCTAGACATATTTTTAATGATAAATTCTTTATATTCCTTTTTAAATTCATCAGTATCTCTATTTTTAATCATATCTTTAGAATAATAAATATTACCCTTTTCATTATTAGGATTAAGAGTAATAGAACCTGTTAAAAATTCTTCATTACAAATAGCATTATTAGCATTAAATCCTACATAGTATATTTCTTTTTTACTATTAATATTTATAACTTTATTAAACATAGCATTAGCTTCAAATCTACCTTCTAGAAATAGTTGCTTTATTTCTTTAGAGGAAGCCCACATAACATCATTTACCTCCTCTATTTGAATACTAACATCATTAAGAGATACATCTTTCTTAAAAAGCCATACATCTAATATATCAGGACAGTTTTTATAATATCTTCTGGTTCTCCCAATAAAAGTTGCTTCACTTTCTGAAACATCAATTCCAAGTTCCTCTTTAGTCTCTCTAATGGCAGCTTTTTTTGATGTTTCACCAATTAAGGCTGACCCACCAGTGCATTCCCACATAAGAGGATGACTTTTGTTAACAGAGCGTTGTGTTATTAAAAACTCATTTTTATCATTCATTATCCAAACATTTACTACTAAATGAAAATCATCATCATTTAGTTTTGTTCCTCTAATTGCTAACTTTTTCTTTTTCTTTCCTTCATAATCATATAAATTCCAATATTCCATGTTTACCTCTTTCTAACTAATTTCTTCAATACTATATCATAAGTATCATCTATACTAGTAATATCTGTACTGATTTTTAAAATATCTGGACTACTAAGCTTTTCCCCAAATCTTAACTCATAGTCTTTAGCACAAGCTATTCTTTTTTCTATCTCTTCCTTACTATGATTTCTTAACCCTTGATTAAGTCTTTTTGCCATACTGTTTTCTAAATTGGCATATACCAAATTAACTATCTTAATATTATATCCTTTACTTATAAGATTTCTAATACTATCTATATCCTTATATGAGATAAAAACTATTATCTTATCATTTGTACTTACTACTTCATAATCACTAGTTAAAACACCATAATAATTACCATATTTTTTATCTATTATCTCATTATCACCAGACCAATAAAGAAACTCTTTATTATTAGCCTTATTTTTAAATTCATCATGACTTAAATAGCGATAAAAAAGAGGAATATCATCTAATCTTTCATTTCTTGTTGTTGTATGTCTTGGTGTAACAAAAGAAGACTTTTCTATCAAATTATTAGAAAGAGTAGTCTTCCCTACTCCTGAAGGTCCAGTTATAGCTATTATAATATTATTATTCATTGTTTTTCCTCCAAACTATTTACATTTTTTAGAAGCTTTAAATATTTTCTATAATCATCATTTAGTTGATCAGCTGAATATAAATCTATTTTATCAACTTCATATAAATAAAATTTCTCTAAAAGTATTTTACATAAATAAAATCTTATTACCAATATATAATCACTAAATTTATAATTATATGTTTTCATTAATCTATTTATTAAATTATTAATCTTTGTTTTTTTAAACTCACCATTAAACGTATAAAATTTAATAACAATAACTGCAAAATCATAAAGTTTAGTTGTTACTACCGCCTCATCAAAATCAATGATATAAAATGAATCATTATATAATATGTTATTAAAAGACAAATCACCATGATTAAGATATTTTTCTTTAAATAATTTATTTCTAGAAATTTTTTCATATTGCTGTAAAATAAGTTTCTCATTATTATATATTTTTCTTATATTATCATCAATATTTATTAAATAATTATAGTATTTTTGACATTTATTTAAAAGACTCTCTTCAACATTTACTTTTCTTTCTATTGTTAATAACTTAAAAAGGTTTATTTGATTAACATTATACTTTTGATTATTTATATATTTAAAAATATTATAGTTATTATTATTAAAATTAATTAACTCTTTATTTATTGGTCTAACTACAGTTATGTTATTTTTCTCATAAATATCATATAGCATATTTGAAAGATTAAAATCATATTGATAATTATACTTTTTTACAACATACTTATCAGTTGCAGTTGTAACTATATAAATTATGTTAGCAAGATTTTTAGGATATTTTTCAATATCTACTATTTTAATTTGTTTAAATTCTAATTTTAATACTTCTTTTATTTCTTCTTTTTCCTTATAATCATCTATTGTCTTTTGATATATATCTTTGATATTACTACAAACTAATTTGGAATTACAAAACTTATTAACAAGTTTAATATTGTCATAATTAAAAAAAGAATTAGTTGTTTTAAACACATTAATTACTTTATTTGCTAAATCTAGATAATTACCAGTTGCAAATAGATACTTATTTTTAGAACAAATATCTTTAATACCAATATTATCACTACAAACTACATACTTACCAGTTGTCATAGCTTCTAAAATTACATAGGGGAAATTATCAAATAATGATGGAAAAACAGCTAGAAAGGAATTGTTAAGATAATAATTTATCCTTTTATTATCTACTTGTCCAACAAAGATAATTCTATTATGGAAACATTTATTTATGATACTTAACATTAATTCTTTAGTAGAAGTGTTTAATGTATTTCTTTTAGTATCTTTTCCTACTATATAAACTTTATTATCCTTTATTTCTTTTAAAATAATGTTTAAGGCTTTAGCAAAAATAATAACTCCTTTTCTTTCTTCTAAACTACCTATATATATTATATTTTTATTTACTGAATAATTATTATCTAAATAAAAATCTTTAGCATTATAAGGATTAGGTATTACACTTATCCTTCTTTTCAAGTTATATTGGAAGTTAACCATATCTCTTAAAAGAGTTGAACAAGAAGTTATAGTATCAGCCTTACTTAGCATAAAGCTTTCAGAGTTTAATAATAGTTTCGTTGCTATACCAAAATTATTATTGTTATACAAAAGCCAAATTTTAAGAGGAGTATGAAGTCTAATAATAAGTGGTACTTTTCTATATTTTTCAAAGTAAACAGTTGTAGCTCCCCAATCAGGTGTTTCAATAATTTCTATTTCGTTTGATGTTTGAAGTTTAACTAAAAGAAGTGCTACTTTCTTTCTAAATTCTTTAATAGAGGTAATATCATTAGGATCATTTAAAGATTTTATTCTATAAACTTTAACTCCATCTTCATAATAGCAAGTATCTTCATTACCCCTTGCAATAACGGTTACTAAATC
>JAQXHT010000011.1 GCA_029007415.1 bacterium
ATGTTTAGCACAATATTCTTCTAGTAAAACTTTTTCTTCTTCACTTTCTTTTCTCTTCCCATGATTAACATGCGCACAAATTAGTTTTATGTTTATTTTTTTTCTAAGCATTAATAACGTATGAAATAATGCCATGGAATCTGGTCCATAACTACATCCAAATACTATTACATCATCATCTTTTATTTTTATATCTTTATATAGTAATTCTACATCCATTTTTCCACCTCAATAAAAAGAATACCTATTTATCTTCAGGTATTCTAAGAATATATTCTCCATCTTTTGAATAATAATACTTTTCTCTTGCATACCTTGCTACATAATCTGCATCTTGTAGTTTTAAAACATCTGCTTTTAGTTCATTTTCTTTATCTTTCAAACTAGCAAGTTCCTTAGTAAGTTCTTTCTTTTCTTTATATTTACTATAGATACTAACCCAGTATTTTCCTACAGTATAGGTTGTGAATACTATCATAGCAAGAGAAAAAACACATAGAAAAAAGGGACCCATCTTCTTTTTTTTCTTCTTTTTAGCCATAATATCACCCACTTTTCCTGATAATATTATAGACTTTTTTTCTAAGTTTTGCAAATTAACTAAGGGCTTTTTTGAAATCTTGACATTATTTTCTGTATTTTTCTATAAGTAAGTAAATAACCTAAGAAAATTAACAAGTAAAAAAGTGGATGAATCATTGCATTATTTATCTTTTTCATTGATATAAAATATAGTAATGCCATATCTAAGGAGAAAAGAATGTTACCAATTATCTTTATTGTTTTTTTACTTTGAAATAGAAATTTATAGTTAATAGTAATAAGAAACGATAATAATACTCCATATAGTCCTGAAAAAAAGATGGATATGATTTGTGTTTTTAAACTCATTATTTAAACAATCTTTGAAAGATACTACTTCCATCTTTTTCATTCTTAGAATTATCTTCTATATAGGTAAAGCTGTTAACATAACCTTTGATTGATACATTTCCCGATATGGTGTCTAATTTTATAAGTTCTAAGCCATCACCTTTCACTACTAAGAATCCCATAGTGGTTTCTATCAAAAACTCTTCTTTATCAAAATTTTCTATTTTTTTTACTCCAGTTATTAAAAGGTTCTTTCTTTCCGTTAGAGTTATACTGTGGTTATAGTTACTTATTATTGTCTCTTTAGTTTCCATCTATTCTCCTCCTACTATAGAGTATGAATTAAAAAATGGTAAAAGAACAAAAAAAGAAGAACTAGTCTTCTTATAATTACTATTCTTCAGAATCCAAAGTATTTTGGTAAGCTTCTAGAATTTTATCTTGAAACATTGCTCTTACTTCAGGATTGATTGGATGAGCTATATCACGATATCCTCCAGTAGGAGTTTTTCTACTTGGCATTGCAATGAATAAACCATTTTCTCCTTCAATGATTCTGATATCATGAACTGCAAAACTATCATCCAATAAGACAGATGCAATTCCTCTCATACGAGAGCCTTCTTTGTCAACTTTTCGTACAGTGACTGATGTAATTTCCATATATCTTCCTCCTTTTAAAGCACTGACACTTTATACTTTAATTCTATCTTATCTTTTTTGTAATTGCAAGAAGTTTATAGGCACTTGACAGCAAACACGTCAACTGATTATTTCAACACTTTCTGTTATTAAATCACTATAACTAAATGACTTAATTTTATTTTCTTCTCCTTCTAATCTAACTAAAAATATTGAAGGATAAAGTTCAATTATTTCTCCATTAAATTCTTCTATTTGATTTCGACTGCCATTAACTTTAAAATGTAAAATTGTTCCTTCTTTTTCTTTGATTTTGCTTCTCATGCTGTCTAGATTCATCTTGGATACCCCACATACATAGTACCGTTAGTAATAATTCCTCCCATACCAGCACTTCCGTAATGAGTTTTATCTATAAGTGGTATTAGGTCAATTGCTTTATTTACAGGAGAAAGAGCTACACAAGAAGCTACTATTGCTGGGTCTAGGGCATGAATATTTATTCTTTTAGGACTTGAAGCAAAGTTACTTCCTGCTTTTATTAATTCCTCATAGTTTGATTGACAAGCCCCAGCTATTATTATCAGTTTGTCTTGATTTTTTTCATACATTCTAGCCTTTTTTATAGCATTAACAAAGTTTTCTGAATTTTGATAATTTTCTATTTTACTTTTATCTTTGGCATGTTTTTTTAAAAAATCATGTCCTGTTATTACTACTATATCTGGTTTATATTTTTCTAATGTGTCTGTTATTACGTCTTCTATTTCGCTTTCTTTAACCTTTATACCATATGCTTCTAAATGCATATCTTTATAAAAGTTGATACATCTATCTAAATAAAATTTATCAGAATCAAACTGAACTATTTTACCAGGTAAATAAAAGTATTCATTTCTATCTAATGAGATTAAACTTTCTACTTTTTCAATATCTATTCTATCTGTTTCTTTTTTTACTGACACTTTGTTTAAATCATCTAATTCACTATCTGCATAAAGCCTAACATCTACTCCTCTTAGATAAGCTATATCATCGTCTATATCGATTATTTGAAAGACTAAGTCGTTATTATAAGACTGTCTAGTTACATAGTCACCTAGCTTAAAATTCATCTAATCACCCAGTAGAGTTTATGCAAGAATGGTATAAATTATTTATAAAGTTTATTTGCTATATCCACAAATACATTACAATCCAATTGTTCTGCTCTAACGCTTAAGTCTAGATTATACTTTTCTAAGACTTCACTTACTAAGTTCAAATCATATTTTTTTAAATTGTTTCTTAGTGTTTTTCTTTTAAATTGAAAACTATCGTGAACTATTTGTTGAAAAAATTCTTCATTTATCAATTTTTCCTTTGTTTCTTTTGGTTTAAAAGATACTACTACGCTATCTACATTAGGCTTAGGAATAAATTCTTCTCTGCTTACTAAAAATTCTTTTTTTGTATCGAAGTAATATCTTAATAAAACAGTTAATGCACCATATTCTTTTTTTCCTGGCATAGATGTAAATCTTTCTCCTACCTCTTTTTGTACCATCATCACAATTTTACTAAAATAAAGTCCAGAATTTATTAATTTAAAAAGTATTGGAGTTGTTATATAATAAGGAACATTACTTACAAAATATAAATTTTTATATTGATAATTGGTTAAGTCTTCTTTAATATCTTGTTTTAAGAAATCGCCAAAATAAATAGAAATATTATATGCTCCTCCTAAATTTTTTACTAGTATATCTTCTAGAGTTTTATCTATTTCGTAACATAATACTTCTCCTTTATTTTTTAGATATTTAGTTAATGCACCTGCTCCTGGTCCTACTTCAATTATCAAAGATTCATCTTTAATATCTGCTACTTCTACAATTTTTTCTAATACATTTTCATTTTTTAAAAAGTTTTGACCAAATTTTTTCTTAAATTGAAATTTCTCATTCATATTAAAACCTCTTTCTCAATGTTGTTATTATATCATAGATATTTTGTTAAATTTTATAACTTTATTAGATAAAAAAAAGAAAAGTCTACTTTTTTAACTTTTCCTTGGCTGGTTGAATCATAAATAATATATTAGAAACTGATAAACCATATAGCATTATTTTCATATAAGATATGAATGTATTAAAATAGTTAAAATCAATTCCATAGCCATACTTTTCATTAAGTACCATATTTTTATCAGCAAATGCTCTATAACCTACTACTATTATTGTAGTAAAAATTATGCATGCTGTTAAGTTATAAAATATGTTATTATTAACACCTTCTTGTTTAAATACAAGATTAATTATAAATAATAAGAAGATAATTAAGAATGGGAAAAATTCTGGCAGTAATGTTGCAAAACTTTTTTCTAGTCTAACATTCATTCTTACCATTATAAATAAGGTAATTGCAAATGCGCCTAGTAGTAAGATATATTTCAATATTGCAAATATAATATTTAATATTTTCTTCATATTAACCTCCTATTACTTCGTTATGATACCAATTTGAAAGTTCTACCAAAAGGTCTAATGTATTTTGATAATTGGTATTAATTGAATTATAACTATCTTTAGCTAAGAAGAAAATACTTGATTTACTTATATCGTTTGTAAAGTAATAATTATCGGCATTTTCTAGACTTGAAGTAATATAACCATTACTTGATAATTGTTCATTAATAGTTGTTTTGATAAATGGTCTTATATTTTTTAAACTTTCAATATTAAAACTATTATCTTCATCAATAAAAGTATTTAATTGCATTACAACACAATCATTTAAAATATTGTTTTGATAAAATTTTCCCAATTTATAAACATCACTTAATTCTACAGTTTGTTTACTAGTTAATTCCTTATAATCATCACTTTCAAATGCTTTAACACAATTATTTAATTTAATTTGAATACTATTCATGTCATATATATTATTTCTTCCTTGATATGAATTTTGTTGATATGAATTTATATTAGTTTTTATTGTTTCTAATTTTTCTTTTGTTTTTTGTTCATTAACAACTACTTCGCTGCTAACATCAACTTTTGTACTTAATTCTTTGTAATGATAGAAATTTAAAAATAATAGAAAGAAAGAAAAACCAAAAACTAGACCAGTTAGTGCATAAGCAAATATATTTATATATTCTAATAACATTTTTTTCATTAATTATTCTCCTTTACTATTATGTTAACTTTATAGGCATAACTTTTATTTTCCCAAGTGTCTTTTTCAACTGAATTTGGTATATATACTTTAAGTTCATAATTATTAGTCTTACCAGCCATAACATATCTTTCATCTAAGATATTGTTTTTTACTTTTGCTAAGTTTCCTTTTTTTATAATTTTGCCATTAAGTAATAATTCATAATTTAACTGACTTTTAGAAATTTTTGCTTCCGTAATATTTACTTCTTCAAAAACAACTTTATAAGAACTTTTAAAATCATTTACATTTTTTATACTGAATTTATAATTTGGAACAGATTGTGCTTCGCTTTCAGTCATTGGCACTAAATTTTCATTTAATGCTACTTCATCACTTTCTTTTTGAACTTGTAATGTATTTATTTTTCCAATATCGCCATAGTAAAAGACTTTATACCAAAGAAATGATGTACAAATTACAAAAGCAAAAAGAAGAATTCCTCCCAAAGCAAGAAATATTCTCTTTGTCATTACCTATATCTTCTCCTTTCTGTTTTCGTATTACTATCTATCTTTTTAGATTTTTCCTTTATTTTTTTTTGTTTTGTTATTTCTTTTTCTTTATTTTTTTCTTTTAGTTCTTCTTTCTTTTCTTTAACTTGTTCTTTGCTTTTGTTTTCTTTTTGATTATTAGGATCATTTTTTATTGTTTTAATTATTTTAATTATGTCTGCTCCAATAATCCCTACTGTTGGAACGATGATTAATAATACCCATCCTACTACACTACTTAATATATATTGTATATATCCAAGCTTTGGTAAACGTATAAGAACTTTACCATAGATAGTATCAAAGGTTTGACGTGAAGCATCTTCAGTGTTATTAGCATCCCCTTTTGTTGTAAATAGATACTTACCATCGTCTGTTTTTTCAATTTTTCTTACTCTATGTGTAACTGTTACTCCAGAACTACGGTAATCAGTTGAGTTAAAAGTTATTACATCTCCCACTTTTATTTTTGATGGATCTTTTACCCTCATTGTTACAATTACATCTAATACGTTTATATTTGGCACCATACTTGGACTTACTATCGTATAGGCAGATACTAGTGGTGGTTTCGTTACACCTTTTTTCAAATTATTTCGTTGGTCTAAAAAATTTACAATTATTAGTAAAAATACTAAAATCATTATTAGTAAAACTGAATACATAATAACTGTAAATATATAATGTACTATTCTTTTCAATTTCTCAAAAAAAGAAAGATTAGAAAATGGTACTGTCATAGCTATTTCATTATCTTTCAAATTTATCACCCGCTTATCATTCTCCACTATTATAAGTGTACCACATCTTTATTTGTTTTAAAATAGAAGTTTATTATTTAGCTTTAGCATTAGCATGAAGTGATACTTGAACCGTGAATGTTTTTTGAGTTGCATCTACTTTAGTATTTTCATCCACCCACATTCTCAAACGATAGTTATCAGTTTTACTTGCATCAACTGTATTCTTATATAGCAACATTGTTCCTTTTTCACTTCCAATATCTGTTGTTGAAGTTAATGGTATAAAATGTTGGGGTTTCATTACCTCTTCGTATCCTCCACCAATTTTCTTTTCTAAATATAATTTTACTTCATTATTTTTTAAAGTTGAAGTATCTTGTTTTTGTCCAGAAATTTCATATGTAATAGCTGCATTTCCTTGAATAGTTGATGTTACACTAAAATCAAAATATTGATTAGTTCCAGACATTGCTTTTCCACTTTCATCGGTCATTGGCATTGCGTTAGTGATTGTTATTCCGTTTGTATCTTCTGTATAGTCTAGCGATATTCTTCCGGTTGTGATAGAATTTGTCTTATCTCCTTTTTTTGTTACTGTTACTGATATAGCAGATATTCCTATTACTAGTAAAATTAAAAGTAATAAAATAATAAGTACAAAGTATAATTTTTCTCTTTTTTCCTCTTTTAGTTCTTCTTTCTTTTCTTCTTTTCTCATAAACCAGGACACTCCTATTCTGTTTAAATTGTAGCATACTTTCATTTTATGGTAAAGAAAAAAGTGTCAGAGATTAGACACTTAACTGTATTCATTATTGAGCATTTGCTTTTCCGTATACATTTACTCTTAGCTTATATGATTGCTTAGTACTTGTATTACTATATGTATCAGCAACCCACATTCTCAAACGATAACTAGTTGTTGTTGATGTTTTTGTACTTCCTGATATCAATACAAATTGACCAGTCGGTGCTCCACTGGCTTCATTGGAAGCTGTTGGAGTTAGGTTTGATACTAATGTTGGAGCTAACACTACTGTGCTATCATCTCCACTAGTTAGGTATACTTTGATTCCAGAATTTAAAGACGAACTTGCAGAATCAATTGAAGCTGTTATAGCATAATTAATTGTTGCAGTACCTTGAACAGTTGATGTCACTGTAAAGTCAAAAGTATTATTAGTACCAGTCAATTTTTTTCCAGAATCATCAGTCATTGGTAAAGCATCAGTTAGAGCTATACCATTTGTTGGTTCACTATAACTCATTGTAATAGTACCTGTTGTAACTGTATTTACTTTTGTACCTGTCTTTGAATAAGTGAATGCTGCAAATGATACACCAACTAAAGCAACCACTAAAATTGCAACTCCTAAGATGGAAACTAGAATCTGTTTTGAATTATTTTCGCTCATTTGTCTAACCTCCTTACAATATAAAGATATCACAAATATTAGGAAATTAACAAGTAAATTTTTACAAAAGAAAAAGTGTCAGTAATTAGACACTTTTATAGGTTATTATTTAGCAGGTGCTTGTCCATAAACATTGACTTTTAAAACATATTTTTGTTGTGTTGATGGAGCTGTATAATCATCTGCAACCCACATTCTTAAACGATATTCTTCTGTTTTTGTTTCACTATAAGTACCAGTCTTTAAGATATATTGACCAGCAGGTGCTCCAGCAGCGTTTTCACTAGTTGTTGTAGTTAATGCACTAACTTTAGTTGGTGCAAGAATCTGAGCATCTTCTTGATCTGTTAAATATACTTTAACACCGCTATCTGCTACTGTACATTCATCACCTTTTACAGCTGTAATAGCATAGTTGATAGTTGTACTACCACTAACTGTAGCAGCTACAGTAAAGTCAAATGTATTATTATTACCTGTTAATGCTTTACCAGCTGTATCTGTGATAGGAAGTGCATTAGTTAAGTTAATACCATTTGTTGGTTCACTATAACTCATTGTAATAGTACCTGTTGTAATTGTATTTGCTACTGTACCAGTTTTTGAATAACTAAATGCAGCGAATGAAATTCCTACTACAGCTACTATTAAAATTGCAACTCCTAAAATAGAAACAAGAACTTGCTTTGATGAATTAGTATTGTTCATCTTTGTCTAACCTCCTTACAATATAAAGATATCACAAAGATATATAATTTAACAAGTATTTTTTTTCAAACAAAGAAAAAGTGTCAGAGACTAGACACTTTAATAGTTAAACTATTGAGCTTTTGCAGCACCATAAACATTAACTTTTAAGATATATTTATGTTGAGTAGCAAATTCTGTAGTGTTTCCACCATCAGCTTGTTTACCATAGTTGGCATCTACCCACATTCTTAAACGATATTGTTCTTTAGTAGTTGCTGTATAGTTACCTTCTTTTAGAAGATATTGTCCATCAGTAGCTCCTGAAGCATGGCTACTAGTTTTTGATAATGCAGATACTAATTTAGGTTCAAATACGGCTGTTTCAGTACCTCCGTTTACTGAAGCTAAATAAACCTTAATTCCTGTATCTGGAAGATCACTTGCAGCATCTTTTACAGCAGTTATTGCATAACTAATGTTAGTATTACCAGCAATAGTAGCATTTACTGTAAAATCAAAAGTGTTATTATCACCACTTAATGCTTTACCAGCTTCATCTGTGATAGGAAGTGCATTAGTTAAGTTAATACCATTTGTTGGCTCACTATAACTCATTGTAATAGTACCTGTTGTAATTGTATTTGATACTTCACCAGCTTTTGAATAACTAAATGCAGCAAATGAAATTCCTACTACAGCTACTACTAAGATAGCAACTCCTAATACAGATAATAGAATTTGCTTTGATGAATTGTTATTGTTCATCTTCGTCTAACCTCCTTTACAATACAAATATAACACAGTTAATAAGTCAAGGCAAGATGTATTTTGCATTTTTTATTGGAGCTTTGTAAACAAAGACAGAGCATTTTTTGTTGTTTTATTTGCAATAATATTTGTATCTAAATTTAGTTTGCTGGCTATAAATTCAGCTATTATTGGGATATTTTTAGATGTATTTATTTTTCCTCTATATGGAACTGGAGAAAGGTAAGGACTATCTGTTTCTAAAACTATATTTTCTAAATTTAATTTTTTTATTGTATCTTTTAAATGAGAATTTTTGAATGTTATAACACCACCAATTCCTAGTAAATATCCCATTTTTATGTACTGACAAGCCGTTTCGTAACTTCCACTAAAACAATGAATAATTCCCTTTACTTTATATTTTTTTAGAATGGTTATAGTATCATTTGTAGCTTCTCTTGTGTGTATAACTACTGGTAAATTGTACTTTTCTGCTAAGGCTAATTGCTTTTCAAATAATTCTTTTTGCTTTTCTTTATTTTCAGTAGAATAGTGATAATCTAAACCTATTTCACCAATACCAACTATTTTATTAGTTAATAGTAAACTTTCTAATCTTTGTAAATCTATATCTATAATTTTATCTGCTTCTTCTGGATGATATCCAATTGTGGCGTAAACAGGTGAAAAGGCATTAATTATTTCTATTGTCTCGTCTAAATCTTCTCTAGTACAGGCAGAAATGATAATTTTTTCTACTCCTGCTTTTTTATTTTCTTCTATTACATTTGAAATATCGTTATAATCTCTTTTGCTTAAATGACAATGTGTATCTATAAACATCTTTTATTCCTCCAACCTTTTCTGCTAGTATTATTTTTTAATAAAAGAAAATAGTCTACCTATTTAGTAAACTATTCTTATTTTTCTTTTTATAAATGCAAATTCTTATAAAATAAACGGTCAAAAATATTGCATAACATATATCTAAAATGTTACGTCCGTCAATTGCGGTAATCACAACACCGATATATAGCAATATAAATGCCGTATGACATATTCCAATGCCTCTTGACTCATCCATAAAAAGTAACCTCTTCCTATACTACTTATATTAGAAATATACCATTTTTTGGAAAAAATCAATAATGTGGTCGTTTATTTTTCATTAGTTTACATTTTTTTACAAAGATTTAATATCAATTCTCTCAAATAATATTGATGGTGTATTAACTGTATATTTATTATCAACTTTAAATGTTAAATCTTTATCTTTTATATTTAATTGTTGCAAAATAGAATCGCTTGTATCTGGTAAGTATGGAGATAACAAAATACCACAAATACGAATTGATTCCAGAAGATTATACAATACCGTCTCTAATCTATCTTTATCAGTATCATTTTTAGCTAAAATCCAAGGTGTTGTATCATCTATATACTTATTACTACTTCTTAACACTTCAAATATTTCACTAATGGCATTTGCCACTTGTAAATTATCCATATTTTCCATAACATTTTTGTCTAAATTATTTATTTTATTAATAAATTCACTATCTACTTCATTGATAACACTTTTGTTGGTTATATTCCCATTAAAATATTTTAAAGTCATAGTTAATGTTCTATTTACTAAATTGCCTAATATATTTGCTAAATCAGAATTGTGTTTATTTACTAGTAATTCATTTGTAATATTTCCATCTTGGGCAAATGGAATTTCGTGTAATAAGTAATATCTCACTGTATCTACACCAAATTTTTCTACTAAATCATCTGCATATAAAACATTGCCTTTACTTTTACTCATTTTATCATTAGCCATTAGTAACCAAGGGTGACCAAATACTTTTTCTGGTAATGGTAAATCCAAAGCCATCAATATTATTGGCCAATATATAGTATGAAATCTTAAAATATCCTTTCCTATTAAATGTAAATTTGCAGGCCAATATTTTTTAAATTTATCACTTTGAGTTTCTGTATCATAACCCAAAAATGTTATGTAGTTTGTTAAAGCATCTATCCACACATAAATAACATGTTTTGAATCAAAAGGAACAGGAATTCCCCATTTAAATGTTGTTCTTGAAACACATAAATCTTGTAAACCTGGTTTTAAAAAGTTTTGAATCATTTCATTTTTTCTAGACTCTGGTTCTATGAAATGTGGATGTGTTTCAATATACTCTTCCAATTGTTTTTGATATTTACTCATTCTGAAAAAATATGCTTCTTCTTTAGACTTCTTTACTTCTCTATGACAATCTGGGCAGTGGCCATCAACTAATTGACTGTCTGTAAAAAAAGATTCACAAGGTAAACAATACCAGCCTTCATATTCACCTTTATATATATCTCCTTTATCATACAACTTTTGAAAAATATGTTGAACCACTTTTTCATGTTGTTGATCAGTTGTTCGTATAAATTTGTCATAACTAGTGTTCATTAAATCCCAGATTCTTTTTATTTCACTTGATACTTCATCTGTAAATTCTTTTGGAGTTTTTCCTTCAGATTTTGCTTTTTCTTCTACTTTTTGGCCATGTTCATCTGTACCAGTTTGAAAATAAACATCATATCCTTTTAATCTTTTATAACGAGCAATGGCATCTGCCAAAACTATTTCATAGGTATTTCCTATATGTGGTTTACCTGATGTATAAGTAATTGCTGTACTAATATAATATTTTTCCATATTATCCCTCCTAAACAAAAAAGGTATTGTTCAAAGGATTAAAAACTCTACATCACCCCTGTTTACAATAACCTGCATAACTTTCTGGATTTAACGCTCCAAGACGACTACACCTATGTATTGATATAATAACTTCGGAGCCAACAGCACATAGCTTTTTTAATTTTTCATAAAAAAATAAACCATGAACATCTCCATTAATGTTTCTGACAGTGTTATTCTATCACAAATATATTTACTCTTCAAGACATTTTTCTAAAAATTGGGCGATAATTTGGGAAATATGAATTTGTTCTTCACTAAATCTTTTCCCTGTGTGTATATCTATTATTAAAACTAAACCAACGACTTCGCCGTCAGATAATATAGGGCATACTAAATAATCAAACATTTTATCTAAAGATTCATCAGAGTTAATTATGTCATTATATGAAATACTGTATTTACTAACTTTTTCATTATTGAGCAAAATATTTTCTAAGTTATTTGAAATACTTCTATCGATGAATTCTTTTTTCAAGGCGCCGCTTCCAGCAATGATGTTATCGCGATCTGCTACAAAAATATTACTTTTTATAGTATTAGCTATAGTATCGATTAAACTTTGAGATGTTTCCTTCAAATCTGATGCAGAAGTAAATTTTTTTAAAATGATTTCTTCTTCATTGGTGTAAATTTCTAATGATTCGCCTTCTCTAATGCGTAATGTTTTTCTAATTTCTTTTGGCAATACTATTCTCCCTAAATCATCAATTCTTCTTACTACGCCTGTTGATTTCATAAAATGCTCCTTTCTTTCTAGCAATATTTTTCCCAAGTTTATTTATTTTATACCATTAAAAAACCTTTATATTATTATTATATACAGGTGCTATTGCTTTTTTGTGTGGTAATTATTTCCAAAATAAAAGCATCTCTAATCAAAGAGATGCGAGTTTTTTTGGGTAAAAATTAGGCGTTCAGTTTGCTCATTTATTCCATTTATAAGTGTAGTATTTTTTACAATAATTTTCATATCTATAGTTTCCATTAAATCTTTTGGATATGTAGTTTTAAGATATTTTGTTATATATTTGAGCAACCTATCCGGTATTTTATCAGTCTGATAAAAATTAGAAATATTTTCAATTAAAAAATTCATATTTTCTATTAATTCTATTTTTATTTCTTTCTTTAAATTTTTGTCTAATATTAATAGATTTTTTCTCAATAGTTTAAGTGTTCCGTCTTTACTTTTTTGTGATAATGATTCTACGTGTTGTTTTAAGTATTTTTTTCTAAGGTCTTCTAACGTCTTAACTTTCTTTTGCATCGAAAATCTATATCTTTCAATATAGTTATCTACTTCTTGTGTATTTAATATTAGTTTATAATCTTTACCTAAAGAAAGTAATTTTTGTTTTATTATATCCATTGCTTCTAAAGGTGGTTTCGTAAAAAGAGGTAGTAAATCATCATTTATTAAAGAATAAGTATTATTATTTATTAATTCCTCTAATGAATTCAAATAGATTTTTAAATGCTGATTCAATAATTCTTCTTGTTTCATAATCTTTCCTTACCTTTATTACTTTAAGAATAACAGTACTTTACTAATAAGTCAAGATGTAATTAATGTTGATCAGGTCAAAGACATGAAAAAATTTCTCATAGTCTTTTTTCTTAATGATTATCTATGTTTTTATATAAAAAATCATCTAAAAAACGATACGATTTTCTTATCAATCATTATTATTTGCTAATGCCAAAAAAGCTAAAAACTCAAGAAAACTATTTTCTACATCTAAGCTCAATATATTCATTATTCTTTTTAGACTCATATTGTAATATGGTTTTACCCTTTCTATCATTCCTAAGCAAAATTTATTTATTATTTCTAAATTCATAAGTGCGTTTTTATCTAAAGTGTGGTTATTGTCCATATTAAATGTTACATCTAAATGCCAATGTAATTTATTTTCAACACTCCAGTGCTTTCTTATAGCATCCTTAAATAATTCTACATTTAAATCTATATTGGCTATATAATATCTACTTTCAATACTCTTTTCTTCTTTTCCATTATTTTGGCTAACAATAGTTTTCTTAACCATACCTATTGTTTTTAGTCCCTGCCAATTTTTATAATCTTCGTACCATTTTATATTTGTTGTTTGAAAATATTCATAAGTTATTGAACAACCATTTTTATATTCATTTTCTTTTTTGTACGCTGTATTTATTTTTCCACCTATGATTAAATTTTGTTCATCATCGTCAAAATAATCTATTAAATCTTGGTAAAATAAAGCATGATTACCTTTTATTGGCACTGCATAGTAAGCTTTTGCTTTGCTAACTGCACTTATGTTATCTTTTTGAGTATTTAATGCATCCCAAGTGATGATGCAATCTTTTACATTCAATTTCTCTAATATTGTTGCTGTCGTTGGTATTTCATTTGTCTTTTTATCGATTGTTTCTTCAGCAATACACATACGCATATTATTAGATTAGACATTTAAGCAATTAAGTGGCGATACAGCATCAACTTTAATTGTTGCTTTTATTTTGCTTCCATTATTTACTCTTCCATCAATATTTAAAATATCCATTTTTGAATACAAGTTAGTTGTTATTGTTTTAAAAAAGTCTTGTACTATTACTTTTAGCTCTTCTTTATCGATTATAGACATAATTCTCTCATACGTTTTGGCACTTGGAATACCTCCAGTCATTTTTAAAAATTGTCTAAAAAATTCATATTTCATTACTACAAAATCATGTATTTCTTCCCATGTTTTCATACCACATAAGCAAGATATAACAACGCATGTTAAAACATCCCATATTTTATATTTTATCTTTACTTGTTGTCTGGTATCTGTTAATTCTTTCATTGCTTCTTTTAAATTCTTTAATATTGTTGGAGTTAAATCTTTCCATGCGGATATATCAAACTTATCTTTCAAATATTTCTTTTGTCTTTTATCTAATTTATCAATGTTTTTTATTGGTTTCATTTATTATCACTCACAATCACACGTTTAAATGATAACATAACTACTTCGTTTTTTTCATTAATTTTTCTTCGAATAACTAGATAATTACTAAGAAAAAAGACTATGAAAAATTTTTTTCATGTCTTTGACCTGAATGTTGATAATAATTCTGTCAAGTAGAAAATAGGATGTTTTTCAAGTTTAATTGTATCTAATATTATTGTTACTTCATCACTAGTTGATTTGAATCTAAACATTGGGCTAATATTAAATGCTGTTCTAAATAGTACTTCACCATTTTTTAGTTTTTCTGCTGAAATAGTTACTTCTATTGTGTTTTTTGTTTGATGAACTCTTTTAATATCTAACTTTTTAACTAGCTTTTCAAACCATTCTTCGTACATATAAATTATTATATCTTCATCAAGTTTTCCAAACCGATCTTCCAATTCTTGCTTAGTTGCTAAAAGTTTTTCTTTACTATCTATACGATTTATAATTCTGTGAATTTCTAGTTTTAACTCCTCTTCCTTAACATAATAATCAGATATATGCGTTGAAACAGAAATTAATGGTAATTGTGAGTTTTCTTCCTCTAAAGTTTTTTCACCTTTTAATTTTTTTGTTTCTTCCTCTAACATTTTTAAGTATAAATCAATACCTACACTGTCAATAAAGCCAGCTTGCTCACTTCCTAATATATCTCCTGCTCCTCTTATTGATAAATCTCTCGTTGCTATTGCAAAACCACTTCCTAACGAAGTGAAATCCTTTATCACTTTTAATCGTTTAGTAGCAGTTGAAGATAGTATTTTTCCTTCTTGATACATTAAGTAGCAGTAAGCAATTTTATTGCTTCTACCTACTCTTCCTCTAATTTGATACAACTGACTTAGTCCAAAATAATCTGCATCTAATATAATTAAAGTATTTACATTTGGAATATCTATTCCTGTTTCAATAATTGTAGTACATACTAGCACATCAGCTTCATGATTGATAAATTTCATCATTTTATCTTCAATTTCATTTTTATCCATTTGACCATGAGCAGATATAACCCTCGCGTCTTTCACTAAATTACTAATTTCAGCTACTTTTTCATTTATATTTTTAACATGATTATACAATATAAATACCTGTCCAGAACGAGCTAACTCTTTATTTATTGCCTCTTTAATTAATACTTTATTAGTAGGAAGTACATAAGTTTGAACTGGATATCTATTAATTGGTGGAGTTTCAATTAATGACATACTTCTAAGACCTGTTATTGACAATTGAAGAGTTCTTGGAATTGGAGTCGCTGTTAGTGTAAGTACGTCAATGTTACTTTTATACATTTTAAGTTTTTCTTTTTGCTTAACTCCAAATCTCTGTTCTTCATCAATAACTAATAAACCTAAATCCTTAGGCTTAATATCAGCACTCAAAAGTCTATGTGTTCCAATTACTAAATCTATTGTCCCATCTTTTAAAGTTTTTATTATTTTTTCCGTTTCATTTGGAGAAGTAAATCTATTTAATAATCCTATTTTTATAGGAAATGAAGAAAATCTTTCTAAAGCTGTTTCATAATGTTGATTAGAAAGAATAGTAGTTGGACAAAGAAACAAGACTTGTTTTTGACTTAAAATTGCCTTAAAGATTGCTCTAAATGCAACCTCTGTTTTACCAAATCCAACATCACCTACTAATAATCTATCCATTGGATGTGGACTTTCCATATCTTTTTTAATTTGATTTGTAGCGGTCAACTGATCTTTTGTTGGTTGATAACTAAAACTATCTTCAAATTGCTTTTGTAACTCATCATCTTCCAAAAATGCAAATCCTTTTTTATTTTCCCTTTCAGATTGAATTCTTAATAAATCAAGTGCCATATCATGAACTTTTGTCTTTACTCTATTTTTTACTTTTTGCCATTGATTTCCACCTAATTTATATATTTTAGGAACTACTCCTTCTTTAGATGAATACTTAAGTAATAAATCAATTTTTTCTACTGGTATATATAATTTATCTTTATCCTGATATAGTACTTCAACGTAATCTTTCAACTGATTTCTTTGTTTTAATGTTTTCAAACCATTATATATTCCTATACCATAGCTTTGATGAACAACATAATCGCCAATTTCTAATTTATTAATATCCGTTATTTTTGTTCCATATTTGAAGTTTGTTTTATACTTTTTTACTAAATTTCTATTTTGAAATAATTCATTTGCTGTCAAAAAAATATAATTATCATATATAAAGCCACTTTCCATATCTAAAGAAATATAGTTTATGTATGATGATAAAATTTTCTCTAATGTAGTAGAGACAGACGGTAATTTAATTTTATTTTTTAAATTTTTTTGCTGATATTCTTTAACCGAAATTATGATTGTTTTTCCATTTGCTAACTCATCTTTTAAATATTTTTCTATTGCTTCTATATTTTCATAAAATTGTGGTGGATTTTTTGTATTAAATGATACTATTTTTTTATTAAACTCAATAGCACTATCTAGTGAAAAATATAATATTGAATTTTCGGTATATTTTTCTTCATATGGAAAAAAATACCTTTTTTGTTTTATTGATTGTTCTTTCATGTAATCAAAAACTTCGTTTTTTGTAGTTTCGTATATATTTTGGATTGTATGTGGATCTTTATATATAATAATTGGTTGTTTTAAATAATCTTGAATTGAACTTACTTCTATATACTCCTCTAAAGTTTTTGAATGTTTATCTACTTCTATTAACTTATTTGTTAAAAATTCCGTACATGGATAAATCATTATTTTCTTTTTCTGCTCAAGTGATCGTTGACTATTCTCATCAAATGTTCTTATTGATTCTATAGTATCTCCAAAAAATTCTATTCTTATTGGATGTACTTCTCCCAATGGAAATATATCCACTATAAATCCACGAACTCCAATCTCACCAGTTTTCGTTACTATAGTTTCTCTCTTATATCCTAATAATAATAATTTATTAATTAAATCATCTCGAGATGTTTCCATATTAACTTCTAAATTTAATATTTTTGAATCATAGTTTTCTTTTGTTGGTAAAAAATGTAAATATCCCATTAAATGTGTAATTATAATTAGTGGCTTATTTAAACTGATTTCTTTTAAAGTTTCCAGTCTGGTGATAAGTAAATCAGGAGAAACAGCAATTGCCTCACTTGTTAAAAAATCATCCATTGGAAATAAATATACATTTTCTGTATATAAACTTATTTTTTGAAATAATTTATTTGCTTCTAGTAAAGTTGGAGTTACTAATAATATATTTTTACCTTCCTGCCTTAACATTTTCCATACATACATTGCAAAAAGTTCTTCAGACGTATTGTCTAAAGAAATAGGTTCAATTTTTATCTGTTGTAGTATATTATCTATAAAGTTCATAAATTCCTACTTTCTGCGATTATATTTATTCATAACTATGTCAAAACTTTTATTAGCATAATCATCTATTATATTATTAACTATAGGTTCCAATTCTATCAGTTTTTTTTCTTCTTCTAAACTAAATTTTGAAAGTACAAATGATATTTGGTCCATTGTATTTCTAAGTTCAGAATTTATTCCTATTCTTAATCGATTATACTTATTAGTTCTTAGATACTCTTCTATATTTTTTAAACCATTATGTCCACCGCTACTTCCCTGGCTACGTAATCTATATGTTCCAAGTGGAAGAGCTAAATCATCACTAATAATTAATATTTCTTCTGGTTTTATTTTATAATATTTTGAAAACAAAATAACTGATTCTCCAGAAAGATTCATATAGGTTTGAGGTTTTAAAAATATTATCTTTTCTCCATTTATAGTTTTTTCACAGTATAGCCCTTTAAATTTATTTTTCCAAATAATATTTTGATTTGAAAAATAACTGTCTATAAAACGAAAACCTATATTATGCCTTGTGTTTTTATATTCATTTCCATAATTTCCCAATCCTACTATTAATTTCATTGTTAACCTCTTTTCAAAATTATTTTCCAGGAAATAATTATTTATTTTGATGATATTCTTTATAAATAATAGACTTAGCTACCCCTCGTTCTTTTGCCACTTTTTTCATTGCTTCATTCAAAGACATATTATCCTGTAAATATAAATTAACATGTTCTTCTATTGGCAAATTTTGGTAATTTTGTTTAATTCCTTCTATTACTAAAACTATTTCCCCTTTTATTTCAAATTCATTATTCAAATATTCATTTATGTCTGTTCTTATAACTTCCTCGTATTTTTTAGTCAATTCTCTAACAATTGCTATTTTTCTATTTCCAAATATTTCCAACATATTTTTTAAAGTAGTATTTAGTCTTTTTGGTGATTCGTAAAATATCATTGTAAATGTATAATTTTTCAATGTATCTAATTCTTTTAATTGTTTACTTCTTTTAGAATTTAAAAATCCATAAAATAAAAATGGTTGAGGTGCTAAAGCTGATAGTGTTAATGCTGGTACAAAGGCAGTTGCTCCAGGTAAACTTACAATACTGTAGTTTTCTTTTGCTACAGATGCAACTATTTTGTACCCTGGATCACTAATGATTGGCGTTCCTTGATCTGTTACCAGTCCTATGTTTAATCCTTCATTTAAATATTCGATAACTTTACTACGCATATGTTCCTCGTTATGATCATGACAACTTATCAACTTTTTTTTAATATTAAAATTATTTAATAACTTTCCAGTTTCTCTTGTATCTTCGCACAAAAGAATATCTACAAGTTCTAAAATTTTTAGTGACCTTATTGTTATATCATCATAATTGCCTATTGGAGTTGGTATTAAATATAATTTATTGTTTTTCACTTTTTGCCTCACTTTCTAAAAAAATTGGGGATCCTATTTTTAAACCTGATTTTCCATAGTATATTGCATCTATTAAAAATAATGATGATGATGAATTTTTATTATAATGAATAAATCTAATTTTCTTAGGTTCTAAATTATATTTTTTTAAAGTTGTCAGTATTTCAACAAAACGCTCAGTCCTTTGGATAAAATAAAAGTGACCATTTTGTTTCATTATTTTACTTGCATATAAAGAAATTTCATCAAAATTTATTTCAACTTCATGACGAGAAATGGCTTTTGAAATTGATGTACTTATTTTTTCATTTTCATTTATTTTAAAATAAGGAGGATTAGATATCATTATATCAATGCTACTTGGAGAAAAATATTTTTGACAATTTTGAAACTTATCTTCTATAATTTTTATTTGATTGCCTAAATTATTATTTTGAATATTTAATTTAGCAATTTGAACCAGCTCTTTTTGTATTTCTATTCCATAAATTTTATTCTTTATTTTTGTACTCAATAATAAAGGAATTAATCCCTGCCCAGTTCCTACATCAAGAATAACTTTGTTTTTATTATGTGGTAAATCAACAAAATCAGCTAATAAGATACTATCACTTGTTAACAAAAAAGAAGAAGATAATTGAGTATAATTTATTTTCTTTTTATTATGTTCAATTGTTTGCGTTTCAGTTTTCATTTTTTATTTCAACTACTTCCTTATTTTTTAATTCTATTTTGTATGTATTATTTAATATATTTATTTCCGTGACTTTTCCTTCCATATTTCCAATTTTTACCATTTTTCCAATATTTGGAAAATTCTTTTTTAGGTTTGTATAATTTTCATCTTCATATTTTAAACAACATAATAATCTACCACAAATACCATTAATTTTTGTTGGATTCAAAGCTAAAAATTGATTTTTTGCCATTCCAATAGATACACTGGAAAAATCTGTCAAAAAAGTATTACAACATAAAAATAAGCCACATGGTCCTATTCCACCTATTTTCTGTGCTTTATCACGAACTCCTATTTGTCTAAGTTCTATTCTTGTTTTATATTTTTGTGCTAAAATTTTAGCTAATTCTCTAAAATCAACTCTCGTATCTGCTACATAACTTATAAATAATTGTTTTCTATCAAAGGTATAAAAAGAATCAACAAATCTCATTTCTAATTTTAATTCATTGGCTTTACTTTGTGAGTAAACCAAAACTTCTGTAGAATCAAAATCGTTTTTTTTCTGTTGATTTAAGTCATCTGTTGTAGCTATTCTAATAAATTTAGTTTTGGCTTCTAAAATAGCATTAAGTATGTTATGGTCCACCTCGAATTTTATTACTTCTGCTAATCTAAAATTTGATTCTGTTTCAACAACTATTTTTGTCCCAATTTCTATTTTTTCACCTTTTAATGATTGAAATTTTATTGCAACAATTTCCTTTTTTAAACATGAATTACTATATTTAATTATTAGAAACTTCATTTAATACCTCCGTAAATTTAATCAATAAAGCATCAAGCCAAAGTTTAATATTTACATTGTACTGTAAATTGACTAAAAATTCATCAATGATTCCAATTATTTTTAATAACTGAACATTTGATAAATATAATTTTTCAATATTTATGCTTTGAATTTTAATACTACTATTTTCTAAATAATATTGAAATATTTTTGATAAATCTTTTAGGGTTTTAATTGATTGATCTTTTGTCTGAAATAAATTTTCATAATATTTATTAAAATTTAATATAATTGGTGTTTCTTTTGATACAAAATTATTCACCAATTCTAAGAATATTGAACTATAGTTCTCATTTAAAAAAAATGTCTTTTCCTTTATAAGTGACATAACTATACATCTAGATAAGATTGTTGGTAAAACTTTGTAACGATGCGTAGATAAAAAAATGGCAATAATATTTTCTTCAGGCTCCTCCAAAAACTTTAAAATCGTATTTGAGGCACTTATATTCAACATTTCAGCATTATGAACTACGTATATTTGATAGTTATTATAAATAGATTTATTGGAAAATTTTTCCATTAATTGTAATAGCTGTTCTTTTTTTATTACACCAGATTCCGGATAAATATTTATTAATTCTGGATAATTATTGGTATCTATGAGTTTTATTAATTTATCTTCGGTTAATAAATTGGTCTCTTCATTTTTTAATAGAATAATTGTTTTGCAAAATTCTTTAATATAGGAATCAATTAATTGTTCTTCATTATTATTTGTCTCAATTAAGTATGCATGATGAACTTTTCCTAAATAAAGTGGTGCAATTGCTTGTTCATAAAATAATCGTTGATTTTTTTCTAACCGTTCTAACATTTACTAGTCACTATCAAACAATAGAATAACTTTCTATTAAATGATTCCTTTCTAAAAATTAAAATAATAATACTTTTAACAAAACAAATACAAAAAGTATTGGAAATCCCAATATTCCGACAGAACTAATAGTAATTAGATTTATTGGTATTACTAAGTTAAATTTTGTTGCAATTAAGTTATAACCATATAGTATTAAAACACTTAATATAATTCTTTTTAAAATTACAATTATTATTTTCATATTTTCACCTAATAATAATTATGATTTATTTAGTAATTTATGATATTTCTTTTCTGTCTTCTAATGCTTTTGACAATGTGAGACTATCAATATATTCCATATCTGCACCCATAGGTACTCCACTTGCCAATCTTGTTATTTTTATTTCTGGAGATTCTAATATTTTTTTTATGTATAGTGATGTTATCTCTCCTTCTATACTTGGTTTTAAAGCTAGAATTATCTCTTTGTATTTTTGTGTTTTTAATCGATCTAATATTTTTTCGATGCCAATATCTTCCGGATTAATTTCGTCCAAAGGAGAGATTAATCCATTTAAGACATGATACTTGCCCTTGTATATTCCTATTCTTTCAAACAAAAACACAATTTTAGAATCCTCTACAACACATAATGATTCATCATCTCTAGTTTTATCTGAACATATTGTACATATTTCTTTATCTGTTAAAGTTTGACAAATAGGACACTTATGTATATTTTGCCTTACATTCTTTATACATTCTTCTAAAGATTCAATTCTATCATTATCAAAATCCAATAGATTAAATGCCATTCTTTCTGCTGTTTTTTCACCAATTCCAGGAAATGATTTAAAATTTTCTATCAAACTTTTTAAACTTTCTGGATACATACTACATAATACCAGGAATACTACCTGCTAATGCTCCCATCTTATCTTGAATAGTTTGATCTATCTTTTTGCATGTATTATTAATTGCTATTTTTACCATATCTTCTAAAATATCATTGTCATCTGCTGTAAACTCTTCATCTAAATCAATTTTTAGAGATATCACTTCTTTTTTTCCATTCATTCTTACTGTTACAAATCCTTGTTTTGTTTCAAACTCCATTTTTTCTATTTCTGATTGTTTATTCATTAAATCCTTTTGCATTTTTTGTGCTTGTTTCATCATTGCTTGTATATTCATTATATTTTCCTTCTTTCTTTTATTTAATTTCTACTAAATCACCAAATAATTCCTTTGCCATTTTATATCGATTACTAGCATTTAAACTATTATTTTTCTCTATGCTAGGTTCTTCTACTACCATTATTTTTTCTCCTGATTTTATTTTAGCTATATATTCAGTTTTAAGTTTTAACCACTCATCATTTGATATAAAAGATATTTTTTTATTTTCCTGAAACAAATTGTTATAATAATCAATAAGTTTTTGATAATGACTATAAAGTTTCTTTACACTAGAAGTATATTCATAACTAACAACTATAGATTTTTCACTCGCAGCTCGCAGTACCCCATCTAGCAATTCACAAGCCATATATCCATTATTAACATCAAAAGTATAATCATTCAATTTCTTCCAAAGATTTAATTCTTTGTTTAGTTCAATTTTTGATGCCTCTGCCATAGTATTTTTAGCACGAATTGTCATTAAATTTTCTATTTCACTATGATTAATATTTTCTTCTATTTTTATTTGATTAACAGCTGTTAACTTCTCTTTAGTTACTTCAATAGGCATTGCTGTTTCTTTTTGATTTATACTTATTTTTTTTTCTATTTCACTCTCAATATTTCTATTTTCGGTAATAAAATTTAATAACATTATTTCAATATAAGTTTTCATATCATCAGACTTTTTGATATTTGATATTTTCTCGTTTAACAAATTAATTAATTTAATTGTATCATTTTCACTATACTTTAAAGATATGTCTCTAATATATAAATTTATTAATTTATTTTTTAAATCAAATATTAATTGCTTTAAAACTTGTAATAAATCTTTACCATCATTATAATATTTTTCTATTTGTTCAAGCATTTTGTTTGCATTATAAAGTAAAATTGTATCTTCAAATTTATCTAAATCTTCAGATGTTACTTGACCATTCATAACTAAGAAATCGTTATATAGTATTTTTCCTTCCTTGTAAGAACTCAATTTATCTAATAAACCTATTGCGTCTCTCAAACCACCGTCTGATGAAACTGCTATAGATTGTAATACTTTTTCTTCTATATCAATGTTTTCCTCTATCGAAATTTTTTCTAATAACTTTGTTATATCTAACGAACTTATTTTTTTAAATTGAAATGTTTGGCATCTTGAAATTATAGTATTAGGAATTTTTTGAGGATCAGTTGTTGCTAAAATAAAAATGACATGTTCGGGTGGTTCTTCTAGAGTTTTTAATAAAGCATTAAAAGCACCTATTGAAAGCATATGAACTTCATCAATTATATAAACTTTGTATTTTAATTCAGATGGAAGAATTTTAACCTTATTTCTCAATTCCCTAATCTCATCTACTCCATTATTTGAAGCAGCATCTATTTCTATGATGTCCATACATTCTTTTTGAACTGAATATAGACAATTTTCACAGTTCTCACAAATCTCATCTTTGTAGTCTAGACAGTTAACTGCCCTTGCAAAAATTTTAGCAATCGTTGTCTTTCCAGTTCCTCTTGGACCAGCAAACAAGTAGGCATGATTTATATGAGATTTTTTTATACTATTTTCTAACGTGGTTACAATTATCTTTTGACCAACCACATCAGAAAATTTTTTAGGTCTATATTTTCTGTACAATGCTTGATACATGGTCTCACCTCACATTGAATATTATAACACATTTAAGGCTTATTAGTAAATTAATGAAAGTGCAAAATAAATCATTTACTATAATAAACATTAAGTAAACATCAAGTCTATTTTGCGATATTAATTTTTTATACTTTCTTACAAAAAAATTAATATCAACCAATATGATAAAATCGAGTAGAGAGAACTTTTTACTAAAATAGTAAATGCAACTCCCTCTCACGCCACCGTACGTACCGTTCGGTATACGGCGGTTTAATTTGCAATAATATGCACTTTTAAATAATGGTCTAGTGAATTTACTAGACCTCTTTTATTTAATCTTTCTTTAGATATTGCTGTTTCTAACACTCTTGTGTGAGCTATATGATAATAACCTCTTCTTGAGTTTGCTGTTACATATGC
>JAQXHT010000012.1 GCA_029007415.1 bacterium
ATATTACTAAAAATATGAAATATTATAACTATTACTATGAAGCCTATTCTGCTGTTTTAAGTGGTTTTATTGGCAATTATTCAATAGAAACTGAAAATGAAGATGGCACTACTTGTTTTCAAGATAAATATGGAATAAAGGCATTTTTGCCTATTGCAAAAAATTACGCATTTAGCCATTATGATGATTTTGGTGCTTCTAGGTCATATGGCTTTAAACGTACTCATTTGGGTAATGATTTAATGGGAAGTATCGGAACTCCAATTATTGCTGTTGAGTCTGGTACTATTGAGCATTTAGGTTGGAATCAATATGGTGGATGGCGTATTGGAATTAGGAGTTTTGATGGGAAAAGGTATTACTATTATGCACATTTAAGAAAAGGCCACCCTTACGCTGCTGGTCTTTCTGAAGGCTCAAAAGTTACTGCTGGTGATGTTATTGGATATCTTGGTATGACAGGATATAGTATAAAAGAAAATGTTAATAATATTAATGTTCCTCATTTGCATTTTGGTATGCAGCTTATTTTTGATGAGTCTCAAATTGAGGGGAATAATGAGATTTGGATTGACGTTTATAATATTATTGAGTTTTTGAAGCAAAATCGTTCTGCTGTTTTTATGAATAATTCTGAGACTAAAGATTATGTTAGGAAATATAATTTTAAATCACTTTCTCCCGCAAAGTAACTTCAATTGTTTTATTTATTTTTCCTCTTGAAATTTGCATAGAGACAACATCATTTGGCTTTTTGCTATAAATATATTCCCTTAAATCATTCATGGTGTTTAACTCTTTTCCATCAATTGAAGAAATTATGTCTCCTTCCTTTAAGTCTGTTTTAGATGCGGGTCCATTTTTTATAATTTCAGCTACATATATACCTTTATTAAAACTTATATTGTTGTCTAAATAAGGTGTAACTTCTTTATCATATGCATACACCCCCATTGTTGCCTGTTCATATGAATTATTATTTTTAAAGCTATCAATAACTGGTTTAACTACGTTAATTGGAACTGCAAACCCTATTCCCTCTGCTGAAGATATTTTAACAGTATTTATTCCGTATTACTTCACCATTTGGATAAATTAAAGGTCCTCCACTATTTCCAGGATTAATAGTTGCGTCTGTTTGTATTAAATCTGTCATATATGACAACTTTTCTCCCTCTTCTAATTTTATTGTCCTATTTTTACTGCTTATAATTCCTGATGTTACTGTTCTTCTAAATTCAAATCCAATTGGATTTCCAATTGCGTATACCGTCTCCCCTATTTTAATTTTGCTTGAATCTCCCAAATTTAAATACTTCAAATTTTTGGCTTCTATTTTTGTTATTGATAAATCTAAATCAGAATCACTCCAAACCACAATACCTTCATATCTTTTTCCATCCTCTAATGTTATATAGCATGTACTTGATTTTCTACCTGTAACATGTTCATTGCTTAAAATGTATCCGTTATTTGTTACTATTATGCCTGTTCCTAATCCTAATGCATATTCATTACTACCAGAAAATATTGATGTTCCATTATTTTTTAATTTTGAAATTCCTACTACACTTTCCATTGTTTCTTCCAAAATATCTGACACAGTTTTGCTGTTTTCTATTGCTTTTTCCACAGTTTGTTCATTTACTGTGGATATCGTTCTTTGTGTTTCATAATTTGAGTCATATATTTCTATATTTTGATATGTATAGTATAAATATATCGCAATCATGGTTATAGTACTTAATATGATCATCGTTAATAGTACTCTTTTTATTCTATTTTTTTTATTATATTTTTTTGACATCTCTTACCTCCTACTTTTTTATTATGTACTATTTTTCATCTATTAAACTTTTTTCGTTATATATTAAAAAATATTTTTATCTTATAGAATCTTTTTTAAAATATTTTATATAATAACTATGTCAAATGCTTGCAATTTATATATTTTAATAGTATAATGCAATTGTTTTAAAATGTTTTTAAAAGGGGTAATATATATGGAAAATAAAGAACTTTTTGAATTAACAAATCCACAAAAAAATATTTGGAATTTAGAACAGTTTTATTCTGGTTCTTCTTTAAATACTATTGTTGGTACTGCATTTATTAATGAAACTGTTAATATTGATATATTAAAAAAATCAATTTTTAATGTCATTCAAAAAAATGATAGTTTTAAATTAAAATTTTTGATGGATGATGGATCTATAAAGCAATACTTAAGTAAAGATCTAAATTTTCCTATTTATATGGTTGATGTTTCTTCTATATCTGAATTAAAAGATAAGAGAGCTAAAATACTTGAAAAACCATTTAATTTATTAAACTCTTTTTTATTTGAATTTTATATTTTTAAGTTTCCTAATAATCATGCTGCATTTATGCTTAAAATTCATCATCTAATCTCTGATGCATGGACTTTAGGATTTGTTTCTAATGCAATCATCAAAAATTATTCAGCAATAAAAAATAATTCTATAGTAGAAACTGAAAATGTTCCTTCTTATATTGACTATATAAATTCTGAAACAGAATATTTGAACAGCAAGAAATTTGATAAAGATAAAATTTACTGGGAAGAATTGTTTTCTAATAGAACATCAATAGCATCTATTCCATCTGTTAAAAAACCTTCAATTATTACAAGCGATGCAAATAGACTTACTTTTGAAATTTCAAACAAAACTATGGAAAAAATTAGTTTTCTATGCAATAATCTAAAAATTTCAAAATTCAACTTCTTTATGGCTATTATTAGTATTTATATTGGTAAATTAAATAACCTTAATGACTTTGTAATTGGAACTCCAATTTTAAATAGAGTAAATCATTCTGAAAAAAATTGTACTGGTATGTTTATTAGCACTTTGCCTTTTAAATTTAATTTAAATACTAGTTTAGGGTTTGATAAATATGTTCAAGAAATTGCTATTTCTTCTTTAAACATGTTAAGACACCAAAAATATCCTTACCAATATTTATTAGAACATTTAAGGAAACAAGATGCTGATTTACCTAATTTGTTTAATATATTAGTTTCATATCAGTTAACAAATGCAAAAAATAATAATGAAGATATAAATTACACAACTGAATGGACTTTTAATAAAAACTGTTCAAATAATTTAGAAATTCATATGTATGATATAAATGATACAGGTTCTTTAGACATATCTTATGATTACCAAACGTCTTTATATAATATGTCAGATATTAAAAATTTACATAATAGAATTCTAAATATAATCGATCAAGTTTTAAAAAATAACTCTATTCTAATTGAAAATATAGATATTCTTACTTTTGATGAAAAGGATTTTTTAATAAATAAACTTAATATGACAGATTGTAATTATGATAGTTCTAAAACAATTGTAAACATGTTTGAGGAATCAGTTGAACTTAATCCTAATAAAACTGCTTTAATAAGCAATAACTTTCATTATACATATAAAGAACTTAATGAATATGCTAATATATTAGCACATTCATTAAGCAATAACTATTCTGTAAAACCTAATGATATTGTTGGAATTATGCTACATAGATCTCCGGAAATGATTATTGGATTACTTGCTATAATTAAGTGTGGTGCTACTTATTTGCCTATAGACCCTGATTATCCAGATGAGCGCATCAAATATATGTTAGAAAATAGTGGTGCTAAAACAATCTTAACAGATGATTTAACAGGCACTTCTATTCCTGTTAAAAATACAAAAGTTAATATTAAATTGACCTCAAAAATATATAAAGATAAATCTAGTGATGATAAGTCAAATCTATATATAAAGCAACCTTCTAACTCTTTGCTTTATTTAATTTATACTTCTGGTTCAACAGGAAAACCTAAAGGTGTGATGATAACTCATAAAAACGTTAATAATTTTATAAATGGTATGAAAAATATTATCGATTTTTCATCAAATAAAGTTATGGTCTCTTTAACCACTATATGTTTTGATATTTTTGGACTAGAACTTTGGTGTTCTTTAACATCCGGTCTTACTTTTGTTTTAGCAAATGAGAAAGAACAAAATGATGCAAAATTGTTAAATGATTTATGTTTAAAAAATAATGTTAATATGATGCAAACAACACCATCTAGATATTTATCACTTTTATCAGATACCGATAATTTAGACTTTCTAAAAAACATTACTGATATAATGGTTGGTGGTGAAGCACTTACTAAAAATTTATTAGATATTTTCAAAAAATATTCTAATGCCAAAATATATAATATGTATGGTCCTACAGAAACAACAATTTGGTCTACGGTTAAAGATTTATCTGATTCAGATCAAATAACTATAGGTAAGCCAATAGCAAATACACAATGCTATATTTTAGATAACAATTTAAACTTATTACCACCGTATACTCCTGGTAACTTATACATTGGAGGAGATGGCGTCTCTTCAGGATACTTAAATAGACCTGAATTGACAAAAGCGAAGTTTATTTCTTCACCTTTTAAAGAAAATCGTTTAATTTACAATACGAACGATTTAGCTTATATTACAGATAATGGAGAAATTGTTCATTTAGGTAGAACAGATTTCCAAGTAAAATTAAGAGGCTATAGAATAGAACTCGGTGAAATAGAAAATAAAATAATGAAATATCCTAATATAAATAATGTTGTAGTTATAGCAGATAGTACAAATAAATATCTTCTTTGTTATTATGTTGCAACAGAAGATATAAATATATCAAAATTATCTTCTTATCTTTTAAAATATCTTCCTAACTATATGATTCCAGCTTATTTTAAGAGATTAGATAAAATTCCTTTGACACCTAATGGCAAAGTTGATAGAAAATCATTACCTGTAATAGATACTTCTATAAACATTGAATCTCCTTCTACAGATACTGAAAAATTAATTGCTTCCGCTTTATCTACAATTTTGAAAAGAGAAGACCTTGATATAAATACACCTTTCCTTTCTTTAGGATTAGACTCTTTAGGACTTATACAATTACAAACATTATTACTTACTTATAAACTTAACCTAACAACCCAAGATTTTTATAGATATCCTTCTATTAAAACATTAGCAAAGCGTATTGATTCTCACTTAGAATATTATACAGAATTAGAATCAAATATTCCTGAAGAATTTAAACATACTGAATCAGAATTAAAAGATATAAATCTTTCTACTGATTCTAATGTACTAGGAAATGTACTTTTAACAGGAACTAATGGATTTATAGGCATACATGTTTTACATGAGCTTCTATTTAATTCTAATTCTAAGATTCACTGTTTTGTTAGAGGTACAAGCCTTAATCATTCTATACAAAGATTAGATGATAGTTTTAACTTTTATTTTGGTCTTTCTATAAAGCCTTATCTTGGTAATAGAATCGAAGTTTATAATGGTCACATAACAGAGGATAATTTCAAATTGTCTCAGAAAGCTTTAAATTTTTTAGTACAAGATGTAGACACTATTATACATACTGCTGCAATTGTAAAGCACTATGGAGATTTCGAACAATTTAAAAAAACAAATATTGATGGAGCCAAAAATATTGTTGAATTTGCTTTTAAAAATAAAAAAAGATTAATACATATTTCTTCTATTAGTGTTTCTGGTAATTACTTAGTTAAGCAAAATAATAAAAATGTTAAATTTTCTGAAAATGATTTATATATTGGTCAACATTATACAAATAATGTTTATGTTAACAGTAAGTTTGATGCGGAAAAAATAGTATATTCATATATGCAAAAAGGATTAATAGCTGAAGTTCTTAGAATAGGAATTTTAAGTGGTCGATATTCAGATGGATTTTTCCAAAAGAATATTTCTGAAAATGCCTTTTATGGTAGAATAAAATCATTAGTGGATTTGCACTGTGTATCTGAAAAGATGCTTGACCAAAAAATAGAATTTACACCTGTAGACTTATGTGCAAAAGCTATTGTATTACTTTCTTCCTCTAAAATAGCAGAAAATAAAGTTTACCATTTATATAACGATAATTTTTATACTATAAGAGAAGTTATAGACACTTTAAAAAATTTTGATATTAACATATCAATAATTTCTGAAAAAAATTTTGAAGATACTATTTTAAAAATTTCTAAAGATAAATCATCAAGTAATTCTTTAAAAGCTATTATAAACGATATTTCTTTAGATAATTCAGATTTAGCTTTGGATTATGGATTCACAGTAAACATATTATCTGATTATACCAAAAACTATTTAAAAGCTTTCAATTTTAAATGGCCAGAAAATAGTTCTGTTTATTTAAATAAAATTATTGCATACATGAAATATGTAAAATTTTTATAAAGGAGATTTTATGTTATGAAAAAAATTTCTTGTTTTACTAAACCTAGTACAAAAATACTTTTTCGTTATTGTATAATTGCTATCGTTTTTTTACTTATATGTGCATTTCTGTTACCTACTTTATTAAATTATGCTCCAGGTTCCATTAATACACCTTTTGATATAGAAATGTCATATATATCTTATACTCAACAATTTTTAATTGTTGGTATTGTTATAATTTTATCAATATCAATTACTACAAAATTATTATTAAAAGACATTGATAATTGGTATATGAATAGAGATAATTCAAAAATTTATAATGACAAAAATATAATATTAAAGATAAGGAAGAAATGTTTTAATCTTCCATATATAATATTTTTAATTGAAATTCTTTTACCTACAGTTGGAATTTCTGGGGTTTTATTTTTTACAGGAAGCCATCATATAGTTATGTTTTTTAAAATTTTAGTTATACTTGTATCATTAGTTTTTTTGTTAGCTATTTTTACATATATACTTTCAAAAGAACTTTATGATAATATATTGGCTAGCACTTATAAAGATGATATTGACATTGGATTTCGTCTAAACCTAAAATATAAAATTTTTATGCAAATATTACCAGTTTTTATGTCTGTTATTTTGTTAACATCTTTTATAGGATATTCACGATCTGTAAAAGAAAAGGAAGATTTATTATTTAATTTTTATGAAAAAAATTTAAATAACACCTTTTCTGATACTACTATTTATGATAAAGAAACGGTAATATCACTTTTAAATAGTATGGAACTATATGATAGTTCACATTCAAAAATTTTAATATTTGATAAGAATGTAGATGTAATACATGGTAATTATCCAAGTGATTTTCTAATCGCTTATACTAAAGAACTTTCATCACAATATAATGGTAAAACCTATGACAGTTATGGAATTGATACACAGGGTGCAACAAAACTTATAAAAACCAATAATGGTGAATGCTATGTTTGTATTACATATGATACTTTTTCAATAGAAATATTATATTTCTTATTATGTAGTTCTATATTTTTAACTTTAATTATTATTGTGACATTAAATTTATTTTCTAATTCTTTAGTTAAAGATATAAAATTAGTTACAACAGGTTTAAACTCTATTACTAAAAATGAAAATGTAAAATTTGAAAAATTACCTGTTATTTCAAATGATGAAATTGGTGATTTAGTTATAGCTTTTAATAAGGTTCAAAAATTAAATAGTGAACATATATTACAAATAAAAAATAATCAAGAAACTCTTATGGAGAGCGAACGTCTTGCATCACTTGGACAATTAATAGGTGGAATTGCGCACAACTTAAAAACACCTATAATGTCAATATCTGGAGCTGCAGAAGGTTTAACAGATTTAGTAAAAGAATATGATTCTTCTATTGATGACCCAGAAGTAAATAGCCAAGACCATCATGATATTGCTAAAGATATGAGTGAGTGGATAGAAAAAATTAAAGAATATACTGCTTATATGTCAGATATTATTACAGCTGTTAAGGGCCAGGCTGTTACGCTTTCTGAGACAGAAAATGTTTATTTTGATTTAGAAGAATTGGTTAAAAGAGTAGATATACTAATGAAACATGAACTTAAAAATGCACTTGTTTATTTAAATGTTAAAATGAAAGCTCCAGAAAATATTATAATACATGGTGATATAAATAGTTTAGTACAAGTTATAAATAATATGATTTCTAATAGTATACAAGCATACAACGGAAAACCTGAACAAAATATTGACTTAATCTTGGAAAAAGTAGATGAAAAATTAATAATTTCTGTTAAAGATTATGGCTCTGGTTTACCAAAAAAAGTTCAAAATAAGCTATTTAAAGAAATGATTACTACTAAAGGTAAAAATGGCACTGGACTGGGCTTATATATGTCTTACTCTACAATAAAAGCTCACTTTAATGGTGATATTACATTTGAACCAGAAGAAGGCAAAGGAACTACGTTTAATATTATTTTGCCTTTATAAAAACTGCTCATAAAAGCAGGTGTTTATAATTTTGTCCCTTGTTATAAAAAACACATGATGTGTTCATAAATTCCTAATATAATGGCTTTATAGTTATCTTGATAATTTCATCGAAAATCCGATGGAACGGAGGTTTATATGAGAAAAGGATTGCAAAATGTAGTAAACGAAAATAACAATTATAGAATAATTGCAGTTGATGATG
>JAQXHT010000013.1 GCA_029007415.1 bacterium
AGAAATGTACAATTTTTCTCTGTTACAATATACAACATTAAAAACAAGAAATGTTTGTACTAAGAATATGCCTGTTGATGTTAGTAAAAACTATTATAAGATTTTCAAATGATTCCATCAGCACTTTGTTGCATAAGAGATAATATTTCTTATATTTATAATTTTCAAAAATATTTTATTGATGCCAAGATATTATATATTTCCAAAACTTATCGTAATAGTAAAGAGTTGATAGATTACAGTGGAAAGTTTATTATGAAAAATCCTATTCAAATAAAAAAAGAGTTGTTATCTGATAAAAGTATCGAAAACCCGATTATTTTTAAATTATTTGATGATGAAATAGAAACTTTAAAAAAACTAATTCTTGATATCTATCGAAACAATCCAGATTATAATATCTTAATATTAGCAAGAAAAAATAGACAAATAAATAATTTGTTTAATGACAAAAGTTTTATAGATAATATTGGAACTAAAGTTACTTTTCAAGGATATGAAGACATTAATATAAACGCAATGAGTATTCATAAATCAAAGGGATTAACTTTTGATGAAGTAATAGTTATTGGACTTGATAGCGATTTTCCAGTAATACCAAAACATACTTTTTGGTTATATAGTTTATTCACTGTAAAAACAGATAATGAACAGTTTACTTTTGCAGAAGAAAGAAGAGTATTTTATGTAGCTCTAACTAGAACTAAAAACCACGTTTATTTATTAACTAATAGAGATGAAAAAGAAAGAAGTCCTTTTCTTATAGAATTATACAATTTAATAAAAGAGGAAAAAAACAAAGAGTAGACAACATAATCCACTCTTTACTTATTATTTTTTAATGTTACTTCAAAAGTGGTGACACCATCTAAAGAACTAGCTTTTATTTTTCCTTTATGAGATAGGACAATATTTTTAGCAATAGCAAGTCCTAGACCATATCTATTATCTTTTCTATTTCTTGACTTATCAACACGATAAAACCTTTCAAATATTTTCTCTTCTTCTCCTTTAGGTATAGGTTCACCCTCATTTTGTACTAATAGAGTAACTTGGGAGTCCTTTTTCAAAGAAACTTTAATGTTACCATTTTTCTTAGAATGTTTAATGGCATTATCAAGTAGTATTTCCACTAACTCTTTAATACTATCTTCATCCATTAAAATATTAATATTATCTTCTATTTCATAACTTAACTTTATATCCTTTTCAAAAGCTCTTCCTTCAAAAGTAAGTAAAGAAAGTTCTACTGCTTTTGATAAATTGTTATTAACTAATACAATCTCTTCCATTCTTTCACTCTTAGCAAGATCTAATAATTTACTAATAAGAAGATTCATTCTATTAGCTTCATATTCAATATTTTTTAACCATTTACTATTCTGATTTGTAATATCTATCGCTTCACTACTAGCTACTATAACTGATAGTGGTGTCTTTAATTCGTGAGAAGCATCAGCAATAAATTGTTTTTGTTTAGAAAAACTTTCCTTAACTGGTTTAATTATCCAGATAGTTAAATATCTGCTAAGTACAATAACTAATATTTCTAAAATAATAAAGATGAAAAGTGATACCTCTAAAGATAGTAATAATGAACTTTTAATCTTACTATTATCAAGTATTATTAAAGTGTCTCCTTTTGAATAGGCGTAAGAGTAATCACTTAAATATAAATTACCAATATATCTATCTTTTATATTCTTATTACTAAGTATTTTCTTAGCAATAGAACTTATCTTTTCACTAGATGTTTCATTATTAGAATGATTGATTACTTCTAAAATATTATTGTTATCATCTAGAAGTATTGTGTAAATTACTGAGTCCATAAATTTAATATTTCTATTTCGCATATCTTCAGTGTTATGTGTTACATCATCAACTGGTTCTGAGGCATCATCTATTTTAGTAGGTGGTATTACTTTTCTATCTTTTTTCGTCATAGAAACATTTAAACTATTATTGATTGATTTTTTTTGTTCATAATAGTTTTGAATATTAAAGATACCTACTACAGTTAAGATAGAGATACTTAATATTAGAATTAATGTGTAAAATATTTTATTACTTAATTTCTTGATTTCCATATTCTATCTTATACCCCATTCCTCTTACTGATTTTATGATAACAGTAGAGTCAATTGCTCTTAGTTTTTTTCTGACAAATGATAAATAAGCTTCTAAGTTATTAGATTCCACTTCATTATCTAGTCCCCATACTCTGTCATAAATCTGTTCTTTTGATAACACTTGATTAGGATTATTGATAAAGTATTCTAACAATTGAAATTCTTTCTTTATAAGTTCTACTACTTCATTAGTTTTCGTACAAGTCACTTTTAATGTTGTTGTATTGAGTTCTAAATCACCGAATGTTAAAATATTTTTATAATTTTTAACATTTCTTTTTAACTGAACATTTATTCTTGCTACTAATTCATCCATATGAAAGGGTTTTGTTAAATAATCATCGGCACCATTTTCTAATCCGTTAAGTTTATCTTCTAACATTGATTTTGCTGTTAACATTATTATTTTGCTAGCAACATTTTCCTCTCTTAATTTATTTAATATTTCAAAACCAGACATATTAGGAAGCATTACATCTAATATTATTAAATCATATACACCTGTTGCAGCATAGTAGTAACCTTCTTCTCCATCAGTTGCTATATCTACTATTAACTTTTCTTTTTCTAATCTTTCTCTTATTACATCTGCTAAGTTATATTCATCTTCTACAATTAATACTTTCATATTCATCACCATTATTAGTTAATCATTAATTTATTAAATAAATATTAAATTTTTT
>JAQXHT010000014.1 GCA_029007415.1 bacterium
TTCTTTTTAATAAAAAATTAGCAAAAAAGGTTGACAAGTGCTAACGAAATGCATACAATATTATTAGCACTTGGGAAAAAGAAGTGCTAAGGAGGTGCTTATCATTTGGAAGTATTATCAAATAGACAAGAACAATTACTGAAAATGATTGTAGAGAATTATGTTAAACAAGCTACTCCTGTTAGTAGTAAACAATTATGTAAAAGATTAAAATGTTCTAGTGCCACCATCAGAAGTGAGATGGCTAATCTTGAAGAAACTGGTCTTTTAGAAAAAACACATACTTCAAGTGGTAGAATACCTAGTCAGAAGGGTTATCGCTATTATGTTGATAACTTATTAAAACCAAAGAAAATGAATGGCGAAGATATGCTTAATTTACAGATAATCTTACACAACCAGTCATTAGAGTTATCTGACTGTTTATCAAAGAGCTTACAGCTTGTTTCTGATATGACAAGTTATACCGCAGTGGTACTTGGTAAGGCTTCTCACGATAATTTATTAAAAGAAGTAAATGTTGTACCTTTAACTAATAATCAGTTAATTATTATCGTAGTAACTGATAAAGGAAAAGTGGAACATAAGACAGTTACACTTGATCAAGTTAATTTAACTGATGTTAAGAAAACTGTTGATTTAATTAATAAATTAATCGTTGGAACTCCTATTGATGAAATAAGTACAAGACTAGAATTTGAGATTAAACCAATTATTGGTAACTACGTCGAGCAACATGAAAAACTGTATGATGTTATTTATCACGTCTTTGATGATTTAACTCATCCGGATATAAATGTTGTTGGTAAAACTAAATTCTTAGAACAGCCAGAATTTGAAAGTATTGATAAAGTAAAAGGATTATTTGCTAAACTGGATAATCAAGACTTAATTAAAGAGATTAAGCAAGATAATTCGAATAATATAGAAGTATATATTGGTGATGAAAATAATATTGATTCTGATGTAACTGTTATAAAAACCAGCTTTAAAACCAACTCAGAAGAAGGAACTATTGCTATAATTGGTCCTAAGAGAATGGAATATGAACGTGTTATGAGTTTGTTAGAGTTTATTAAAGAGAATATTGAAAGGTGATGAAAATGAAGGAAGAACATAAGAAACATAAACAAGATAATCATTGTGCTAAAGAACAAGAAAAGAAATGTGCTTGTGAAGAAGAATGTACAGAATCTTGTAACTGTCCACACGAAAAAGTGGAAGAAAGACAAAATAGCGAAATTGAAAACTTAAAAAATCAATTAGCTGAAATCTTGAATGAAAAACAATCACTTCTTGAAAAGTTACAATATAGTAAAGCAGAAATGATTAACTATCGTAAACGTAAAGAAGAAGAAACTGATAATAAATTAAAATATGCTAATCAAGATTTAATATTAGAAATATTACCAGTTTTAGATAATTTTGAACGAGCTATTAAGTTGGATGATAATATTCTAACTGATGAATTGTCAAAATTCTTAGCTGGTTTCAAAATGATGTATGCTTCACTTTGTGAAGTATTAAAGAAATTTGGTGTTGAAGAAATTGACTGTGTTGGAAAAGAATTTGATGCCAATACTATGCAAGCACTAATGACTGATAATGACCCTAACTTTGAAGATGATGTTGTCCTTGAAGTATTACTAAAAGGTTATAAATTAAAGGATAGAGTTATTAGAGCTGCTAGTGTAAAAGTAAATAAACTAGATAAATAAGAAAAGGAGATAGATAATTATGAGTAAAATAATAGGTATAGACTTAGGTACAACAAATAGTTGTGTTGCAGTATTAGAAGCAGGGGAACCAAAAGTAATCCCTAATCCAGAAGGTAATAGAACTACTCCTTCTGTAGTAGCATTCAAAAATGGAGAAAGAATTGTAGGAGATGCTGCTAAGCGTCAAGCAATTACTAATCCAAATACAGTATCATCAATCAAAAGATTAATGGGTACTAGTGAAAAAGTAGAAATTGAAGGGAAGAAATATACACCAGAAGAAGTATCAGCTATGATTTTATCTTATATGAAAGATTATGCTGAAAGTTATCTTGGTGAAAAAGTTGATAAAGCTGTTATCACTGTTCCTGCATACTTTAATGATGCTCAAAGACAAGCTACTAAGAATGCTGGTAAAATAGCAGGACTTAACGTTGAAAGAATTATCAATGAACCAACAGCAGCTGCACTTGCTTATGGACTTGATAAACAAGAAAAGAGTCAAACTATCTTAGTATATGACTTAGGTGGTGGAACATTCGATGTATCAATTCTTGAATTAGGAGACGGTGTATTTGAAGTTAAATCAACTGCTGGTAATAACCACTTAGGTGGAGATGATTTTGATAACAAAATTATGGATTACTTAGTTGAAACCTTCAAGAAGGAAAATGGTGTAGATTTATCTAAAGATAAAATGGCTATGCAAAGACTTAAAGAATTAAGTGAAAAAGCTAAGAAAGATTTATCTTCAATGACTACTACACAAGTATCAGCACCATTTATTTCTCAAAGTTCTGATGGACCACTTCACTTAGAAATGACTTTAACAAGAGCTAAGTTTGAAGAATTAATTCATGACCTTGTGATGTCAACACTTGAACCAGTAAGAAAAGCTTTAAAAGATGCTGATATTAAAGCTAAAGACTTAGATAAAGTAATCTTTGTTGGTGGATCTACTCGTGTACCACTAGTATATGAAACAGTTAAGAAAGAACTTTCTATGGAACCATCTCGTGAAGTTAACCCAGATGAAGTAGTAGCTATGGGAGCATCTATTCAAGGTGGTGTATTAACAGGAGATGTTAATGATATCGTTTTACTTGATGTAACACCATTATCACTTGGTATTGAAACATTAGGTGGCGTTATGACTGTATTAATTCCAAGAAATACAACTATCCCAACTTCTAAATCAGAAGTATTCTCAACTGCTGCTGACAATCAACCAGCTGTAGATGTTCACGTATTACAAGGTGAAAGATCAATGGCTAGTGACAATAAGACACTAGGAAGATTCCAATTAGCTGATATTCCACCTGCACCTAGAGGAGTTCCACAAATTCAAGTAACATTTGATATTGATGCCAATGGTATCGTTAATGTAACTGCTAAAGATTTAGGAACTAATAAAGAACAAAAAATTACTATTACCTCTAATACAACATTATCTGATGATGAAATTGATAGAATGATGAAAGAAGCTGAAGCTAATAAAGAAGCAGATAAGAAAAAGAAAGAAGAAGCAGATTTAAGAAATGATGCTGAACAAATGATTTTCCAATCTGAAAAAGCTTTAAAAGACTTAGGTGATAAAGTTGATGCTAAAGAAAAAGAAGAAGTAGAAGGCTTTGTTAAAGAGTTAAAAGAAGCTCTTGATAAGAACGATATGGACAAAGTTAAAACTATTAAAGAACAACTTCAAGAAAAAGCTATGAACTTATCAGCTAAAGTATATGAACAAGCTGCAAAAGAACAACAAGAAAATAGTAACAATGAAACTTCAAATGATGATTCTAAAAAAGACGATGTTCAAGATGCTGAATACGAAGAAAAATAATAATCTAAAAGTTCTAGGTGACTAGAACTTTTAGCCTAATAATTGAGTAGTAATAGAAAGAGGACATATGAAACAATACAAAAATAGAAATGAAGTAGAAGAGAAGTATAAATGGGATTTAAGTGAGTACTACAAAAATGATGATGAATTCTTTGCTTCTTATAAAAAATTAGACAAAGAATTAGACATATTAAAAGAATATGTTGGTTGTACTACTGATGCTGATAAACTATATGAGTATTTAGAAAAAGAAACAAATTTTGATGCAGAAATAGAAAAAATTTATATTTATGCTGCTATTAGAAATGACGAGGTATTAGGTCAAGAAGTACCTTTAGATATGCTTAATAAAGCTAGCTTATTGATAACTAAGTTTAGTAATTTAACAGCTTTTTTCAATCCAGAATTATTGAAATTAACAAGTGCTTCTTATGAACAATTATTTACTCTTAATAAGAAATTAAAAGATTATAAACCATATCTAGATGATATTTATCGTTATAAAGATCACGTTTTAAATGAAGAAGAAGAGAAGATAGTAACTTCTTTAGTATCTGCTACTGATGATTTTAGTAATATTTCTTCTAACTTACTTAATAGTGAACATGATTATGGTAAGGTAAAAATTAATGATCATGAGAAAGTTGAATTAACAACTACTAACTCTCGTTTTCTAAAAACTTCTAAAGATAGAAATGTTCGAAAACAAGCTGATACAAAATTATTAAAGAAAGCAAGCGAGTATGCATCTACTACTGCTAGTCTTTTAAATGGTTATGTTAAACTAAAAGATACTTTATCAGGTATTTATCATTTTAATGATTCTTTGGAAGCAAAATTATTTTCTAATGAATTAAACGTTAAAATATATGATACTTTATCAAAAGTAGTTAGAGAAAACGTTGGGTCATTGCAAAGATATTATAAAGTAAGACAAAAAATACTTGGTTTAGATGAGTTATATACTTATGATTTAGGAACAAAACTTTCTAATTCTACTAAAGAATATTCGATTGAAGAAGCACAACAAATCGTAAGAGAAGCCTTAAAACCATTAGGAGAAGATTATCTATCTAAATATGATAAGATAATTAAGAATAGATATATTGATTACTGTCAATATAAAGGAAAATGTAGTGGCGGTTATTCAATTAGTGGACATAAGACTAACTCAAGAATTCTTATGAGTTATAACTATGATTTTGAATCAATTTCTACTATTGCTCATGAAGCAGGTCATAATATTAATCATCAATATATGAATGAAAACAATCTTCTACCTTATCGTGAAAATACATCAGTTAATGCCGAAGTAACTTCTTTGATAAACGAATGTTTACTTGCTAGTTATATGATTAAAAATGGTAAGACGAAAGAAGAAAAGATACTTGGCTTAGAAAATATTATTGGTGTGTTTGAATCAAATTTATTTGGTGCTGTTCGTGAAGGTGACATGGAACGTTTGATGTATGAGCATGTTCATAATGGTAATTATTTAACTAAAGAATTTATGTATAAGATAAGTAAAGATTCTTTAAAATACTATTATGGCAAGCAAGTTAAATTAACTAAATATACTCCTTATAAATGGATATATCGTAGTCATTTCTATATGAATTTCTACTTATATAGTTATGCTATTTGTATAGCAGTGGCATCAAGTCTTGCTAAAGATATATTAGATGGTAAGGAAGAAACACTTACTAAATATTTAGAATATATTAAAACAGGATCAAATATTAAACCTCTTGCTACATTTAAAATATTAGGTATAGATTTGGAAGAAGAAAGTGTCTATTTAAATGCTATTAAGTATTTTGATAGTTTGGTAGATGAATTAGAAGAATTAACAAAATAGGAGGTGTGATTTGTGGCAACTAAAAGAGATTATTATGAGGTATTAGGGGTTAGCAAAAGTGCAAGTCAAGATGAGATAAAAAGTGCTTTTAGAAAACTTGCTAAGAAGTATCACCCTGATATTAGTAAAGAAGAAAATGCCGAAGAAAAATTTAAAGAAGTACAAGAAGCTTATTCGGTTTTATCAGACGAAAACAAAAGAAAACAATACGACCAGTTTGGCCATGCAGCTTTCCAAGGTGGTGCCGGTGGTGGCAATCCTTATGGTGGATTTTCATCTGGTGGCTTTGGTTTTGACCCAAGTGATTTAGGAGATATTTTTGAAGACTTATTTGGTGGTGGTTTTGGAGGGTTCTCTCAATCATCATCAAGAGGAGCAAGACGTCAACGTGGAAGTGATATGTTAATTCGAATGAGTTTATCATTTGAAGAAGCAGCTTTCGGTTGTGAAAAAGATATTGATTTAGATGTCGTTGATTCTTGTGATAAGTGTAATGGTAAAGGTGGCTTTGACGAAAAGACTTGTTCTAAATGTCATGGAAGTGGAACTGTTACTGTTGAGCAAAGAACTATTCTTGGTTCTTTTGTAACAAAATCAACTTGTCCAGACTGCTCTGGTACTGGAAAGACTTTTGGTAAAGTATGTTCTGATTGTCATGGGAGTGGAACAGTTAAAGTTAGAAAGACAATTACTGTTCACGTTCCTGCAGGAATTGATAATGGTGAAAGACTAAGATTAGCAGGTAAGGGTCATGCCTCACCAAATGGCGGCGAACCAGGTGATTTATATTTAGAATTTTCTGTTAAAGAACACGAATACTTTAAACGTGATGGAAATGATATCTATCTTGAAGTACCAATTACTGTTGTTGAAGCAGCTTTAGGTACTAAGAAGGAAATACCAACTATTTATGGAAATATCACAGTAGCAGTACCAGCAGGAACTGATAGTGGTACGAAACAAAGAGTAAGAGGTAAAGGTATCAAAGATGATCATAGAAGAACTGGTGATATGTACATAATTTATAGCGTACAAACTCCAAAGAGATTATCAAGAGAACAGAAAAACCTATTCGAGCAACTTGCTGATACTGATTTTAAAGATAGCGATATCGATAGATTTGATAAATTTACAAGAAAGAATGAATCATAAAGGTTCGTTCTTTTTTTTCGACATTTTTCGTAAGTCTCACGTGATAACTTATCATCAGGTGATATTATGCGAAAAGAAAAGTGGTGGGCACTTACATTACTTCTACTTACCGTAATGTTTTCTTTTCTTAGTAAAGAAAATGAACAAAGAGAAGAATTAGAAGTAGCTAATACTAAAGTGACCTTTCAAATAGAAAACTTAACTTCGAAGATAGCAGTATATCAAGATAGAGAAATAGCAAGTGATTATTTAGTATTAGATAATTCCTTACCAAAAGAAAGAATCTTATCAATTGATGGAACAAATTCTAAGTTACTACCTTATATCTTAGTTAAAAATTATGAATCAAGTGATTATTTAAAAAAGTATCCAAATTTTATATATGATAGCGAACTTTATCAAATATTTACCGTCATAATAAATAATGAAGATAAAGTTACAACTAAAAATGATTATTTAGAATATTTAAATGAATTAAAAGACTTATCTAATTATTACATATTCTATGAACCCAAATTAGAAGATGAAATTGTTTTACTTAGAGTCCTTAATAATAACAATTCTATTATTTTAGGAGCAGTGAAGTTGGAGTAGTTTAAGTAACTTGCAATTTTACTGACCAAAAGAAAGGATGAAAATATGAATACAGAAGAGTGGTTTATAGATGGTAATAATTTACCTAATTCACTACCGAAGAGTGAATTTGAGTGTTTATTAAGAAAAGCAAGAGAAGGAGATAGTGAAGCTATAGAAAAATTAGTGACTCATAATATCAGATTGGTGTTATATGAAGTAGCAAAGAAGTATAAGAATACCGATTATGATAAGAAAGAATTAGTAGCAGCAGGTAATCTGGGACTACTTAAGGCCCTTAATACTTATGATTTAAGTAAAGAAATAGCATTTCCAACGTATGCTGTTAAGTGTATTGATAATGAAATGTTGATGTATCTAAGGAAGGATAGAAAACATCAAGGAGTAGATAGTATAGATAAAATAGTTTGTCAGGATAAGAATGGTAATGAGATGAAATTAGAAGATAAGTTAAGCTCTGATATTGATGTAGCAGGTGACTATGAAAAGCAAGAAACTTATCGAGCCATAAGAGAGATAGTTAATAATTTACCAGCACGAGATAGAGAAATAGTAATAATGTATTTCGGCTTTGATGATTGTCCTATTTGTACTCAAGTAGATATAGCGGAGAAATTACATATTTCTCAGTCATATACTTCAAGAGTTATTAATAAGATTTTAGCTAATATAAAGAAACAATTAGAAGCACAGAAAGTGATTGAAGTTAGAAAGAAAAGACCAAGAAAAAAACGTGTTAGTTCTTGTTTAACAGAAAATACTTGTTCTAATAATTTATCTATAAAGATAGAAAATACTTCTCCTATAACTAGAACTGATAAGAAAGAAAAAGTAAATGAAATTAAAAAGCAGAAAGAACCAGTTAAAGTATTAAAATTAAAGAAAATTTAAGTGATTGTAAAATGACAAATATTATGATATTATTAAAATGTCAGAAATACTGATACTTAAAAAATGGAAAGTAGGTATGTAATATGTATCAATCGACTATGGTTAACAAACAATTAACTTGGGGGGGGGTACTTATTAAGTAAGAAACCTACTTTCTTTAATAGTGTAGAAATAATGGAATAGGAAAAACTTATTCTGTTTTTTTTGTGCTTAGAGAAAGATGAGGTAGTAAGGTTGAAAATAAAAACATAAATTGATGCACACAAAAGGAGTTCAAATAATCAAAAATTTTTTTGAACTTAAGTAAGTCAATGAAGACTATAAAATAAGTAATTGTTCTTTGAAATAATAAACTGTTATTAGGTATTCTGCATAGTAACTTCATAACCTAAAGAAGTTAAATAAGAAATCATTTCTTCTGGAGTATTTTTAACTTTTTGTTGAGATTTAAAATTTCGATTAAGAAGAGTATCAAATCTTTCATAGTCAAAACCTTCGCCAGTGTTTAGAATATGATAAATACTAGTTAGTAAAAGCCTGGCAATAGCAATGATAGCTTTCTTATGACCACGACGTCTTTTTAAAGATTCATATCTTGCTTTAATATAAGGACAAGATTTGTCTTTAATGGCACATAAAGCACATTGAACGAGCAAAGGTTTAATATAGACACCAGCTTTAGTAATTTTAACAGACTTCTTTTTTCTAGCTGATTCATTACATCTAGGAGATAAGCCAGCCCAAGAAACAAGATGTTTATCATCAACAAAAACTTTCATATTTGTACCTATTTCTGCTATAATAAATATCGCTGAAAGTTCTTTTATACCAGGAACGGTTAAAAGCAAATTAATTTCAGCTGAATATTTTATGGCAAGTTTAAGTATTTGTTTTTCTAATAATTCAATACAATCATTAATAGAATCATAATGCTTAAGACAAATAGCCATTTTTGATGATTGACATTCATCAAAAGAACCATTAATAGATTTTAAAATATCTTCTGGCGATGATTTCAAGTTTTTTCTTAACAAAGGTGTAATATCTTCTAAAGTTAAATTAGGTTGCTCTAACATTAATTTTAAGATAGCCTGTGAAGTTTTACCAAAAACATCAGTTAAGACATTAGCAATTTGAACATTGGAAACAGTAAGAGAATTTTGAAATCTATTTTTTTCTCCAGTTCGATTATAAACAAGCTTATTACGATATCTCATTAAATCTCGAAGTTGTCTTATATCCTCTGGAGGCATAAAACTAGGTTCAACCAATCCATGTTTAAATATATCAGCAATCCAAACAGAATCTTTTTTGTCAGTTTTCTTACCTAAAATAGTCCTAACATACTTAGGATGAGTAATAATACAAGTACAACACTTTTCCAAAATATTGAAAACAGGTATCCAATACTTTCCCGTAGATTCCATACAAACATCTTTTGTGTCATTAGACATTAGCCATTCTCTACATTTGATTAAATCTTCTGTGAAAGTTAGAAAAGATTTTGTTTGATATTCGGTAATATCTTGTTCGTTAGTTTTAGCGATAGTAACCACAATTGTTTTCTTATGGACATCAATACCAGCACAATTTCTGTAAACAATTTTAAGCATAACAAAAGCTCCTTTCTAAAAATATTTTGTTAAAGGGCTTTGACTGAAAATCCTCACTAGAAAACCGAAGAATTGTTTTACCAAAGATAAGGTTCCGTGCTCGATAGCAATTAGCTATTATCGGCAACACTCATATGTACTCTAAGGATTAACGACACATATAAAAATACGGGATAAAAGATAATCTCTTTCACCACTCACCTCCGCGTGCTCTGTAGTATGCCCAATAACAGTTTATTATTATAGCAAAGAACTTTAATTATTTTAATTACAAT
>JAQXHT010000015.1 GCA_029007415.1 bacterium
AAGAATTGTTAATGGATGAGAAAAAAGATTTAAGAATGTTCGCTCAAGGAATGGACCCTTTCTTTTTTTATCATAAAATTTCTTTAAAGAATGGAAAGAAACAACAAGATTTTGCTCTTTACTTTCATACTAATAAAACAAAAGAGTTTTTTATAAATTTAGTTAATTATATTAAGTATAATAATTATTACCAAATACCTGATGTTATGGCTTATCTATATGGATTTATCGCTCATTATGTTCTTGATAGCACTATTCATCCTTATGTTTTTTATAAGACTGGAGAATGGAAAAAGACTGATAAAGAAACTTATAAATATCGGGGACTTCATCATAATATGGAAGTTTTTCTCGATAATTATTTGATTAGTAAAAGAGAACAAGAAAAAGTTCATTCTTTTAAGTTTTATGATTATTGTTTTGAACTTAAACCTTTTTCTAAGGAGCTAGAAGAAGTGATTGATTATGCTTTTAAAGAAACCTTTGGTATAAATGAAATGAGTAATTTTTATAAACAAGCTTTAAAAGATATGCACTTTGCTCTTAAGTATTTTAGATATGATAAAACAGGAATCAAAAGAATGATTTATACTACTTGTGAAGTGATAACACCAAAGTCATTTTTTCCTTTCTCTACTATTTCTTATCATATAAATGATAATGATAAAAGAAACTATCTTAATATTAATAAAGAAGAATGGTATCACCCTTGTCTAAAAAGAGAAAAACATACTGATAGTTTTGATGAATTATATGATAAAGCGTTACAAGAAACTTTAGATATTATTAAGAAGGTTAATTACTATATTAAGGATACTAAGAAGGTTGATTTAACTAAAGTATTTAAGAATTTATCTTATAAAACAGGAAAGAACTGTGATAAAGATTATGAATTAAAATATTTTGAATTTTAAAGTATAAAGTTTTCATTTTCTACAAACACTACTTTTAGGTGATAATATGCTAGAAAAATATAAGGTAGTGAAAGAGAAAAATGAAGATGTTTTATATTTGTATTTATCAATGAATTATGAATTTGCTAAAGATTTAGATGATTATAATTTAGATGAGTTAGACCATAACTGGTTAGTTAATCAAAGAATTCAATTTAATGGTAATAAGGTTGTTATTTTTATTGATGGTATACCTACTAAAGTTATTTTATTAGATAAGGAATTTAGATATGATAAGGATGTTATCTTAACCCTTGATACTGATGATAAAATTTCTCTTGATAATTTTCTTTTAAGTGTTTTATTTAGTAATATTACAATGTTTTTAGAAAAGGAAACTTTAAAAGCTGTTACTGTTTTATATCGTAGTGAAATAATGAAGCTATATAAGGAAAAGAAGAAGATGAGAAAAGATAATTATCATTTTTCTTATGTTAATTTAAATTACTATAAATTACTTTATCCTAATACTTATAGAATGTATGAAAAGGTATTCAAGGAAGCGATTAGTGAAACTGATGGTGAATATTTAGTTTATGATAAGAAACCAATTGATGCTTATATTCATTTAGTTAGTAATGGTTATACAGAAAAGAAAGATGGTGTTCCTTATTTAAAGCAGGTAGAGAGTTTCTGGGACTTAGCTTATCCTAATTATATGAATCAGAAGTATTTTACTGTTGAAGAGTTAAGAAATAGATTAGGTATTAAAGATGAAAAACTTAATATTATAATTAAACAATTAAGTAGCGGTAATAGGATATTAAAGTTACAAGTTAATGATAAGATATTTGATTCTCTTGAATTAATGGCTAGACTAGATTTACCTTCAGCAGATATTACAATTCTAGTTTTAAAGAATGGTTTTAATTTTATTACAAGAGGAATTGGTAGTGGTTATGGCTTAAGTCTAGTAGGAGCAAATGCTTTAGCAAAACTTGATTGTAACTATAAACAAATATTAGGTTATTACTTTGATAAAGTAACTTTATATACAAAAGAAGAAGCTAAGAGGTAGTTTCTTCTTTTTGAAAGTATTCAAACACTCCTTTAGTAATAGCAAGTGCTAACCTTTTTTGGTATGATTCTTTTTTTAGTAGATATCTATCATTAGCATTAGAAAGAAAACCACATTCTATTAAAACTCCAGGTACTCTTGTATTAGAATAAAGATAAAGATTTGTCTTTTTTATTATTCGTCTTGTTTTAAATTCTTCCTTAAATTCATTATGAATACTTTCTGCTAGTAGTAAGTTTTTTTTATTTATTGGATGATACAATACTTCTTGACCATGACCTGTTCCTGCTCCTGCATTTAAATGAATTGAAAGATAAATATCACTTTTTTTATTTTGGATAAATAAGATTCTTCGATATAAATCTCCCCTTTTCTTTCTAGCATCCCATCTACTTGATAAGTCTTCATCAACCATTCTAGTCATATAAACAGTAGCGCCATTTTCTTCTAAGACTTTTTTTAATTGATAAGATATCTCAAGATTTAAATCTTTTTCATAGATTTTACCTGCTATTGCTCCGCTATCTCGTCCCCCATGTCCAGGATCAATAGTAATAACTTTACCAGTTAGTGGCAAGATACTATTTACTTTGGCATCTACTAATTGTAAAGATATTAATAAGGTAAAGAAAAGTATCAACATAAAACTCTTATATTTTCTAATAAACATATAAAAACACCTAGTAAATTTTATGCTTACTAAGTGTATTTATTTATATTTCTAAATTTAATTTCTTTTCTTTTGATAATTCTTTCAATGATTTTTTAGGTGTTGGTAGTTTTTCAGGCATAGTTCCACCATTCTTAACAATAACTTCGCGAATATTTTTACCAATATTATAATGTGCTTGATTGGCATCATTTTCGTTAGAAATATTATCTCTTTTTAATTTTGCTTCAGTCTGAGTTATTCTAAAAAGATTAGCAGCTAATTCTTCACTACCAATATTATCTAAAATATCTTCACGATATCTTAGTTTTTTTCTTTTTGCAATATCAGCAGCCGTTTCACCATTATATAATCCCCTATAACCAACATTATGAAACTTATCAAAATTTTTAACACCACAACTTTTAGCAGTCTGATTTAAAGAATAATTACCTTTTCTAGTTAAACTTCTTTGATAAAATCTTTTTTCTAGAATCTGCATTTTGTACTATCAAATAACAAGTCATAATCAACTTGTTTTCTTTTGGCTCCCGACCCTATTTCTACCATTTTGTCGGTTTTAACAAAATGATCAGATACTTTAATTTCACTGTTGTTACATGCATCTTTAGCTTTCTCTATTACACCTGAAAATTTTCTACATTCTTTATATTCAAGAGCTACTTGCAGTTCTCTAGCACACCAGTGCTCATTTCCAAACTCATTAGTATGTTTAATTCTTTCAAAAGTCATTTCATTATATTCATCTATCTGATTCGTATTTTATCTCCTTTCATTCTTCCATCTCTTACTAAATAGAAAGCAGCCGAAAGACCAGCTAAACCAGTTCTTATTATATAAGCAGATTTTTTATCTACTCCTTCTAGTTTTTCTGGATGAGCGAAAGCTTAATAAGTTCCTGCTCCATAATACATAAATGTCCCTCCTTATTATTAACAATTAAATTATAATTTTGTTTACTCATATTTACAATGAACAGAATTTTTAAGGAGTAGTAAATATAATACAAGAAATAAATTTTGGAGTAATATCTATATATTAATAGAAGAATGAAAAAGTTTTAGACAGGTTGATATTTTTGTCTAAATAATAATATGATTGACTAGATAATATTTGTATGTTATATTAAGCACACGCAGTTTATCTACGGACAATTTAATAGAAAGTGAGTGATTTAATGAAAAATATTTGTTTAGAAGTAGTTGAATCTTCTAATAAGTTTGAAGAAAACAATTTTAAGAACAAAGATTTAAAAAAGATGTATATTAAGAAAAATATTGATATCATTAATAGTGTTATGGAGCATACAACAGGCTATCGTGGTTCTTTTGGTACTGGATATCCATTTTATGCTATAGATAATGATTTTAAAGAAGACTTACCAGTTATTAAGGAACAAATAAGATATAACGAAGAATTAAGAACTACTATTCTTAATGCTAAACTAAAGAAATGGCCATGTGAGAGTTGTCTACCAGTTAATGGCCCTTATATGGAAGATTTAAAGCAAATTTGTATTCCTTGTCCTAGACTAGAAAAAGAGTTAAAACCAAGAAAAGTAATAAATCGTTTACCTGATATTGATATGTGGATGGTATGTGAAGATACAAAAGTAGAAGAAGCTAAAAAAGAACTAAAGGAAACATTTGATCAATTAGGAATGCATACATCTGATGTAAATCCTATCCAAACATTTAAAGAGTTTAAAGAAATTATTATTGATTTAGAAGATGGAAAGATGCCTATTAAAATGTTGCCACTTGATGTTCATGTAGTGAAGTATTCTGAATTAAGTAATCTATTGAATCAAATTCCCTTTACCATTCTTAATTCAAGTAATCTAGGAGAAGTTCCCTATCTTCCTATCTTACCTGATTCATTAAGAAAAAAATGGCAAAAAGACGATGAAGCATATAACTTTACTCTGGATTTTTTATACAGTATGACTGATTTTAACTTTGAGGAAATTCTAAAACAAAGGCTTGACTATACTAGAAATATTGTTGCAAGACAACTAACAGAAGAAAAGAGTATGGAAATGCTTGATTTAGTATCACCTGATTCTGTTAAGCGTAGATTTGAAAATAAAACATTAAAAAAATCATATAAAAGGAGAATTAATTCATGGAAAAATTAATAGATTTACATATTCACACTAACTGTTCAGATGGAGCGTTAACTCCAAAAGAAATTATCGATGAAGCTTATAAA
>JAQXHT010000016.1 GCA_029007415.1 bacterium
ATCATATCCATAAAAGAATGATAATTAAGTCTTTCTTCTCTTGGTATAATATCTACCATTTCTTTTATTTCTTCTTGTTCTTTCATAACAATAATTATTTTTTCTCTAGCCCGTGTTAATGCCACATAAAATAGTCTTATCTTTTCACTAATATCTTCTTTTCTATTTTTAGTAACTACTAATCTTTTAGTTATTAAATCCGTATCTTTTTCTATATCAGGTATAACAATACCATAATTTCTATCAAAGAAAACTGTCTCTTTATTATCATCATCATTAAATTTCTTAGAAAAACCAGCAAAGTAACATAATGGATACTCAAGTCCTTTTGAAGTATGAATCGTCATTACTTTAACACTATTACTATCACTTTTAGATAAAGACAATTTAACTTCTAATTCCGTATTACATAAGCTTTCTAAATAATCAGTAACTTCCAATAAATCTTTATTTTTCTTTTCTAAATTACTAATCATTTTATAAAAGTATTCTACTCTTGACCTATAAACAGCTACTTTACCAATCTTAGTCAATTTATTAGTATAATCAGTTATTTCTAATATTTTATTAAAATAACTGATTGGAGAAAGTATCTCATATTCTTTAATAAGGTTGAAAAAGTCTTGATATAGTTTAGTTTCTTTATATTTATTTTCCATTATTGTATGATAAATATCAGCATCAGACATACTATATAAGAAACTCCTAGCAAGGGAGGTATAAGTTAGTTTAAATAAGGTATCATATTCATTTAGATATATTTTCTTCCCAAGCAAGAATAAATTCTTAACTATTTCTAAATCATAAGAAGCCTTAGCATTTTCACTTTGCCATAAAGTGATTGGTATTCCTAAATATTCAAATACTTGTTTATATAAAGTAAAGTCAGTCGACCTATCAAGTAATATAGCAATATCTTGATAATCAACCTCTCTTAATATTTCTTTATCTTTATCAAATACTAATCTTTTAGATGCTATTTGCTTTTTAATATCACTTGCAATTAAGAAAGCTTCTTTTTCTCTTGTATCAAAAGTCTTATCTTCATCATTATATGTTAATATTTCCATATCACAGTTATCATCTACATGAGCTTTATCCTCATAAGTTAAATTACCAAATATCATAGCATGCCCATCAAGATAATTAGCTCCACCAATATCTTGATCCATTATATGACAAAATAAATTATTAATTGTATCAATTACTTCTCTTCTACTACGAAAGTTTTTTGATAAATCAATTACAGTTCCACCATTATGAACTTTATAATTATCATACTTTTCTTGGAATAACATAGGATTAGCATTTCTAAAGCGATAAATTGATTGTTTAATATCTCCTACCATATAAACGTTATTTTTAGCTATATAAGAGATGAAAGTTTCTTGAATATCATTAGTATCTTGATACTCATCTATTAATATCTCTTGATAACTATTTTTTAATTCTTCTCTTACTTCTTCATATTCTTTAACTAATTTAATCGCTAATTTTTCAATATCTAAAAAGGTATAAGCATTCTCACTCATCTTAAAGTTCCATACTCTAAGTCGTAGTTTATTAATGATTTCTAAAAGCATAGAAACATAAGGATAAGTATTTTCTAAAGATTTAATGTAATCAGCTTCTTCATCATAAATCATTAAATTCTTTAACTCTTCTTGCCTTTCATTAATAGTTTTCTTTAAATTTTTAACTTCTTCTTCACTACCCTTAGGTAAGTTAGGTATTTTAAAATCCAAGGTTTCCTTTATTTCCTTATAATTATTACTATTAAGATAATTACTAATAATATCAATAACTTTAGCATGGTATTTATCATCAATCATTCGTAAGAAATCATTAATTAATTCTTTTAAATATCTATCTTTTTCCGTAATTAATTCTAAATATTCATTAAGATACTTATAAAGGTTTTCTTTTTTATAGTAGTTATCCAAATAACTATCTAAATAACTATCAAGGTCAAGTACTAAATCTAAAGATGCTAGTATTTTCTTAATTTTATTTTTAATCTCTTTATCATCTTTAAAGGTAAAAGCATCTAAAAAGTGATAAAATCTCTCATCTTTACTAGCATAATATTCATTAAATATCTCTTCTAATATTTCATCTTCTTTTAAAGATAAAATAACATCATCCATTACTTCTAAATTACGAGAAATATTTAAAGTGTCAGCATACTTTTTTACTATCGCCATCGAATAGGCATCAAAAGTAGTTATAAAACTACTATCTAATAGTTCTAACTGCTTAGTAAGATTAGCTTTTCTTAATTTTTTTCTAATTCTCTCTTTCATCTCACTAGCTGCTTTTTTAGTGAATGTTAATATTAAAAGCTGATTAACAGGAACGCCTTCCGTTACTTTTCTTAAAACCCGTTCTGATAAGACTGCTGTTTTCCCACTTCCTGCTCCAGCACTTACTAAAATATTTTCTCCTTCTAAATCAATCGCTCTTTGTTGTTCTTCTGTAAACTTAGGCATTAGCTAGTCACCTCTTTTTCTTTCTTTTCAATAATTATTTCATCTTTCTTCTCATGATAACAAATAGAAGCAAAAGGACAGTACATACAACTGATATTTATTTTATTTTCAATCTTAGGACTAATAGTATAATTACAATTTCTAATACCAGTAGCAAAGGAAAGAATCGTTTTTTCAATACTCTCAAACATCTCTTTTTTAGTTTCTTCGGTTATAGTTTTTAAATATCTTGATAAACTACCCGTTTTAGTAACAGATAAATTCTTAATCCAATTACTGTTTTCATATTCTTCATCTAATAGTTCTAAAGTAGACATATCATCATTTACTATTCCAAACACTTTTAAACTTTTCTTTCGCTCTTCTATATCATTATTTTTAACTAATAACATCTGATAAAATAGTCCTGCTAATTCCATTTTTTTATCTTGATTACTCTTTTCTAGTAAATAAGCATAAATAGGAAGTTGAAGATGCAAGCCATAATCCAAATAATCAAGATTAAAACTTATCTTACCTGTCTTATAATCAAAAATAGCATAATAAGTCTTACCATCTTTTTCTCTTAATAGTATCTTATCAATAAAGCCTTTAACTTTTATATCATCACCTAAATCTAATACTATTTTTTTTTCGAGTAATGGTGTAGTAAGTCCTGAATGAAACTCCATTTCTTTATTCCAATCAATAACTAACTTAAGTTCATCTTTTAATTTACTGATAAAGTATTCTTCTTTACTACTCCATTCTAATTTATTCTTTTGATAAGTAAAACTCTTCTCAAAATCAAAGTTCTCTTTATAAGATGATGATAATACAGCATGATAAACAATTCCTAATTTCTGGGAGAAACTTTCTTCAAACTCATCTAATTTCAAGATATATTTTAAATAATACTTAAATGGACATAAAGCGTAATCATCAATACTAGAGTAAGATAAAACTAGTTCTTCTTTTGGTATATTAAAACTAGTAAAATCATGTTCATAAGTTTCATAATCAAAGAAATGATAATAAGGAAATAATAAATCTAGATCTTTTCCTTTTTCTCCATACATATAATAGTTATCAAGTAACTCTCCTAGATATTTTCTATTATATTTATCACTATATTCAGAAAGATAAGTATCATCATATTTAGTAACAACATTATATTCCGAAAAGATAGATGATGCGAGCCACTCATCTTGTAATGTTGATAAAGCATAACTACAAGTAAAATTCTTAACCGTAGATAAAGAATATAGGAAAGCATATTTACTATTCTTATTCTTCTCCATACTAGTTATTAAACCAAGACTTTTCTTTTGTTTATCAGATAAATAATCATCATCTTTATATATCTT
>JAQXHT010000017.1 GCA_029007415.1 bacterium
AATAGTAGAAATAATATCTCTTATAGCTGCTCCAGTAGATGCTGTTATTACCCCTACTCTCTCTGGTATTCTAGGTATCTTTTTCTTATGACTTTCCGAAAATAGACCTTCATTAGCAAGTTTCTTCTTCAACTGTTCAAAAGCAACATATAAGTTTCCTACTCCATCCTCAGTCATTTCATTTACATAGATTTGATAACCACCTGTTGCTTCATAAACTGATATTTTACCTTTAACTAGTATTTTCATTCCATCTTCCGGAGTAAACTTAACACTTCTTGCACTAGATGCAAACATAACAGCATTAATCCTACTACCTTCATCTTTTATGGTAAAATAAAAGTGCCCTCTAGTATGAGCCTTAAAGTTAGATATTTCTCCTTTTAAATATACTTCTTGTAAGTTAGTATCATTATCTATTTTATATTTAATATATCTTGTCAACTGACTGACAGTTAGATACTCATTCTGCATCTTTATCCTCTTCGTGATAAATCTTATCTAGAACACCATTTAACATTTTAACAACGGCATCTTCACTATATTTCTTAGATAAATTAATAGCTTCATCAATTACTACCTTTTTTGGTGTATCAGTATAAAGAAGTTCATAAACAGCTATTTCAAAAATAGCTTGATCTACTTTATTTAATCTATTTACTTCCCAGTTAATTAAATATGTGTTTGCTTTTTTATCTAATTCTTCTTTTTTTAGAATTACTTCATTTACAATACTTTCAATAAATTCTTTATTACGACCTTCAACTTTTGAAAAAATTTCATCCAAATCATAACTAGCTTCGGCTTTTTCTAGTATTGATATTTGATAAAGTATTTTCATAGCTGTCTCTCTTGCGCCACTACGTGTTTCTTCCATTTCATCTCACCTCACAACAATTTTATTATACTAAGAAAAGATACTATTTACAAGGAAAAAGAGATATTATTATTTCCTCTTAGTTAAAGTTTTTTCGCTTCTTAATAGTTCTTTTGATAGATAATTATTAAGATAATAATTTAGTTCTGTTCTAAAGAAATTAGGTTCTTCAAAAAAGTAATTCTCTCTATCATACCTAACTCCTGCTTGAATAATTTTTTTACTTATCATCGTATCATTTTTCTCATTAATTATCCATTTAACAGGTTCTTCTTCTATCCAGATATCATCACCATTTTTATAACTTACCCCGTTAGAAAGAGTAAAATTTTCATCATTAGAAAAACAAGTATTAGCTTTTACTTTAGCAAATCTTCTTCCTTGATATTCATAAACAGGTATTGTTTGTGCAAAGAAAGAAGAATATTTTTTAGTATTTCTGATATAAAAATCATCTGTAATAGTTATTTCATCTAAATGTAAAAAGTCTTTTAAATGTTCCTTTTGTTCTCCAGTTAAGATTAATTCTTTTAAAGCTTTAGCATTAGTTAGTTTTACTTGTAGTTCACTATCTACAGCTGACTGCAGTATCTTTCTATAACTAACTTCTGAAAGGTTACTATCTATTCTAATAGGTCTTAAATCCGGATTATTTGCTAAAACATCAGAGTATTCTAATACTGGTCTAATTCCAATACCAGTCGCTTCTTCACTAGCTTGTTTTTGACCAAATTCATCTACATAAGAAACTATATAAGCAGAGAAGAAAGCTCGTTTATATAAATCATTTAAAAAGTATCTACCGGTATTAACTAAATTCTCTTTATTACTACTAAAACCACCATTTAATATAGCATAATCAGTTATTTGAGCGATTGTTCCGCTTCTTTTAGTTTGCTTAAGTTTATAATCGCCGAATATTTAAACCTCACTTGGTAATGTTAAGTTTTGTATAAATTCACTCTTTCTATTTTATTTCCTTTTTATTAATTCTTTTGCATCATTAAGACTATCTTTTATCATAAATTGATTTAAATATAATTTAAGTCCTTCAGAATAAAAATTAGGCGGTGTAGGATAATCATCATGATAAAATTTTATACCTGCTTGTAAAATCATTTCACTTATCATAAGTCCTTGTTCTTCATCTAATAACCATTTAACAGGCTTTTCTTCTATCCATACTTTTTCACCATTTTGATACGATTCGCCATTAGATAGACGAAAACTATTTCTTATAACATTATGATTTTGAACAGTTACATTAGCAAATCTTCCATTTTTATAGTTATATACCGGAGTTTCATCATAACTAATATCATCATAAATTTTGATATTATTAAAATACTTATCAGGTGTCTGCAACATGTCATCTACTTGCAAAATATTTTTTATTTTTTCTTTTTGCTCAGAACTAATTACTAAGTTATTAATTGCAGTAACATTATTTAACTCATCTTGCATCTTTTTAGAAACAGCATCTTGTAAACAATAACCATATTCTATTTCAATGATACCATCTTCCCTTTTTTTATATTTAAATTCTGATGTATCCTTTAATGAAGAAAAATCAGCAACCGGTCTAATTCCCAAGCCACTATTGTATAGAAGAATGTCAGCTTTTCCATCATCTTCTATATAAGAAACTATATCTCCATCTTTATTTTTCCTATCTTCAAATACATAAGTACCATAACTACTTGATGATATTTCACTAGGCCAAGAAAACCCTCCGTTTATTACAGCAAAGTCAGTTATTTTTGCAGCAGTACCTAACATTTTAATTGGTTTCAACTTATAATTTCCAAATAGATTAGCTCTAGTTGGTAACATTAAATTTTGCATTTACTTCATCTCCTTGTGCTTATTTATTTTATCACAAGGCATCAAAAAAAAGAAGCTTTATTAGCGCTTCTTAGAAAGTTCCACAATTCTATACCATGTTACTGGATCAACTACACCATTAACAGGTAGGCCTTCTTGCTGTTGAATTGCTCTTACTGATTGCTCAGTCAAATCATCAAAAGTACCTGTTACTCTAATTCCTGGAATAGAATGTGTATTATTACAAATAGTTAGTAAAAATCTTTGTACCCTAACAACATTAGAACCAGTCATTCCTTTTGAAACAGTATAACCTGGAAAAAATTCATCAGAATAAACTAATAAGTCACTTGGAATATTATCTATTATATTTCTGTATGAGGTGATAATAGCAACCCAAGTCTTTTGATCAACAATACCATTCGGGTCAAGTTCATTTTTCTTCTGAAAAGCGATGACCATCTGTTCTGTATTATCACTAAAGTTATGTCCTGTTTCTAAAAAAGGAATATCTGGATCTATATACGCTATTATACTTATCAAGTAGTTTAAAGTATCAACTTCATTACCACTATCACCTTTTTTAATAACTGATTTAAAAGCAAGTTCTGCTTCATCTTCAGTTATTCCCTCGGAATATAAATTAGCAACCTGTTTAACTGAATTATAAATATATTTTATCTTATACCATGTTGCTTTATCAACTATTCCTGTTACAGGTAAATTGAATATTTCTTGAAACTTTTTTACAGATGACTCCATATCTACTGTAAAAAATGGTGTTTCATTAGTAATTAAAGGAAGAGCGGGATAGTTTTTTCTAATTCGATTTAATTGTATCTTTAAAGTTCTGACATAATTACCAGCTGCTCCTAGTTTAATAGGTACTCCAGGATAGCTAACGATATTATCAGAAATGGGAGCATTATAAATAAGTTTGATATTAGAGCCATAATAATATGACAATATTTCTAAGGGACTTAGACCATCTTTGGCTAGTCTTACACTTCCCCACTGGGAAAGTCCATTGCAGGTAATTGATTTCCCATCACAATACTGGGCATATAATGGTTGAACACTATCAGTTCTTGCAATATAGTTATTGAAAATATCATCAACAACAGTAGCAATTGAATCATAAAACTGACTATTTTCTTTAAATGTTTGGTCATATTTAGGATTACTTGTTATATCAAATTCATAGCCTTGGGAAGGATACCACTCATTATAGACACGATTAAGGGCAAAAGATATCTGGGCTAAGACGTTAGCTTTAATAGCATCAGTCGGCCAAGTGGGATATATTTCATTAGAAGCTACATTTTTTATATACTCAGTAAAAGGAATGGTTATATTCTTTGCTTGTTCACTAGGTGCTCCTAGATGAACGGTAATAACTTCAGGAATTACTGGGGTATTAATTTCCATTAGATGTCTCACCAGCTTGCATAATCGGTGTCATTTTTATATATTGTAATACTTTAACATCTCCAATCATGTTTATCACATACTGTTTAATTGTTTCATATTTATCATTAATTGCAGTTAACTGATAACTTGTGGTACTTGATGTTTGAAAGCTATCGGCATCATAACCACTAGTTGGAGCAGGCAGGGAAATATTATCAATTATTCCACTAGAATCAGTATAGCCTCTAAAGAATAAAACATTATTTCCACCAATTTCTTTAGTAATAATAACTTCAGCATTCTCAATAGGAATAGCTTGATAAGCCGTAAAAGCCATTACTTTCAAACTTCCTTGTTCAGGATTTACTACTGCAAAACCTTTATAGTCATCAGATTTTGTAAATTCTTCATAAGAAATAAGTGTTGCCATTAACTAACCTCCTTTATTTTTAGTTGTTGACCAATAGATAAATTATTTGAAGTAAGATTGTTTAATGCTTTAATATTATCAACACTGATATTATATTTTCTAGCAATAGTATATAAACTATCACCTTTTTGAACAGTATAAATTACATACTGGGGTTCAACATAACCAGTACCAATACATTCTTCTTCTGGGTTAATAGGTTCATCACCAGTTATACTTTTAATCATTAACTGTTGACCAATCGCAAGATTGTTATTAGTTAGATTATTAAGAGATTTTAACTCATCAACACTCATACCAAACTTTTTAGCAATCGAATACAAGCTATCCCCTTTTTGAATAGTATACATTGTTACTTCTTCTTGTTTTGTTTCACTAGGTAGTTTTAAAATTTGACCAATACTAAGCATATTACTTGTTAAGTTATTTATTTTCTTAATCTCATCAACGGTTGTATTATTCTTAGTTGCTATTGAATACAAACTATCTCCTTTTTGCACAACATAGTTTTTATAAGTCACTTCTGGTTCAGTTACTTCATCACTAATAGGTATAATCAACTGCTGACCAATTGTTAAAGTGTTATTAGTTAGATTGTTGAGTTTAACAATATCTTTAACGGTAGTATTGTAACGTTTAGCAATAGCATAAAGACTATCACCTTTGATAACAACATAATCAATAGTAGTAATTGAAGTTGGTATTTTTAGAGTTTGTCCTTTACTAATTGTATTACTAGTTAGATTGTTTGCTTTTTTAATATCATCAACACTTACTCCAAATTGCTTACTTATTCCATATAAGGTATCACCTGATTGAACTGTATATATCTGCATAATTCACCTCAATAAAGTATATGAGAAAAAGAAAAAAACATACTAAGAGTTAAGCTCTTTGTATGCTTCTAATCTATTTTTAAATTCTTCTATTCCTATTATTTTTAATAAATCGTATAAATTAGGTGTCTTATTACGACCAGTTAGAATATGTCTAATCATTTCACAAACACTACCAATATGTCCTTTATATAATGTTTCATCTTCCCTGTACATCTTAACTGATGGTGCATAGTTATTTTCTTCAGCTAATTTTTGAATCTTTTGATACCATTCATCTTGGCTATC
>JAQXHT010000018.1 GCA_029007415.1 bacterium
ATAAAACTATTGATTATCTTCTCACGATAGAAGAAAGTCCCCACCATAATAATTATAGATAAAATTGTTACTCAAAATAAAAATTACCTTAATATACCATTTACTCTCTCCTATCATCTATTATAATGTTAACATACCAATTGATAATTTTCAACATTATTTTCATATCAATTTTGCAATTAAATGCTTTCTTAAACAGCCATTTTAAGTTTATTAAATTAGCTATTGAAAGATGAAAAAAATTAATTTATTATATAGCTTAAAAGAAAAGAGGAAAACTATGAATAGAATAAAATATCTTATCGAAGTAGAAAAATATCTATATAAGTATACCTTAATAGGTGATAATAATTTAATTAATTTTTTTAAAAAGGAAGAAAAAGAAATCATTAGTAATTTATCTATTGAAGAAAAAATAGCTACATTTGATGAATTAGTTTATAATACTGATATTTTAGATGAAAATATTGCTACTGAATTTTCAATTGTTTATCAGTTTAATAATCATTTAAAGAAATTACCATTAAAAAGATTAGCTAATATATTAATAACTGATATTTTTAAAGAAGCAGATAGTGATTTTATAATTAATGAGAGTATAATTAGATATCTTTCTAAAGAAAGAATTACTAATTCATGTTTTTATCAAGATGGTATTTCTTTTAAATATGATTTAGTAGAAAGAATGATTGGTAATGCCTATGAGGAACAAACTAGAATAAAAGAAGGAATTATTACTGATTTATTTTTTACTTACCCTACATTAGAAGAAGATAGAAGACTAATTCATAACAAAAAATCAGCTAATATTTTAGCCAAGCGTTTGGAAATGACTGATTTTTTAAATATGACAGAAAAAGAAGATATACTAATGGGGTTTACTCTTGATACTATGTTGGGAAGCAGAGAAAGTATAGAAGAAACAAGCAATAGTAAAAATTTTGAAACGTCTTCAAAAATATATTTAGAAAGTATAAGTGATCCATTAGATAAAGAAATGCTTGATGAAATGCTAGAAACATTTTCATATAGTGCTTACGAATATAAAGATACTCATTATTATAAAGAAGTTATTAAAGTCTTTAGCAAAAAACTAACTCATAATGTCAATAAATGATTCAACTAATGATAAGGTATCTTTTACTTTATCTATTTTGTCCTTGGTTGTTAGTTTATAATTAACTTTCATTTCTTCTTCCATTTCATTAACAGAGTCTGGATTTCTGTTTAAATACTTATACCAGTTAGAGTTTTCTTGTAAATATTGATAAAGATAAGGATTTGCTTTTATTCTTAATTTAGCAGCTACTTGCATTTTTACTAATCCTCATAATACTTATTAATTGGTCGTTCTTGATAAGTATTTACTATTGGTTTTTCATTAGAAGCGGTTAAGTCACTTAAAAGGCTTACTGCTTTTTCTAAGCCATTAACTCCACGTTGTAGTGTTTCTAAATCCATATTTTTAAAGATATTTATTACATCCTGAAAGTTACCATTTCTTGTTTGAGTCATCTCATTTGTAGTTGGTGTAAACTGCTCCCATACTTTAGAGTCTTCACCATATATATCGTAAAGTTCATACAAACTCTGCCAAGTATTTTTACCGTTTGCCACTGTTGTTGCGAGATATGGTCTATCTTTAATAAAATTTTTAAAACTTTCTTTTGACATAGATTTCACCTAATTAAGTTTATGTCATTAGAAGACAAATAGAACAAAAAAAGCATTCCTACTGGAACACTTTTAATTATTATCATTTAAAAAATCATCTATTGTCATAAGTCTTGCATCAACTGACTCTAAGTCTAAATCAGATTTTGGTTTTTCTTCGACTTCTAATAATTCTATTTCTTCCTCTTCTTTATTACTATCACTTAGACTTGCTACTTTAAAGGCACTATCGATACCACCTTTTCTTAAGGTTGAACCGGTTGAATAACGGTCAGCGATAGTTAAATCACTTCCTTTGAAGAATATTATTTCACCATTCTTAAGACCTAGTTCTTCTTTGGCTGTTAAGAAAAATGCTGCTACTACGTGGTACGGATTTGTCTTAACATCTCTAATAGTAAGTAGTCCTCTTCTTGCTCTTGTGGTCTTATCAAAATCTTTTAGATGCATACGTTTACCGGTTCCCTTATCGGTTACAATTGCTAGGTAGTTATTATCATCAGTATTGAAGTTTAAGACTGATACTACATAATCATCTTTTAAAGTAATAGCTTTTACTCCACCCGCTTTAATTCCTACCACTGGTATTTCTTCTTTCGTAAACCATAGGCCATAGCCTTTATTTGTTTCAATAAAGATTTCGCTTTTTTCACCATAGAAAGCACAGATTAATCTATCATCATCTTTTAATTTTATACAACTAGTTGGCTTTGAGTATCTAGTTAATTTGAAATCTGCTAAGCTACTTTGTTTTATCATTCCTAGTTTTGTAGCAATAACAATATTTTTTTTCTCATCGAAGTTACTTACAGGAATAGCAGTTACTATTTCTTCTTCCTCTTGAAGTGGTACTAAGTTACTTACGTGTTTACCTAATTCACGCCATTTTAAATCGTTAATAGTATGAACTGGAATATATAAATAATTACCAAAAGAAGTGAAAACTAATAAAGTATCAGTTGTTTTCATCTTAAATTCGCCAAGAAGATAATCATTTTCCTTAAGTAATGGGTCCTTAATATCACTAGCACTATAACTACGGAGAGAAGTTCTCTTGATATAACCTTCTTTACTGATAGTAACAATGGTATCTTCTTTTGGTATTAGAGCAGTTGTATCTAGTTTAATTTCAGTAATTTCATCTCTTACTTCTGTAATTCTTTCTTTATTATACTCGCTCTTAACCTTTTTTAATTCCTCTTTCATTACCTTTTTTAGTAGCTTTTCATTTTCTAAGATAGCAGTTAAAGAAGAGATAATTTTTTCTAAAACTGCACATCTTTCCTCTAACTCTACTACATCGGTATTAGTTAAACGATATAGTTGTAATGTTACAATTGCTTCTGCTTGTTCATAACTAAAAGCATATTCTTTTACTAAATTTTCTTTAGCATCACTTTTATTTTTACTAGCTCTAATCGTTTTGATTACTTCATCTAATATTGATAAACATTTCTTTAAACCATCTAAGATATGTAGTTCTTTTTTAGCATGAGCAAGATCAAACTCACTTCTTCTTCTAACAACTTCTTGTTGATGATCAATAAAGGCTTGAAGAGCATTTTTCAATCCTAATAGTTTTGGTCTTTTCTTAACGATTGCAACCATATTAAAGTTATAGCTTATCTGCATATCAGTATTCTTTAGAAGGAAATTAACTAAGAATTCTTTATTAACACCTTTCTTTAAATCAATAACAATTCTGATATCTTGTGCTGATTCATCTCTTACTTCTACTATGCCATCAATCTTTTTATCAAGTCTTATATCATCAATCTTTTTAACTAATAAAGCTTTATTTACTTCATATGGAATTTCAGTGATTACTAATGAAGCTTTGCCATTTTTCTCTTCAAATTCATATTTACTCTTAACAATTATTTTTCCTTTACCAGTTTGATAAGCTTCTAATAAACCTTTTTTTCCTTCAATAATAGCTCCGGTTGGAAAATCTGGTCCTTTTACAAAATTCATTAATTCTTCAAGAGTAGCATCTTTATGATCAATTAGGTAAATAGCTGCATCAATTACTTCTCCTAAGTTATGTGGAGGAATATTGGTGGCATAACCGGCTGATATTCCTTGAGTTCCATAGACAAGTAAAGCAGGAAATCTTGCTGGTAGAACAGTTGGTTCTGTTGTACTATCATCAAAGTTAGGCGCAAATTCAACGGTATCACGATTGATATCTCTTACCATTTCATTACTTATTTTTGAAAGTCTTGCTTCTGTATAACGATAAGCAGCTGGACTATCACCATCAATTGAACCATTATTTCCGTGCATATCAATATATGGGTATCTACTTTTCCATTCTTGACTCATTCTTACCATTGCTTCATAGATTGAAGTATCACCATGAGGATGGTAATTACCGATAACATCTCCAACTGTTTTAGCACTTTTTCTATATGGTTTATCATAAGTATTTTTTTCTTTATACATTGAATAAAGAATACGTCTTTGAACTGGTTTTAAACCGTCTCTAGCATCAGGAATAGCACGTTCTTGAATGATATATTTTGAGTAACTACCAAATCTTTCTCCCATTATATCTTCAAGAGTATACTCTCTAATTTTTTCGATTATTTCTTTTGTCTTTTCCATCAATATCACCTACATCCTTTTTTCTTGCTTTTTTAAAACTTTATTAGTGTCGTGTCCCCAAATTTCCTTTAAATTTGGAAGTGTCTCATTAATTTGCGGTAAAAGTAAATCATTGGTTACAACTTCTAATTTTTCTAAACCCGTAATGGAAATTAGTGATGGACATCTCACATCTCCTACTACATAGTTAGGAAGAATTATATTAAGTTTTTCTCCTGTTTCACTGATATCTCCATAATAACAATAAATATCAGATTTTACTAGTTCCTCTCTAGTTAAAGCTATCTTTTCAATGTTGCAATCAAAGTAATAAGCTAAATCTGCTTTTACATTTCGTTTACTTTTCAAAAATTCAATTCGTTCATCTTTTCCGTAACCAAAGAATCCTATTTTTTCTCTAATTTCATAAAGAAATTCAATATCTGACTTAGTGTAATTTTCCTTTTCAGTTAAGAGTGTTAATTTCCTAGAAGCATTAATTATTTCTTGAACTTTTTCTGTTTGATTATAACTTAATAATTTTCTCTCTAGTATTTCTAGCATTGCTGGCTCAATATTTTGATTATGTTCAATACCTCTTATTTCTTTAATATTTTTATTATTACTAACAATTGCTAGTCTTGGATTAGTTGGTCTATTATTTTCATCATAAGAAAAATAAATATCAATAACATCATTTTCTAATAATTGTTTAACATCTTCTCTATTTTCAATACACCAAAGTGTACCTTTACCGATGATGTCCTTGCGAAGTTTGACTCTGTCTTTTAAGCCTTCATAGTGAACCCACTCACCACTATTTTTAATTGCATCTCGAAGGATTTGTTCTCTTTTTTCTGAAAAATAATATGCATACAGCTTAGCAAAACTTTCACTATTAATAGCTTCATTTATCAACTTTTTATCATCTATCTTGATAAGAAGCTTTATCTTATCGATTATGTTTAATGTAATCGCAGAATCAAACATTGGAAAAGGACTTGTTGTATGTTTCGTTCTTCTTGAAAAAGCTTTTCTTTGTTCGTTATAATTTCCCATGGAAGTGATTCCTTTAAATATCCAAAGTTTTATCCACATTGCTTCTTGATCTAAACTACCAAGAAAATCTATCCAGGTATCAAGTGAGTCTTTGGCTGCTGTTGTAACTTTATAAATTACTTGCTCTCGTGAAAAGGTGGGAGAAATATTTTTATTAATATACTCTTCTTTGATATCTTCTTTTTTAATTACATATTTACTGTGACACAAGCTTTTAAAAAGATGCCAGTCATGTTCGTTTTGATGAGCTTTTTTAACTATTCTATCAAGTCTTGTTAAATATTTACTTATCTTTTCGACTGGTGTATCACTTTTTAAAGCTGTGTGCATAACTATCTTAGAAATATGTAAATCTTTATATAATTCATTTAAAAATTCTTCTCCACTATCATACATTTATCTTATCACCTAAATCTTATAATCATCTTCTAATGAGAATTCAACATTTTCTTCAATCCATTCTTTACGAGGTGGTACATCATCTCCCATAAGAATTGATACTCTTTTTTCTGCTAGTTGGGCATCTTCTATTTTTACTCTGATTAGGGTTCTACTACCAGGTTTCATAGTTGTTTCACATAACTGGTCAGCGTTCATTTCACCTAATCCTTTGTATCTTTGGACTTCACATTTTTTATTCTTTGTTTTCTCTTGCATTTCTTGAATAGTATAAGCGTACTCAATATTTTTACCACTTTGAATTTTAAATAATGGTGGAAGTGCTACATATAGTCTGCCATCTTCTATTAATGGTTTCATATAACGATAGAAGAATGTTAGTAATAGACACTGAATGTGACCTCCATCTTCATCGGCATCACTCATTATGATAACTTTGTTATATTCACAATCGTTTATATCAAAGTTAGAACCATATCCTGCTCCGATTGTATAAATCATCGTATTTATTTCTTCATTTTTTAAAATATCACTTTCTTTCGTCTTTTCGGTGTTTAAAACTTTTCCACGAAGTGGTAGTATTGCTTGATAACGTCTATCTCTTCCTTGCTTAGCACTACCTCCTGCTGAATCTCCTTCGACTAAGAATAGTTCTTTTTTAGTTTTATCTCTACTTTGTGCTGGAGAAAGTTTACCAGATAAAGCACGTTCTTTTGTTACTCTGTTTTTTCCTTTTCGTGCTTCTTCTCTTGCTTTACGAGCGGCTTCTCTTGCTGTTTTACTTTTTAAGGATTTATTAATTATGTCGGTTGCAACCATCTTATTTTCTTCTAAGAAGAATTGTAATTTTTCAGTTACTAGAGAATCAACGGCTGTTCTTGCTTGAGGTGTTCCTAGTTTTCCTTTAGTTTGCCCTTCAAATTGTAATAGCTCTTCTGGTATTTTCAAACTGATAATAGCGGTTAGTCCTTCTCTGACGTCGCTTCCTTCAAAAGCTTTTTCTTTTCCTTTAATAAATCCATTATTTCTAGCATAGTCATTAAAGACACGAGTTAATGCTGTTTTAAAACCGACTTCATGACTACCACCATCACTAGTTTTAACGTTATTAACAAAAGAAACAATATTTTCTTGATAAGTATCCGTATATTGCATTGCAATATCTATTTCCATCTTATCTTTTATGCCTTCGAAAACTACTGTTTTATGAAGTATTTGTTTTCCTTCATTTAGATAATCAACGAATTCTTCTAAACCTTTTTCATAATGGAAAGTGGCATGACGGTCATCTTCTAAATCATTTACTTCGATTGTTAAGCCTTTCAAAAGAAAAGCTGATTCTTGCATACGTTCACATATAGTAGTAAAAGAAAAGTTTATGGTTGAAAAAATGCTATCATCAGGTAAAAATCTAACCATTGTTCCTGTCTTATTGCTCGTTCCTATTTTCTTTAAAGGAGTAGCTACTTTTCCTCCATCTTCAAATCTAATAAAGTAGATACCTTTATCACGTTCAATAGTAACTTCCATCCATTTAGACAAAGCGTTTACAACACTTCCTCCGACACCGTGAAGTCCACCAGATACTTTATAGCCGGCTTCTTCAAATTTTCCACCTGCATGTAAAACGGTATAAATTACTTCAGGCGTTGGTTTTCCTGATGAATGCATACCAACTGGGACACCACGTCCTTCATCTTTTACACTGATACTTTTATCTTCATGAATAGTTATTACTATTTTTTTACCATAACCGTTGATAGCTTCATCAATCGCATTATCAACTATTTCCCATACTAGATGGTGTAATCCTTTTTTATCTGTTGAACCAATGTACATACCAGGTCTTTTACGAACTGCTTCTAATCCCTCTAATATTTTTATCGAATCGTCATTATATACTGTTGCCATAAAATTACCTCCTATCCGCTTAAAAAAAAGAGCATTTCATCTCTTGGTCCTTTAATTCTTTCGTTTTCATTTTATCAAAAATTACCGTTTAAAGCAAACGTTTCTTACAAGTTATTTCTTAAATTTAATAATATTCGTACTAGTATAAATAAAGGTTTTGGTTAGATATGCTAGTTTCTATTATAAGAATAGAATATTAATATGTGTTTTAATGTCTTTTGAAAAGTTTTTTAGTTATTTATAGACAGAAAATAGCTTAGTTGCTAAAATTATTATAAGGAGATGCAAATGAAAAAGTTTATTGTTTTAATTTTATTTATCTGTTTATTTTTAATTACTTATACTTATCAAGATGAAATTTATAATGTTTATATGTCTTTTGCTAGCAAGCCGAATGTAACTTTAAAGGAAAAGAATGACTATACTAGGAGTTATAGTTTCAAATATGTTTCTTTAACTGATAATTTTCTACCAGAAACTTTAGAAGAAGTTCGAAATGTTTACTACACTATTTTAAATTCTGGTGTTGATGAATTTAGTTTTTATTGTAAAAAAGATACAACTTGTCTTGATAATGTTAAAGCTCTTGCAAATGATCAGACTTCTTTATCAATAATTAATAATTACGTTCATCCTTTTAATAGTTTTAAGAGAATAACTACTAATTATGATGAAACTAATAAAGTTACTGTTTCGATTGAACACAATTATAATGATAATGTACGAGAAATTGTTTTAAACAAGGTGAAAGAGATTGAAACAGAGATTTGGAACAATTCAATGACAGATAGAGAGAAGATAAAAGCTGCTCATGATTATATAATTAATCACAGTAGATATGATAAAGAGCGAAGTGATAACGGTATTATTAATTATCAATCTGATATAGCTTATGGTCCTTTATTACAAGGTTACAGTCTTTGCGGTGGTTATACGGATGCAATGGAATTATTCTTAGAAGATTTAAGTATTGAAAGCTACAAAATATCAAATGACAAACATGTTTGGAATGGGGTTTTTCTTGATGATACTTGGTATCACTTAGATCTTACTTGGGATGATCCTATTACCTCTAATAATCAAGATATTTTAGAATATACTTATTTTCTTGTTGGTAATGAGGCTTTAGAAAAAGCTGATAATAATCAACATAGTTTTGATAAAAGTATTTACTTAGAATTCTCTAATTGAGAATTTTTTTTATTTCGTAATAAGTATTAAAAGGTTATTAGATAGAACAAAACTGAAAACAAGTTTTCAGTAGCCTTACCTCACGATAAGCCATTTCTGCTTCACAGAACTAAATTAGTTCTCCACAGACCAGTATCGGATGGTCGCCACCCTATTATTTTTCACTGAATTTTATTTTAAGTTAAGCTCTGCATATATATTTTTAAACCTTCAAACATTATATTCACGCTTGCGTTGAAATCTCTATCATGCTTTGTATGACACATTGGACATTC
>JAQXHT010000019.1 GCA_029007415.1 bacterium
GATTCCATGGCATTATTTCATACGTTATTAATGCTTAGAAAAAAAATAAACATAAAACTAATTTGTGCGCATGTTAATCATGGGAAGAGAAAAGAAAGTGAAGAAGAAAAAGTTTTACTAGAAGAATATTGTGCTAAACATGATGTTGTATTTGAATATATGCGTATAAAAAATTATGGTGATGATAATTTTCACAATGAAGCAAGAAATATAAGATATAATTTCTTTGAAGAAATAGTTAATAAATATCAAGCAAAATACTTAATGACAGCTCATCATGCCGATGATTTAATGGAAACTATCCTAATGCGAATAGTAAGAGGCTCTAATATTTATGGATACTCTGGTTTTAAAAAAATAGTAAATATGGATACCTATACGATTTATAGACCATTTTTTGAAACGACTAAAGCTAAATTATTAGACTATGACCATAGATATAAAATACCTTATGCTATAGATGCTTCGAATAATAGTTCAGTTTATACAAGAAACCGTTATCGTAAAGAAGTATTACCTTTTCTAAAGAAAGAAGATAGTAAAGTAGAACAAAAATTTATTAAATTTCATACTACCTTAGAAGAAGTATCTGAATACCTAAATAAAGAGGTTCAAAAAGCCTTGACCAAAGTAGTAAGAAATGATAAATTATTTATCGAACCATTTAATGAATTAGATAAAATAATTCAAAAATTAGTTTTAGAAGAATTGCTTAAAAAATATTATCAAGATGACTTAGTTTTAATATCTGATAAGCATCTAGATTCTATATTTAAAATAATCACTTCTAAAAGAGCTAATGTTAAACTAAATTTTCCAAATGATGTAGTTATTAGAAAGAGTTATGATACTATAGAATTTGATAGAAATACAGAGATAATAGATACATATGAAATAGAATTATCAAATTATGCTAAGCTTCCTAATGGACATACTTTAAGAGTAGTAGAAGAAGAAATTGGAAATAGTAATAATATTACAAGATTATCTAGTAAAGACTTAACATTACCATTAAGAGTTAGAACTAGAGAATATGGCGATACATTGGTAATTAAAAATGGTGGACATAGAAAATTAAAGAAGATATTTATAGATTGTAAAATACCATTAAAAGATAGAGATTTATGGCCGGTAGTAGTTGATAGTAAGAATCAAATAGTCTTTATACCGGGTATTAAAAAAACCAAATACGATAAGAAAAAAGATGAATTTTATGATATAATACTGAAATATGAATAGTTAGAGGAGATGTTGATATGACACAAAATAAAAAAGTAAGACAAGGATTACTTCCTTATGTATTTTTACTACTTATAATGCTTGGTGTTTTCTATTTTGTTACTATTGCTAATCAAAAAGTTAATAACTTAACTTATAGTGAATTTATGAAATCATTAGATTCTAGTGAAGTAACTGAACTAGAAGTTAAGCCAAGAGAAAGAGCTAGTATTTATGAAGTACGTGGTAAATTAAAAAACTATAAAGAAAACGAAACTTTTTATGTAAGACTTCCATTATCAGAACAAGTAATGAAGAAATTAGTTACTGCAAGTGATAAATATAACTTTGAATTTACTGCTGTAGCTGACCCAGAATCAAATTCATTATTAATTATTGTAGCTAATTACTTACCTATGCTATTAGTACTTGCTATTGGTTTTTGGTTCTTAAATAAGCAAATGGGTGGAAAGAATGGTTCATTTGATTTTGGAAAGAGTAAAGCCAAATTATCAAGTGATAAAAATAAAGTAACATTTAAAGATGTTGCTGGTTTAAAAGAAGAAAAAGAAGAAGTAAAAGAGTTAATTGACTTCTTAAAAAATCCTAAAAAATTCCAAAAACTTGGTGCAAGAATTCCTAAAGGAGTATTATTATATGGTCCTCCGGGAACTGGTAAAACATTACTAGCAAGAGCAGTAGCCGGTGAAGCAAATGTTCCTTTCTACTATATTAGTGGTTCTGACTTTGTAGAATTATTTGTTGGTGTTGGTGCCAGTCGTGTTAGAGATATGTTCCAACAAGCTAAAAGAACAGCTCCTTGCTTAATCTTTATTGATGAAATAGATGCAGTTGGTCGTCAACGTGGTAGTGGTATCGGTGGCGGACATGATGAAAGAGAACAAACATTAAACCAATTACTTACAGAAATGGATGGATTTGGTGAAAATGAAGGCATCATCATAATCGCTGCAACTAATAGACCTGATGTTTTAGATCCAGCTTTACTTAGACCAGGAAGATTTGATAGACAAGTAACTGTTAACTTACCTGATGTTAAAGGAAGAGAAGAGATTCTTAAAGTTCACGCTAGAAATAAAGTTTTAGCAGATGGAGTAAATATTCCAGCTCTTGCTAAAAGAACACCAGGTTATTCTGGTGCTGACCTAGAAAACTTATTAAACGAAGCTGCTTTACTTGCTGTTAGAAGAAATAAAGAAGCGATTACAATGAGTGAAATAGATGAAGCCAGTGACAGAGTATTAATGGGACCTGCTAAATCTAGTAAGACACGTAGTGAAAATGACCGTAAGTTAGTAGCATATCACGAATCTGGACATGCTGTAGTAGGAATTAAGTTAAAAGGAGCAAATGATGTTCAAAAGGTAACAATTATTCCACGTGGTTCCGCTGGTGGTTATAATATGATGATTCCTAGTGAAGAAAAAATGTGTTCTACTAAGACTGATTTATTAGAACAAATAACAGGTTTACTAGCAGGACGTGTTGCTGAAGAAGTAGTATTTGGAGAAATTACAACTGGAGCCGAAAACGACTTCTCAAAAGCTACAAAAATAGCAAGAGCAATGGTTACTGAATACGGAATGAGTGATTTAGGACCAATGCAATTAGAACAACAAGAAGGAAGCGTCTTCCTTGGAAGAGATTATAATAAATCAAGAAACTTCTCTAATGAGGTAGCTCACGAGATAGATACAGAAATGAGAAAAATTATTGATGGATGTTATAAGAAAGCTACACAAATAATTAACGATAACCGTGATTTATTAGAACTATTAGCAACAACTTTATTAGAATATGAAACATTAACTAAGGAACAAATTGATTACTTAGTAGAAAATGGTAAAATGCCTAGTGAGGAAGAAGAAACAACTTATGAAAAAATGAGTTTAACTAAACTTAAAGAAATAGCTAAAGAAAAAGGTATTAAAGGTTATTCAAAGATGGATAAGGAAGAAATTATAAAAGAACTTGAGAAATAGTTCTTTTTTTAGTATAATATGTGTGAAATTTCACGATGAGTGAAAAAGGAGGATAAAATGGATAAAAAAGTAAATAAAAATCTAAAAAAAGAAGCAGATGAATTTAAAAAATTTATAAGTAGAGGTTCAGTTGTAGATATGGCTATTGGTGTCATTATTGGAGGAGCTTTTGGAAAAATAGTTAGTAGTTTAGTAAATGACATTATTATGCCATTAGTAGGAGTTATCTTAGGTGGACTTGATTTTAGTTCATTAAGTATTAAAGTGGGAGATGCTTCTATTAAGTATGGTTCTTTTATTCAAAGTGTCGTTGATTTTTTAATAATAGCACTTTGTATCTTTACTATGTTACAGATACTTAATAGTATAAAAGAAAAAGCTGATAAGAAGTTAGGTCATAAAAAAGAAGAAGAGAAAGCAAAGAAAGATGAACAAATTATTCTCTTAGAAGAAATAAGAGATTTGCTAAAAAATAGTAAATAGGTAGTAATTAAATGTTTGATGAAATAATTTTAGAAATATTAAATGATATTAAAACTAGTCAGTTAGAGTTAAGTAAAGATAAATATGATAAAAGAACTTTAGCTAGATTAAAAGAAATAATAAAAACAGCTGATACATTATATGGAAAGTAACAAAATAGTTATTTAATAAATAAATATAATTTATTTTTAGAAAAGTACCTTTTTATGGACAAAAGAGGAGTAAAGCAGAAAAAAGAATTAGAAGAAGTGGCACTAACTTTCTTTTATAAAACTCCTAGAGTAGATTTAACTGATACTATAGACTATGTAGAAAGTTGTTTTAATCAAATAAGTGAAGTAAAAAGAAAAAGAGATGAAGTTTCCATTAGAAAATTATTTGCTACTGATAGTATTGGTGCTTTTTCTTGTTCTATAATGCCTTCCATAATAGATAATCCAGTTTTAACATCCTTATTAGGAATAAATGCTTGCATAGCAAATCAAATTAATACAAGAAAAACAGATGATTTTTGTGTAAAAATGATTGCTGATAAATTTTATGAAATGAGTAGTGACATATTACTTACTGATTCTAAATTTTTCACAGCTGTTTATGGAAATACTTTAGCTAATTTTTGTATTGAAAAAGAAGTGTTCAGACCTAATCCTAATTATGATGGAAAGAATCCAGCTAACAAGAATATTGAAAGAAAAATGACTATATCAGATTTAGAAGATATTTCTAAACAATATTTTCGAAGAAATACTTCAAAAAAATATATAAATATAGACGAAAGTATAACAGATATTGAAAGTTTAAAAACTTCTTCTAAAAAAATAGAAGATTACTCATTATATGATTGTTTAACAGCTTTAACAACCACTACGCTATCTAAAATAACAAAGGAAAATAATATATCACTAGAAAATACTTTATTACAAAATTTAGCATTATCAAAGAAAATATTAGAACCTAAAGCTAAAAAAAATAACTTAAAATCTAAAATAAGAAAATTATAAATTTAACAATAAATATAAAAAAATGTTATTAAGTAACACAATTTTTAACATATTATAACAGAAAGTAGATGATAGAGTGACTGATGATAATATAGCAAATATATTAATACTTTTAAAAACTTATCCTGATAAATTTTATGAAAAAAATTATGATAAAGAAACCTTAAAAAAAATCAAAGAAATAATAAAATCTGCTGATATATTATATGGCAAGGAAAGTTATTACTTAAAGAATAAATATTATAATTATATGAATGACTATTTTTTAGAAAAAGTACCATCATTAGAAGTTAAAAATATAAATGAGTTAAAAAAGATAGTCTATGGTTTCTTTTACAAAGCAGAACCAGTTGATTTAGTATCTTCTTTTGAAAATCCTGCTCAACTAATTAGAAAAAGTTTTGGGCAAATAGATGAAACTAAAGAAATAGGAACAAAAGAAGCAATGATAAAACTTTTGGAAAAAGCTGGCATAAATGTTATGACTACTGTTACTATGTATCATTTAACTAAGCTATATGGTTATAAAGAACAAAATCTTAATTTAATACTAAGCCTTAATGCTGTAATTTTTAATCAATTAACAGAAGAATTAAACATACCTAACTCTAAAATAAATGAAGTAGCAAACCATTTAGAAAAAGTTGGTGAAAAGGTATACAGTAGTGATAGTCTTATTCACGAAACAATTTATGGTCTGGTATTAGCAGATTTTTGTACTAGAAAGAAGATGCCAATGCTTAATCCTAATTATCATAAAGGAATTGATAATAGAAAAATTATTATGCAATCAGTAAATAGTCAAGAATTAGCAAGAGATGTTAATAGTTTTTATGAAAGATACAGCAATGGTCGAATTATACAGATACATAGTGCTTGTGATGAACTAGATAATTTGACTTTACCAGAAAAAGTAGAGGACTATTCATTATATGATAGTTTAGCTTTTCTAACAAATGTTACTATAAGTAAAATAAGATGTGAAAACAATTTAGAATTAGAAAATGTTTTATTAGAAAATTTGGTTTTAGCAAAGGCATCATTAAAATTCAAAAGCAAAAATCAAAAATTAAAGACAAAAGTAAAAAAAATAATATAAGGGGTATTTATGAAGTGGAAAATTAGAGATGTAGAAATAGAAAATCAAGTAGTATTAGCACCAATGGCAGGAATTTGTAACAGTGCTTATAGAAGAATTATTAAAGAAATGGGTTGTGGTTTGATTTATGCTGAAATGGTAAGTGATAAAGCAATTTGTTATGATAATCAGAAAACTATTGATATGTTATATATGAGTGAAGAAGAACGACCAATTACCCAGCAAATATTTGGCAGTGACGTAGATAGTTTTGTAACAGCTGCAAAATATATAGAAAAAAATATGCACCCAGATATAATTGATATAAATATGGGATGTCCTGTACCTAAAGTAGCCATTCGAGCTCAAGCAGGAAGTGCACTACTTAAAAATCCTGAAAAAGTAAAAGAAATAGTCACAGCAGTAGTTAAAAGTGTTAAATGTCCTGTTACTGTTAAAATTAGAAGTGGCTGGGATAGCGATTCTATCAATGCTGTAGAAATAGCTAAGATATGTGAGGAAGCTGGAGCAAGTGCTATATGTGTTCATCCACGAACTAGAAAACAAGGATATAGGGGTAAAGCTGACTGGAATATAATAAAACAAGTAAAAGAAAATGTTTCAATTCCTGTAATAGGTAATGGTGATATAACTACTAAAGAATTGGCAAAGAAAATGCTAGAAGAAACTGGTTGTGATGCTATAATGATTGGTCGAGGAGTGTTAGGTAATCCTTGGCTGATAAGAGATACTGTAGCATTACTTGACGGAAAGAAAGACTTCAAAGAAATAACACCTGTAGAAAAAATAGATATGTGTATAAAACACTTAAAACTACTAAATGAATTAAAAAATGAGAAAGTAGCAGTCTTAGAAATTAGAAATCATATTGCTTGGTATCTAAAAGGTGTAGAGGGTAGTAATCAGTTAAAAAATAATATTTATCAAATGACTAGTCTTTGTGATATACTACATATGTTAGAAGTATTTAGGAGGAACTTTGTATGAAAGAGAAGAAAGAAGTAAAAGCCTTATTTTCACAACGATTTGTAGCATTTATGATAGATCTATTTTTAGTATCAGCTTTAACTACCTTAGTAACAACATTTATTCCAACAAATGGTACTATTGATAAACTATATGATCAACAAACAAAAATTATCGAAAACTATACAAGTCAGAAAATAACTATGGAAGAATATGTAAATCAACTTGTAGATATCAGTTATGACATAGCTAAGCAGACAGGAATAGCAACATTAGTAGGAATAGCAATTTCACTTTTATATTACGTTTTATATGTATATAAGAATGATGGTCAAACTATTGGTAAGAAAATGATGAAGATTAAAATTAAAAATAAAAATGATGACCAATTAACAATGAATGATTTATTATTTAGAACTATGATATTACAAGGAACTTTAGTAAGTATTATAGGATTTTGTACAATATTATTTCTTGATAAAGATACATATCTAGCAACTAATAGTTTGCTAAATCTTGTACAATATAGTATATTATTAGTTAGCTTTTTTCTTATTGCATTTACGAAAGAAAAACAGGGACTTCATGATAAATTAGTAGGAACAATAGTTGTTTGTACTAATGCAGTAGAAAATAAAGAGGAGGAAGAATTATGCGAGAATTAACCGAACAAGAAGTTGTTAGACGTGAAAAAGCCGAGAAATTAAGAGAATTAGGTTTAGATCCATTTGGTCATAGTTTTCAAAGAAATGCTTATGCAAAGGAAATTAAAGAAAAATATAAAGATGTAGAACACGCTGCATTTGAGAATATGACAGATGAAGCCATAGTAGCAGGAAGAATAATGTTTATTAGAAAGATGGGAAAAGCTTCTTTTTGTACTATTAAAGATAAAACAGGTCTTATTCAAATATATATATCAATTAATGACATTGGTGAGGATAAATATAATCTATTTAAAACTGCTGATCTTGGAGATATAGTAGGAATACGTGGAAAGATAATGAAAACAAGAACGGGAGAAGTAACTATCAAATGTTTAGAATATACTCCGCTTGTTAAAGCTTTAAAACCACTTCCAGAAAAGTTCCATGGACTTACGGATAAAGAGGAACGTTATAGAAGACGCTATGTCGATTTAATAATGAATGATGATTCGAGAAGAGTGGCTTTCTTACGTCCAAAAATTATTAGATGTATTCAAAATTATATGGATAAACAAGGATTTACAGAAGTAGAAACTCCAGTTTTATCAACATTACTTACAGGAGCAAGTGCTAAACCATTTATTACTCATCATAATGCTCAAGACTTAGATATGTATTTAAGAATAGCTTTAGAATTACCATTAAAAAGACTATTAGTAGGTGGAATGGAAGCTGTTTATGAAATAGGAAGAGTATTTAGAAATGAGGGAATGGATTTAAAACATAATCCAGAATTTACCTTAATGGAAGCTTACTTAGCATATAGTGACTTAGAAGGTATGATGAATTTAACAGAAAATATGTATCAAACTATTGCTAAAGAAGTAATTGGTAAAATGACCTACAACTGGTATGGTTATGATATTAATCTAGAAGGACCTTGGAAAAGAATAAGTATGGTAGATGCCATAAAAGAAAAAACAGGTATTGACTTCAAACAAGAAATGACACTTGATGAAGCATTAGAATTAGCTAAAAAACATCAAATAGTAGTAGAAGAACATGAAAAAACAGTAGGACACATTATCAACCTATTCTTTGAAAAATATGTAGAAGAAACACTAATTCAACCAACTTTCTTATATGGACACCCAGTAGAAATATCACCACTTACTAAGAAAAATGTTGAAGATCCTAGATTTGTTGATAGATTTGAATTATTTATTGCCGGTCGTGAATTTGCTAATGCTTATACTGAATTAAATGACCCAATCGACCAATTAGAAAGATTTGAAGAACAACTAAAAGAAAAAAATTTAGGAAATGATGAAGCTAATGATATAGATATGGACTTCATTGAAGCATTAGAATATGGAATGCCTCCAGCAGGAGGAGTTGGTTACGGAATAGATAGATTAGTAATGTTATTTACAGAATCTGAATCAATTAGAGACGTAATACTATTCCCAACTATGAAACCGCTAAATGGCACTGAAACAGTAAAAAAAGATATAGTAGTAGAACCTAAGAAAGAAGTAATAGACTTTTCTAAAGTAGAAATAGAGCCATTATTTACTGATTATGTCGATTTTGACACGTTTAGTAAAAGTGATTTTCGTGCAGTAAAAGTTAAAGATTGTGTTGCTGTTCCAAAAAGTAAAAAATTATTACAATTTACTTTAGATGATGGAACTGGCACTGATAGAACTATTCTTAGTGGAATTCACGCATATTATGAACCAGAAGAACTAATTGGCAAAACGTTAGTAGCAATTACTAACTTACCACCACGTACAATGATGGGAATAGATTCTTGTGGAATGCTTTTAAGTGCTGTTCATACTGAAGAAAATGAAGAAAAATTACATTTATTAATGATAGATGAACATATACCAGCAGGTGCTAAATTATATTAGGAGGAATTAATTTCCTTCTTTTTTTATACTATATATTGAGGTGTATATGAAAAAATGTTAATAGGAATAGCTTATCGAAGTGATGAATTTAAACTTATTCCGTTTGAAAAAGAACAAATTAATTATGAAATATTTAGTCCAAAAGAAGAAGATAAATATTCTAAATATGATGGCTTTTATTTGCCAGGTGGAGATGGCTGGTATAAAGAAGACATTAAATTAATAAAATACGCTAAGGAAAACAATATTCCCATACTAGGAGTATGTCTTGGAATGCAAGAAATATCTGCTTTTCTATTAAATGAAGAAAAAGATATAACTAAAAAGATAAATAATCATAATGCTACTGAACACTTGATATCAATTAAAAAAGATAGTTTTTTGTATAACATAGTAAAAAGAGAAGAAATATTTGTTAATTCAAGACATAATGATTATATTCCTAAATTATCATCGCTATATGTTAGTGCTAGAAGTCTAGACAATTGTATTGAAGCAGTAGAAATAAAAGATAATTCTTTTTTCTTAGGAGTCCAGTGGCACCCGGAAAGTTTATATGAAAAAGATGAGGCTTCAAGACGAATTTTTAGAGAATTTTTCTTAAAATGTGAAGAGAATTTTTCACAAAAAATTCACAAAAAAAATCGCTAATTGCTTGTAAAACAAAGTTATTATTCGTATAATTAATATATGGAAGGAGAAGAAAATATGAAAAAACATAATGCATTGAAAGTTAGTTTAATTACGCTATCTGTATTTGTACTTTTGACATGGATTTTACCAGCTGCTACTTATCAATCTAGTTATCAAGAGATTGGTAGATCACAAGTTGGAATATTTGATTTATTATCTTATCAAAATACAGTGTTAGGTTATTTTGGATATGTATCATTATTCATCTTGGTAATTGGTGGATTCTATGGAGTATTAGTAAAAGTTGGTGCATATAGAAAAATGCTAGATGCTATTGTTAAAAAGTTTAAAGGTAAAGAACATATTTGTATTATTATAATAGCTTCTTTATTTGCTATTTTAACATCATTCTGTGGAATGCAACTTGCACTACTAATGCTATTCCCATTTGTTATTTCTTTAGTATTAATGCTAGGATATAACAAATTAGCTGCAACCGCTGTAACAGCAGGAAGTGTTGCTATCGGATTAATGGGAACAACATTTGCATATAGCACAACTCAAATGCTACAACAATATTTATCAGTAAAAACCACAACTCAAATCTGGACTAGAATAATTTTACTTGTTTTAGGATTAGTAATTTTATTAGCTAATGTTTTGAAGTTTGGTAAGAAAGAAAGTACAACATCAACAAAAGATGAAGATGACTATATTCCTGAAGTTGTAAAACAAGATAAGAAGAAAAAGAAAAATTGGCCATTAGTAGCTATAATTGATACTATTTTAGTAGTTACTATATTAGGTTTCATTTCTTGGACTAATTCATTTAATGTTAACTTATTTGAAGATATTAAAACAGCCGTTACAGGATTTACAGTTCCAGCTTATGTTGCTTTATTAGCATTACTTTTAATAATTAATATTATTCTATTTGCTAAAAAGTCAAGTAAGAAAACATACATCATTATTGACGGACTTGTTGCTTTATTTACAGTTGTAGTATTAATTGGTAGTTTTGGAGTAAAAGCTAAATTCTTTACAGGCATTACTAAAACTTTAAATACTGGTTTTCCTGTATTTGGAAAAATACTAGGAAGCTCTGTTCCAGCATTTGGTAGTTGGACTTTAGTTGAAGTTATTGTTCTACTATTACTTGCCCTTGTAATTATTAAATATGTTTACAAAATTAGCTGGGATGATATGATTGTAGGATTTAGTAATGGATTAAGAAAAGCCCTATTACCAGCATTTGTTGCTTTTGTAGTTTACTTAATTTTAGTTCTTACTACATATAATCCTTATCAATTAGTTATTTATAAAGCTATATTAGGATTAACCAAAGGATTCAATGTATTTACAACCGGTCTTGTAGCAATTGTTTCAAGTATTATTAACGGAGACCCAGTATATGCATTCTATAATGTTTTACCTTACTTTGTAAGTGTAGTAACAGCCACAGATTCATATCCTGTAGTATCAGTTATATTCCAAACATTATATGGTATTATTACATTAGTAGCACCTACAAGTGTAACTTTAATGGTAACATTAGCATACTTAAAAGTATCATATAAAGATTGGTTAAAATATATTTGGAAAATATTATTAGAACTATTAGCAGTATCATTCATTGTCTTTACAATCCTAGTTCTAATCTAAAAAAGGGAGTTTCTCTTTTTTTTTGTAAATTAAAATATGCTATATAAGCATAAAATATATACATTTTTTCAAATAGGTTATAAACTTAATATATATAATAAAGTGAGGTAGAGATAATGAAAGATAGTATAAAAGTTGATAATAGTAAAAACATACTATTAATTGTTGGCTTATTTATATTGATTTTTTTAATAGCAGGTATTAGTTTTGCACTTTCGCAAATGACATTAAATGGAACACAAAATGTTACATTAGTAGCAAAAGATTTACAACTAAATTATGTAGAAGGAACATCAACTATTAGTGTAACAAATGCCATTCCTCAAGAAGATAGCGATGGTTTAGCATCTACCCCATATAACTTTTCACTAAAAAATACAGGAACAAGAACAATTAACTATGATGTTTATTTAGATGATGACACAACATCTTGTAATGGTTGTTCTTTAGTAACTTATAGTTATTTATCCTATGATTTAAAGAAAGACGGAACATCAGTGGCAAGTGGAAGTTTAGCAAGTAGTAGTAATAAGCTTGGTTCATATTCAATAGCAGGAAATACTACACAGGATTTTGAATTACGTACTTGGTTAAATCTAACAGCAGAAAATGATGCTATCGGAAAATCATATTATGGAAAAGTTAGAATATCGGCAGTAGAACAATTAAATTAGTCTTGGACTAATTTTTTTTGTCAATTTTTAGGGTACTAAAAGTGTTGAAAAGAACCATTTTTCCTCGTTAAAATAGAATTATACAAGGAGGAAAGGTTATGTTTTCGAAATTCAGTGAAGATGCTCAGAAAGCTTTAGTGTTAGCTAGAAAAGAAATGCGTCTTTTACGTCATCCATATGTTGGAAGTGAACATTTACTCTTAGCAATACTCTCAATGAAAGAGTTAAAAGTAACTAGTCATTTAAAACAATTAGGTCTAACTTATGATAAATTTAAAGACGAATTAATAAGAGTAGTAGGAATAGGAAAAACAACTAATGATTGGTTTTTATATACACCATTACTAAAAAGAGTATTAGAAACAGCGATACTTAATAGTAAAGAAAATAAAGAAAGTGAAGTATCAGTAACAGAGCTATTTTTATCACTACTAGAAGAGGGAGAAGGAATCGCCATAAGATTATTAATGGGAATGAATATAGATATAGATTCCTTATATCAAGAATTTTCCACTTCATTTTGTGAAAAAAAAGTTAGTAATCATAAAAAATTATTAATAGAGGAGTTTTCTGTTAATCTAAATAAAAGAATTGTATCTAATGAAATAGACCCTGTAATAGGTAGAGAAGATGAAATCAAAAGAATGATAGAAATTCTTTGCAGAAGAACAAAAAATAATCCTTTATTATTAGGTGAAGCAGGAGTAGGAAAAACTGCTATTGTAGAAGAATTAGCAAGACAAATAGTTAATGATAATGTACCTCGTTCTTTAAAAGGAAAAGTAATTCTTTCATTATCAATGGCTTCCTTAGTGGCAGGTACCAAATATCGAGGAGAATTTGAAGAAAGAGTAGGAAAAATCCTAAAAGAAATAGAAGAACATGATGAATATCTAATATTTATAGATGAAATTCATACTTTAGTTGGAGCAGGTGGAGCAGAAGGTGCCATTGATGCATCAAACATCTTAAAGCCAGCTTTAGCAAGAGGAAAAATTCATTTAATTGGTGCTACTACAGTAGCAGAATATCGAGAATTTATTGAAAAAGATAAAGCATTAAATAGGAGATTTCAAATAATATTAGTAGAAGAACCTAATAAAGATAAGACAAAAGAAATCTTAAGGAAATTAAAACCACTTTATGAAGCATATCACTCAGTCTCTATTTCCGATGAAATGATTGATATGATAGTTGAATTATCAAATACATACATCTACGATTATTATCAACCTGATAAGGCGATAGATATATTAGATGAAGTTTGTGCAAGAGCTAGCCTTGTAGAAGATAAAAAAGATAAAGAGTTAAAAAAACTTAATGATTCATTAAAAAAGATAGTAACTGAAAAGAAAAAAGCTGTATTAGAACAAAATTTTAAAAAAGCTTCTAAATTAAAACAAAGTGAGAAAAACTTAATTACTAAAAAGAACGAATTAGAAATTTCCCTAATAGGTAAAAGAAAACCTAAAAAAATAACAAAAGAAATGATTGCAGAAGTAATCTATCTAAAAACAAAAATACCTGTTTATGAAATAATAGAAGGAAATAAAACAAAATTGTTTTCTATAGAAAAAGAATTATTATCTAAAATAGTTGGACAAGATGAAATTATTCACGATTTATGTAATCTAACTAAGAAAGTCCAGTTAGGTTTCCAAGATACTCCAAAGATACATACTTTTCTTTTATCTGGAACAACAGGAATAGGAAAAACTTATTTAGTAAAAGAATATGCCTCACTTTTATATGGTAAAGAACATTTTATAAGACTTGATATGAGTGAATATAAAGAGGAACATTCAGTCAGTAAAATTTTAGGAGCTCCTCCAGGCTATGTTGGTTTTGATAGTCATCAAACCGTATTAGACCAAATAAGACTTTATCCACATTGTGTTATACTTCTAGATGAAATAGAAAAAGCTTCACCGTCAGTTTTAAAATTATTCCTTCAAGTAATGGATGAAGGTTATTTGAAAGACGCTAAAGGCAGAAAAGTGTCTTTTGACCACATTTTTCTTTTTATGACGACTAATTTAGGAGGTGGTAACAAAGATATAGGATTTGTTTCAAATTCTGATGTAGATAACAAAGATATTGAAGATTTTTTAGGAGTAGAATTTGTTAACAGAATAGATAAAAAATATCACTTTAAAGAATTAACAAAAAATGATATAGAAAAAATTATTAATATGAAACTAGCAACATTAATAGCAGCTTTTCAAAAGAAAAATATAAAAGTAGAAATATCCACAGATGTTGTGGAAAAAATTATTTTAAAGACGAATTATGAAAAATTTGGAGCAAGACAAATAGACAAAGTCATAGATGATATTGTGACCCCAGTCATAGTGGATGCTTGGTATCACGGAGAAAGCTGTGTAAGCATTTAGAAATAGTGTAAAATGGGAGAAAATGCTTTCTATTGTCTCCTTTTTTTGTTACAATAATCCTTGAGGAGATGTTTACAATGGGAATATTTACAAGATTATTTGATCATGAATATAAAGAATTAAAAAAATTCGAATCTTTAGCTGATAAGATAGTTGCCCTTGATGAAGAATACCAAAAATTATCAGATGAAGAATTAAAAAATAAAACAGAAGAATTTAAGAAATGTTTAGCTGCTGGTGAAACATTAGAAGATATATTAGTAGAAGCTTTTGCAACAGCAAGAGAAGCCGCTTATCGTGTTATTGGAGAAAAGCCTTTCTATGTTCAAATAGTAGGTGCCCTAGCTATTCATTATGGTAATATAGCAGAAATGAAAACTGGTGAAGGTAAAACTTTAACATCAGTATTACCAGCTTATTTAAATGCTTTAGACGGAAAAGGTGTTCATATTATTACTGTTAATGAATACTTAGCTACTCGTGATGCAGAATGGATGGGTGGTATTCATAGATTTTTAGGTTTAACAGTAGGAGTTAATACAAGAGAATTAAGTCCTAAAGAAAAGCAAGAAGCTTATGCTTGTGATATTTTATATTCTACTAATAATGAAATTGGTTTTGATTACCTAAGAGATAATATGGTTATTAGAAAAGAAGACAGAGTTCAAAGACCATTAAATTTTGCTATCGTTGATGAAGTTGATTCGGTTTTAATTGATGAAGCAAGAACTCCTTTAATTATTTCTGGTGGTCAACTAGTTAGTGCTAACCTTTATCAAGATGCCGATAGCTTTGTAAAGAGTTTAAAAGATGACGTTGATTACTTATATGATGAAACTACTAAAAGTGTAACATTAACAGATGAAGGTAGTGAGAAAGCTGAAAAAGCTTTTAGAGTTAAAAATCTTTATGAAGTAGAAAATGCTACTTTAGTTCATTATATTAATCAAGCTTTAAGAGCAAATTATTCAATGAAATTAGATGTTGATTATGTTGTTCAAGATGGAGAAGTTGTCATAGTAGACCAATTTACTGGTCGTTTGATGAAAGGTCGTGCTTATAGTGATGGACTTCATCAAGCAATCGAAGCTAAAGAAGGAGTTCGCATTAATCAAGAGACAAAAACTTTAGCTACTATAACTTTCCAGAACTTATTTAGAATGTATAAGAAACTATCAGGTATGACTGGTACTGCTAAAACAGAAGAGGAAGAATTCCGTGATATTTATAATATGTATGTAATTTGTATTCCTACTAATAAACCAGTTGCTAGAATTGATGCTCCTGATTTAGTATTTGCTACTAAAAATGCTAAATATAAAGCAATTATTAATGAAGTAAAAGAAAGATATGCCAAAGGTCAACCTGTCTTAATTGGTACTATTTCTATTGAAACTAGTGAATTAATTAGTACTTTATTGAAGAAGGAAAAGATTCCTCACGAAATATTAAATGCTAAGAATCATGCAAGAGAAGCAGAAATAATTTCTAAGATTGGTCAACATAAATCAGTTACTATTGCTACTAATATGGCTGGTCGTGGTACTGATATTAAGTTATCAGATGAAATTAGAGAATTAGGTGGACTTTGCGTAATTGGTACTGAGCGTCATGAATCACGTCGTATTGATAATCAGTTGAGAGGACGTTCTGGTCGTCAAGGTGATCCTGGATTTACACAATTCTTTGTATCCATGGAAGATGATTTAATGATTCGCTTTGGTAGTGAAAAGATTAAAGAAATGATGACTAATTTTGGTTTCGGAGACCAAGCTATTCAAAATAAATATTTCTCAAAAGCTATTACAACTGCTCAAAAAAGAGTTGAAGGAAATAACTTTGATGCTAGAAAACAATTACTACAATATGATGATGTAATGAATACACAACGTGAGATTATGTATGGTAGAAGAAATGAAATTTTAGATAGTGATTCAGTTCATGAGCAAGTACTTGAATGTATGAGAAATTATGTTACTGACTTAGTTAAGTCTCATACTGCTGATGGTGATATGAGTGAGCAAGATAAAAAGGAAATTGTCTCTTTTGCAAATGAAAATCTTCTAAGAGATGATATTAAAGATGACGAAATTAATTCAATGATAGATGATGAAATAGTTGATTTTCTATATAATAAAGCAAAAGCTGAGTATGAAGAAAAGCTTAGTGATGTTCCAGTAGAAGTTACTAGTGAATTTGAAAAAGCACTATCTTTACAAGTTATTGATAATTACTGGATGGAACAAATTAACATAATGAGTCATTTACGTGAAGGAATTTATTTACGTAGTTATGGTCAAGAAGATCCACTAAGAGCATATAGTACAGAAGGTTTTGATTTATTTGATCAAATGTTACAAAAGATTGATCATGATGTTAGTGTTTTCTTATTAAAAGCTGAGATACATCAAAACATTGAACGTAAACCTGTTACTAAAAACGTTCAAACTAATGATGACAAATCAGATGTAGTAAAGAAACCCAAGAAGAGTACAAAAGTAGGTCGTAATGATCCTTGTCCATGTGGTTCGGGAAAAAAATACAAGAATTGCTGTGGAAAGTAGTATAAAATAAGGAAAAATTCAAAATTTGTAAAATTGATAATTGGTTCGGATTTTATAGTTTGTCCACCAAAAATTAAAAATATGCAGTAAAATAAAGGTGTGAACAATGATTATATTTGTTGACACCTTTTAAAATCTAATAGAAATGGAGGTATGAGCATGGAAGATAATAACAACAATATTATAATATATCAAACTGATGATGGCTTAACGAAGATAGATGTAAAATTAGAAAATGATACGGTATGGTTATCTCAACAACAAATGGCAGAATTATATGGAACATCAAGAACAAATATAATTGAACATATAAATAATATATATAATGAAGAAGAATTAGATAAGAATTCAACATGTCAGAATTTCCGACATGTTCAAAAAGAAGGTAATAGAATGGTTAATAGGGAAATACCATTCTATAATCTAGATATGATTATTTCACTTGGCTACAGAGTTAAATCAAAAGTTGCTACAAATTTTAGAAAATGGGCAACTGAAAGATTAAAAGAATATATGATTAAAGGTTTTACTATGGATGACGAAAGACTTAAAGGTAATGGTGGAGGTAATTATTGGAAAGAATTACTTGCTAGAATTAAAGATATAAGATCGTCTGAAAAAGTATTGTATAGACAGGTACTTGATTTGTATGCAACAGCAGTTGACTATAATCCAAAAGATGAAAAATCTATTGAATTCTTTAAAATAGTTCAAAATAAACTTCATTATGCGGCACATGGTCATACTGCACCAGAAGTAATATATGAAAGAGCAGACTCTGATAAACCTTTTATGGGTTTAACTACTTTTAGTGGAGATTTACCAATAATGAGTGATGTCGTTATTGCTAAAAATTACTTAACCGAAGAAGAACTAAAAGTTTTAAATAATTTAGTGTCTGGATATTTTGATTTTGCCGAAATACAAGCAATAAGACATAATCCTATGCATATGGAAGATTATATTAGACAATTAGATACCATTCTCTCTAGTACAGGAGAAAAATTATTGGTAGGTGCTGGAACAGTAAGTCATAATAAAGCAATTGAAAAAGCCAAAGAAGAATATAAAAAATATCAGGTGAAAACTTTATCGCCTGTAGAAAAAGAATATTTAGAAACTTTAAAAATTATTAGTAATAAAGTTAATGATGATAATAAGACAGAATAGAGTGTATCATATTGATATGCTCTATTTTTATATGAAAATTAAATTTAAGGAGAGTGATAGATATGATTAGTATAAGAAAAAGAGGAAATGTTTATCAATATTGTTTTGAATCAGGAAAGATAAATGAAAAAAGAAAGCAAATAACAAAAAGTGGATTTAGAACAAAAAATGAAGCATATACTGCTGGTCAAAAAGCATACGATGAATTTGTTAATGGAATAACAAATATAGAATGTAATATGCTATATGGAGATTATTTAGATTATTGGATGAAGGAATATTTTGAAATTAATTATAAATATTAAACAGCAAAAAGATATAAAGAATCTTTTAGTAATATTAAAAAGGAATTAGGTAATCATAAATTATCAAATTTGACTCCATATATTATAAATAAGGCATTATTAAAATTATATCAAACATCTAGTACAAAAGAATCATTAAGAAATTATCAAAAAGTTATTAAAAGTTCTTTAAGAGATGCTGCATATTATTTTGGATTTATAAAAAATAATCCTGCAAGTGATTTACAAATACCTAGAGTACTATCGTTTGAATTAAAAAAAACGATATAAAACAAACATACAATAACGAGAAAATAGAAAAAATTTTAAATAGATTTAAGGATAATAAAGCATTTATATGTGCATTCCTTACAGCGTGTTATACAGGTATGAGAACAGGAGAAGTATTTACATTAACTTGGAATGATATAGATTTAGATAAAGGAACTATTAAAATAAATAAAACAGCCTATGCAAAAGAAAAATCAGATGATGAAAGATGGTATTTAGGCACTACAAAGACAATAGGTAGTGCACGAGAAGTTTATATTTGTGATACTTTATTCTCAGTATTATCTGATTATAAAAAAATACAAAATAAATATAAAAAAGAGTATGGTAAAATGTATAAGCACTATATTTTAAAAGAAGTAAAAAATAAATATGGTAAGTTAGTAGAATATAAAGTTATTGAAAGTAATTCAAAATGTAATAAAGCAGAATTGGTTTTTACTAGGAAAGATGGAAAATACTCAGGAAGTGATATTATTAAATATCCTTTTAAAATAATTCATAAGGAATTAGGTATTAATTGTAGATTCTACGATTTAAGAGGAACTTTTGCTACAATTAGCTTAAGAAATGGTGTAGAAATTAAAGATATTTCAAAAGTGTTAGGACATGGTAGAATTGAAACAACTGAGAACTATTATATAAATAGCACTAAAGATAATTTGAAAGATGTTAGTAAAAGTTTTGAAAAAGAATTGTTACTATTCACAGCTAAAAAATAAAAAATATCCACAGATTATGGGAAATTAAGTAAAAATAGCTCATAATCTTTTTATAATGCAAAATATTTGATACAATCAAAAAGAAGGACACGTGATTAAAATGGCAGAAACAAGTTTATCAAAATTACAAAAAAGAGTGACAAAATTAGAAAAAGATAATGCTAAATTAAGAGACTTATTAGAAGAGAGAAAACAAAAGCAATATAATGCAGAGAAAGAATTAGAGTATTATAAAAAGAATTTAGAGAAAATAATAAATACTGCTGTAAAAAAGGCAACAGAGGAATTAGTAACAGAAGTGAATAAGTTGAAAGAAGAAAACGAACATTTAAAGAGAATATTAAATCATGATAGTAGTAATAGCGGAATACCAACAAGTAAAACAAAAATTGGAGAAGCAAAAAGAATTCCTAACTCTAGAGAAAAGAGTGAGTTAAAGAAAGGTGGACAACCAGGACATAGCAAACATAAATTAGAAAAATTTGCAGATGATGAAATAACAGATACATATACATATGAAATAAAGAAACCAGAATGCAAAGAATGTGGAGGAAAATTAGAATTAATTGGAAAAAGATGTAAAGATGAATTTGATATCGAAATAAGATTAGTTAAAAGAAGAAATGAATTTTGTGAATACAAATGTAGTTGCTGTGGTAAAGTGATAAAAGTACCAATACCAGATAGATTAAAAGAGGAAAATCAATATGGAAGTAATGCTCAAGCATTAGCAATATCACTAGTAAATGAAGGATACGTCTCATTTAGAAGGACAAGAGAATTGATAAGTGGTTTTACTGGTGGTGAAATGGTAATGAGTGAAGGTTTCATATCAAAGTTACAAAAAAGATGTTATGACAAACTAGAAAGCTTTGATAATGAAATTCATAAAAAAATACTAAGTCAAAGTATTTTACATTGGGATGATACTGCTATAAGCATAAACGGAAAACAATCATGTTTAAGATTTTATGGAAATGAGAAAATAAAATATTATAAGGCACATGAACAAAAGAATAAAGTTGGAATAGATGAAGATGGTATATTAAAATTTTTATCGAAAGATACAGTTGTTATGCATGATCATAATTTAGTTAATTATAATGAAGATTATGATTTTACCAACGCAGAGTGTTGTGTTCATCTAATTAGAGATTTAAAAGAACTAAATGATTGTTTTCCAAGAGACTGGATTAATAAGCTTATATCTTTACTAGTAAACACTAATAATTTAAGAAAAGAATATATTAACAAAAATATATTACAATTTGATTATGAGGTATCAGACAATGTAATAAAAGAATATGATGAAATAATTAAAGAGGCACAGAATGTGAATGCTAGTGATTCTAATGAGTACTACAGTAAGGATGAAAATAGGCTTATAAAAAGACTAATTAGATTTAAAGAAAATTACTTATTATGGGTTCTTAGATTTGACATTCCGTTTTCTAATAATCTTAGTGAGAGAAGTTTAAGAAGTAGTAAAACGAAAATGAAAGTATCTGGACAGTTTTCAAATATTAAAAATGCAGAATATTTTGCCAGAATAAAATCGTATATTGAGACTTGTAAAAGTAATGATATAAATCCTCACGAAGCCTTGGTTAGACTTATAGAAGACAATCCATATACTTTAGACGATATGAAAATAAACTAAGAAATCTTAGTTTATTTTGCGTGCAAGTTACTATTCAGCTGTGAATAGTAACAA
>JAQXHT010000020.1 GCA_029007415.1 bacterium
ATAAAGTTATAACGCTACTTAAACTTTAGAAAATAATGTTAGAAACAATTTTCTGGAGGGGTAGCGTAACCTCCAGAGCATATTACTTAGGAGGTAATGTATGATAGGATTCGGAAATTACACAAAAAAGGCAGAGGCTACAACGATCACAACTTTGGCAGATAATAGACTCGTGAAAATCAACCCGCAGGAAGAAGGTTTCTTCAATGAAGTTCTGAACTTCAACTCAAAAAACGAAGCTATTAACATGTTTATTGAGGCTGTTGCTGAAGTAAAAGAAGCTTCACTTGAAGCTTTCTACAGAGTAATGTATGACCCAACTGAGGCTGGCGACCATATGGTTGTCTTTCAGAAGGGTAATAGACCAGCTGTGGGACATTCTTATAATTGGTGGGTTGAAACAGTATCAAAGATGTCTCGAGTTGAGGGTAGACAGTGGCACATTGCAACTGAGTATCAGTACTATGCTTTCTTAGTATGGCTGATTAATCAGTTAGTAAAGATTGGCAAATCTGTCGAAGAGGCACTGCATCAGGTGGTGGTTAACTCGAAACAGTTGGGACATTACTATGATTCTGAAAATTCAACAGAAGGTAAAGATTTTGAGTTTACAGGATCAAGATGTGTTTGTGGTCTTTATGACTTGGCAAATACTTTTAAAATTTTGCAATGCTCAAATTCGGAAGTTGGTGGCTTTTGGTTTGCTGGGGGCAGTTACTATTTTAATGGTTACGACGATCCGCTCGCCTTCCTTAACCATGACACTGATGTAGATAATGACTACGATGATAGTGTGGGTTTGCTTGTGCTTTAAGTAGCACTGCCCACTGAAAAAGAATCCAAAAAAGAGTATGGGACTTGCTGTGCAGGTCCTATATTCATGTATGTAGAGAGGAAGAAAAATGGAAACAAATAATCAATTAGTAATAATAAGAAAAATAGAAAAATATATTGAATATATGCTTACAATTTTAATAAAATTACCAAGAACAGAAAAATTTAGTATCGGTACTGAAATAAAAACAAGTATGTATGATATGTTAAAAAATATATTATTTGCAGCAAAAATAGAAAAAAAGAAAAGATTAGAATACTATAATATTGTTGATAGTAATATTTATTATCAAAGAATTTGCATAAGAATTATGTATAATAATAAATGGATTGATATGCAAAAATATAAATATAGTAATGAGATGTTATCAGAAATAGGAAAAATGTTAGGGGGCTTAATTAAGTCTTTAGGTATTAAAGAAAATGCCTAAAACAGTAAGAAATATATATGATAATTGTTTGTCATTTGAAGAGTTATTAAAAGCACATAAAATGGCTAGAAGGGGTAAAAGAGAAAAAATAGAAGTTATTATTTTTGAGCTAAATTTAGAGAGTGAATTATTAGAATTGGTTGAACAACTTAAACATGGAAAATATAAAACAGGTAAATACAGAGCTTTTAAAATATACGAACCAAAAGAAAGAGTTATACAAGCTTTACCATATAGAGATAGAGTTGTACATCAATGGTATGTTGAAAATTTTATGAAACCGTATTTCGTTCCACAATTTGTTGAAACAAGTTATGCAGGTATTGCAGGTAGAGGAATGCATAAAGCTGCTAAAGATGTAAAAAGTGCAATGATAAAATTAAGTGAAAAATTGAAAAATTATTATATTTTAAAAATGGATGTTACAAAATATTTTGCAAATATAGATAAAAGTATTTTGTGGGAAATACTTAAAAGAAAAATTAAAGATAAAAAGGTTTTGTGGTTAACAAGAGAGATATTATTATCAACTAAAGGAATGAAAGGATTACCACTTGGTAATTATACTTCACAAATGTTTGCCAATATATATTTGAATGAAATTGATCAATATGCAAAACATATTTTAAAATGTAAGTATTATTATAGATATATGGATGATATTGTGATTTTGTGCAATAATAAAGAAGAGGCAAAAGAAAGATTGCAACAGTTAACTATTTTTTTGGAAAACAAGTTAAAATTAACATTTAATTCTAAAACAAGAATTTTTAAAAATACTCAAGGTGTTAACTTTTGTGGATATAAAATTAATTCTAATGTGATTAAAATAAGAAATTCAAGCAAATATAGAATGAAAAGAAAATTAAAAGGATATACAAAATTATTAAAAAGTGGTAAAATAACTTTGCCAGAAATCCAAAGAAGCATAGCTGGATGGCTTGGTTATGTAAAACATGCAGATTCAGATGGTTTATTAAAAAGTATGTTTTACATAGAGGGATAAACTTGAAAGCTGGTGGCTTTTGGTTTGCTGGGGGCAATTACAATAATAATGGTAACAACAATCCGCTCGCCAACCTTAACCATAACACTAATGTAGATAATGACAACAATAATAGTGTGGGTTTGCTTGTGCTCTAATATTAAATCAGATTATATATTTTAAGGAATATATACAGTATTTGTATTAGTTATTAAAGGAAGTTTATTCCTTCTTAAATGTAAATTTAAGTAAATATTTTTATAAAGATTTGTGTGTTAGTAATGAAAGTGAATATATGCAAATCTTTTTATGAATTACAATAATCTAAAAGAAATTTTGTTTGAAAATTAAAAAAATAAATATTAGAAAAAGAAGTATTGGATAGAATCTAATACTTCTTTTTTTGAAGAAAGGAGACTAAAATGTGATTAAAAATGAAGTCATACATAAGATAATGAAAGATATGGTAACATATTTGTCACCATATCAGTTAAAAAAATTAAAAACTACATTGCAAAATAAATTAGAAGATGTAGAAATTAATTTTATATTAGACAAAGAGAAATTAAATGCAGATAGAAATTCAAATGCTAATCTATTAAAAATGTTTATATCAGCAAAAGATGTAGAAGGATGTTCAAGTAAAACATTAAAATATTATAAGGAAATATTAGAAAAATTTATAAAAGATATAGATAAAGCAATAAAAGATATAACAACTGATGAAATAAGACATTATTTAACAAATTATAAAGAAGAACGAGGCTGTTCTTTAACCAGTATTGATAACATTAGACGAGTATTATCAAGTTTTTTTTAATGGCTTGAAGATGAAGATTATATTTTAAAAAGTCCTATTAGAAGAATTCATAAAATAAAAACATTAAAACAAGTAAAAGAACCATTTACTGATGAGGAAATAGAAAAAATGAGAGAGAAATGTAAAAATATAAGAGATTTAACAATAATTGAGATGTTATATTCAACAGGTATAAGGGTTGGAGAATTAATCAATTTGAATATCAGGGATGTAAATTTTGCAGAAAGATCATGTATTGTTTTAGGAAAAGGAAATAAACAAAGAGAAGTCTATTTTGATGTTAAAACCAAATTACATATTCAGGATTATTTAAAAACTAGAGATGATGATAATCCAGCATTATTTGTTTCAAGAAATAAACCACATCAAAGATTAACATCTGCAACAATAGAATTTTTTATACGAGAATTAGGCAGGTCTTTAAATATTGAAAAGGCACACCCACATAGGCTAAGAAGAAGTTTTGCTTCACTTGCAATTGATAAAGGAATGCCTATTGAAGAGGTACAAAGGTTACTAGGTCATATTAAAATTGAAACTACAATGCAATATGTAATGGTTAAACAATCTAATGTAAAATTTTCACATAGAAAATATATAGGATAGAGGGGATTTCAAACTAGAATTAGTGCGAAGTCTTTTTTTTGTTCATGAAATATAAACATAATAGATTGACGCCACAGAGATTACAAAGATACTATGTAAAATTCATCACAATAAAAGAAACAAGAATATACATAACAAGTTGACGGCTCAAAGATTATAGGGAAAATATGTAAACCAAGTGCCTATTCATACCATATTCTTTCCAGTCTAACAAGTACTAACAACATTTAAAAATCCATTAAAAAGGAGTTGAGGTTATGGCAGATATAAAAGAAAAACAAAGAGCACCAATAAAAATATTAGATAAAACAAAAGTTGGAGCAGACCGAATAACAGACAACCTAGTAGATGTAAGAACAAAAAATGATTTAGATACTAATGATAATGGAGAAGACTATGCAGTAAATAGAGTTGAAGAAAGTACGAAACAACTATCTAAAAAAGGAATAAATAAAGCTGATGAATTTGGAAGAAAATCATTAAATGAAACTAGGCAGAATATTGGCAAAGTGAAAGATAAAATAATAGATACTCATAATAGAAATACTGCAAAAAAGACTGCTGAAACTACTAAAAGAATATCTAATGAAATTAAAGGTACTATTAAGACAAAAGATAATGTTATGAAGGCAAATAAGTTAATTAAAACAAATGTTCGTAACGCAAAACGAACGGCTGATACAACAAAAAAAGTTATCAAAACAGCTGATAAAGTTGCAAAGGAATCTAAAAAGGTAGCAAAAGAATCAGCAAAAATGGCACAGAGAATCGCTAAAGCAACTAGAGAAGCTGCAATTCAAACAGCAAAAGCAGTTAAAGTAGCAATAAAGGTTACTATTCAAGCTATTAAAGCAATTGTTGCAGGAACTAAAGCATTAATTAGTGCAATAGCAGCTGGAGGTTGGGTTGCTATTGTAATTGTAATTATAATAACCATAATAGGCGGAGGTTTCATTGCCGTACAAAATATGAACAATAACGGAGGTGGTGGAGAAGGAAGCTCTGGAACAGTACCAGGGCAAGTTTATCAATCATCTTGGGGTACAGATATGATTTTCATTGCTAAAACACAATTAGGTAATCAAGGTGGACAACCTTATTGGAGTTGGTACGGATTTGAAAATAGAGTTGAGTGGTGTGCCTGTTTTGTATCGTGGGTTGCTAATCAATGTGGTTATATAGATAAAGGTATTATTCCAAAATATTCAGGCTGTAGAACAGCTGTAATATGGTTCAATGAAAAGCATCAATATATATTCAGGTTATATTTCTAAATGTGGGGATATAATCTTTTTTGATTGGAAAGATTAAAATTGCTAGTAGAAGAGATAGAAGGATTAGAAAAAGCAGAAATAGAGGAAAAAAATATAAGATATTGGAATGAAGTAAAATATGGAGAAGTGCTAAGAGAGAAAAGAGCAAATGTGTTAAAATTTTATGAGAATAAAAAAAGACAAAGTAACGGAGTTTATGTGGATTACATCAATTTTGATAACAGAAAAAAACAAAGAAACGCTGGTTTATTTTGGAAGGCAAAGATGGAAAATCGAGAATGAAGGATTCAATATGCAAAAGAATGGAACATTT
>JAQXHT010000021.1 GCA_029007415.1 bacterium
AATATTACAATCTTTATTTAGACAACTATATAATTTTCCTGATACTATTTCATCATGATTATCACTCCATGTTAATTGCTTAATAGTTCCAGTTAAAGTGAATTTCTTAGTTGATTCATCAAATGTGTAGCCTGTTCCAAAATCATATTTTCGTGTATTAGTAAAATTAACATAATTAGTTGTTGCATTATTTTTATGTATAGAGAATTTTTCACTATATTTATATCCAACATAAGCTGGATCCCAATACTTTTCATTAAATCTAGAATTACCTATTGTTACTGATGTTCCCGTATCTGATGTTGTTGTTCCAGAATAAATCATTCTAATGCTTCCATCTCCATTGCGACGAATGATTCTCCAAATGTATCCTGCAAATGACACATAATTATTCTTGACTGCTCCTCGATAATAATAACTTGCTCCTTCATCATCTTCGGACATAAACAAACCTTCATCAGTAGTCGCCGTCTTTGAAAAATCAGGTGTACCTTTGTTAGTTATATTTTGTTTAGCTATCTCTACAGAAGATTCATGATTATTCATTACTAACATACAATCAGATAAAGTATTGAAACCATTATCTTTACAATAAGTATCTTCTACTTCGGCTACCGTATCACTTGTTTGTCCATAGACATTGACCTTTACTTTATAAATCAAACCACCATTATCATTTTGTGGATTATAGCTTTCATCGACCCATAAAATTACCCACAAATAAACTCATCATATCTGATGGTCGCCCTGTATACACATTTCCGGTTGGATCTTCTGAATAAGTCTTTGGGGGAATTGCTTCTTCTTCAGTACCATCATAATTTACTTTTGTTAGATAAAACTTTACATTCTTTCCATCGAAAGTATTTCCATTTTCTTCTTTTGCTGCTATCTCATAGTTAATATCAGTATTACCAGTGATTGATGATTTAACGGTAAAATCAAAGTATTATCCAGAATCTGATAACTTCTTTCCAGTGGCATCAGTCGTTGGAAGTGCATTATTCATAGAAATGACATTACTACTTTCAACATATTCCATAGAGATTGCACCGGTCGTAATAGTATTTAACTTTTGACCGGTACCTGTATAAGAAAAAGCTGCATAACTAATACCAATTATTGCTATTAATAGTATTAAAATAAGTATTATAAATAAAAAAGATTTGTTCTTATTTTTCATAAATTAAGCCCTACTTTCTATTTTAGTATTTAACAAAAAAGATAGATTTATACCTTTTTGATATTAATCTATCATTGAAAAAAGAAAGTAGGTACACTACTTCTTATATCAGAATTTAATTGTTGACAGTCTTTTACTACTACTACCACAACTGTCTCCTACCTTCCTATTATCAAATATCAGTATTCTTGACATCTTAATAAGATTATAATACTTGACTTTTAACAACAAGAAAAAACTGGTATAGTAAAACCATTGACCAGTTTCATTAATTATACAGTTTCTTTGTATTTAGATTCATACAAATCTACTTCTTCATCTTTATCTTCACTATTACTTAAAAAGTCTCGCATATCTGGTAAGTCATCAATATTAGCAAGTCCAAAATAATCTAGAAAATCACTTGTTGTTTCATAAAGAATAGGTCTTCCTGGTAAATTACTTCTACCTGACTCTTTGATAAATCCTTTAGCAACTAGTTTTCTAATCATTGGAGCACTAGCTATTCCTCTTAATTGATCAACTTGTATTCTTGTTAATGGTTGATTATAAGCTACGATAGCAAGAGTTTCTAAAGCTGCTTGACTTAGAGAATGTGTTTCTTTATTTTCTAATAACTTTTGATAATATAAATGATGTTCTTTTTTAGTAGTAAGCTTTAATTTATTACCTAAAAATTCTATCTTTATTCCTCTATTACTTTTTGAATACTCTTCTTGTAAAGATGCAATTAACGTTTTAATCTCTTCAAAATCAATTTCTAAGATATCTTTAATTTGTTCAAGAGATAAACCATCATCACCTACTACAAACAATAACCCTTCAAGTACTGCTTCCATCTTAGACCCCCTCACAAATTATTTCATCATAGATACCTTCTTGATGAATAATTAACTCCTTATTTTTAGCCATTTCTAATATAGCTATAAAAGTAACTACTATATATTCCTTTGTTGGAACAGTAAACATCTGATAGAAGTTAACTGTTCCTTTTTCTTTAAGTAAGTTTTTTATTTCATATCTTCTACTAGATACAGTTATACCTTTTTTAGTTACTTTAGTATTAAGTGGCTTTTCTTCTTGTTTTCTTAATAAAAACTTCTTAAAAGCATCTACTAATAAATCAACTGAACCACCTTCAAAAGTAATTTCTTCCTCTTGATAATCACTATATCTTTCTGGTGCTTTAGTATAAATTTCTTTTCTTAATTCTTCTTTTTCTTTTAAATCTTTACTAATTTCTTTATAAGCTTGATATTCTAATAATTTATTAACTAATTCTTCTCTTGGGTCCTCTTCTTCTTTTTCACTTTCTTGTTGTTTTCTAGGAAGTAACATCTTTGCTTTTATTTCAATAAGTTCACTAGCTAATACTAAATACTCTGATACTTCAAGATTTACCTTTTCCATATTATGAATATATTTTAGATATTGTTCTGTTATTAGATTTATTTCAATATCAAATATGTCCATTTTATTTTCTTTTATAAGATGAAGAAGAAGGTCAAGTGGTCCTTCAAATCCTTCTATTGTAAACTCCATATAAATCGTAACCTTTCATTAGAAATTATAGCAAATAATGAAGTTTTTGACAAATCACCTATGCCATAAAATTATAACTTTTTATTTTCTTGTTGCATAGAAGATTCATCTTCCCATTCCATATCATCATCAAAAAAGTTATCATCAAAAACAAAATCATTTGTACTTTGAACAGTACTGGGAGAAGGAGAAATTGGTTCTGTTGTTTTTTTTAGTTCTTCTTCCGTTTTTAATAAAGGTAATGCTTTAGTAACTTTAGTAAAACCCTTTGATAAGTCTGATAAAATTTCTTTATATTTTTCCCCATTCATCGCATCAGGATAACCTATTTTAATTGAATTAAATGTATAGTTTAAATTCTCTATATATTCTGGTACCTTTTGGATATCGATTTCTTCTTCCTGTTTCTTTTTTTCTTCTACATTTGTTGGTACTGATGATTGCAATTTTTCTTTACTTGTCCTCATTATACTTGCAACCTTGTCATTATTTAACTCTTTATTTTCTCTATAAATATCCATATCTTCTACTAATCCAGTATAATCATGATTTCTATTATATTTAGGATTAACTACTATTTTCTTATCATTTACATCTATATA
>JAQXHT010000022.1 GCA_029007415.1 bacterium
AACAGAAAGAATGATTAGGTATTATAAAGATGAAATTTGTAATAATGGTATTGCCATTGAATCTTTTAAAGGACCTAATGGTGGTTATTTTATGATTGATGAAATAAAGAATTATACTAGTATAAATAAGTATGATATTCAGTTATTAGATAATGTTGAGCATTTTTTATCTGATAATAATTTTAAGTATATAGATAAATATGAGGAATTTTTAGACAAGGCTAAAAAGATGTATTCAATATATGAGGAAAAGAGTAAGTATATTGCTAATGTTGATATAACTTCATCAGAAATGATTGAGAAAATTATAAAATCAGCTATAAGTAAAAATGAAAAAGTTGAAATTGTTTATAATGATGTTGATGGTAGTCAACATAGAAGAATAATTCACCCTTTATATTTATTTAAGTATAAAGAAAATTACTATGTAACTGCCTTTTGTGAACTTAGAAGGGATATTCGTCATTTTGAAATCAAAAGAATTGTTAATATAAAATAATAAAGACAAAATACTTCAAATCAATATGTTATAATACCTTCAAGGAGGAAAAATATATGAATAATAATTATTCCTATATTGATTTCGATGGGGTTATACTTGATACTGAAGAGAGAATGCTTGATAGAAAATATAGTATAGGTCTTCATAATCATGAAGATACAAATGAATTTAATGAATATTTTAATTATACTAATTTGCATCCAGAAGAATGGGATTATATTATAAGAGAAGCTAGTTCAATAAATGATTCTGTTGAAATAATTAAAGAATTAGAAAATATGGAGAAAAAAATAGCAATTTTAACAAAAATTCATTCATTATATGAAATGAGAGTTAAAATTGAAGATTTGAGAGAACATAGGAAAATAAGTTGTCCTGTACTTTTTGTTCCACCTGGAGTCAATAAGCATGATGTAGAGAAACCAAAAGGAGAATTGCTTATTGATGATTCAAAAACAAACATTAGGTTATGGATTGAAAATGGTGGAAAAGGTTTTATCTTTGATAAGACAATTCCTGAAGATACTAATAGTAAGATTAAAAGCTTAGAGTTTTTATTGAAGAGGTGAGTTTATGTCAAATGAATTATATTATAACTTTAAAAAATCACTTGAACAAAAATATAATGCAGTCTGTTTTGATATTGATGGAACTTTAACTGAAAAAAAATCTAAAAAAATTGATAATAGAGCAATCTCCATGATTGTAGAACTTTTAAAGAAAAAGATACCAGTGGTTTTTATTACTGGTCGTGGTGAAACTGGACTTAATGATTTAAAAAATGATATATATAATGCCATTGTTAATTCTAATAATATAGCTGAAAATGATATTAGAAGGATTTATGTATTGACAAATGATGGCGCTAGATTGTTTTTTAGCAATAATATTTCATTTGAAGAGTTTTTATCAGAAAATGTTTATATAACTGCAAGTGATGAATTAGAACAATTAAGTAAAATAGATAGTATTATAAAAAAACTTAATAGTGATTGCTTTAATGTAACTTATTCTAAAGATTTAAAAACTGGAACAATTATAAATATAAGAATAGTTTTCAATACTAATAATAGCAATATTGTAGAGAAAAACTATGAAGCCATTAAAGAAATTATTTCTTCTAAACAATTTGAAAAAATTCATTTAACTAGAGGTTTTTATAAGGATAATTCTGTTATTCAAATTGGTACTACTACAAAAGATAAAGCTATAAAAAGAGTTGAAAGAGTAATCGGTGTACCAGAAAATTCTATGATTAGAATTGGTGATTGTGGTGATATTTACGGAAATGATTATTCAATGTTGAATTGTAAACAAGGCTATAGTGTAAATAAAACCAGTGGTGCAGTTGATAGATGTTTTCCAATTTTTGATGAGAATAAAAATATTATAAACGGAGTTGAGGCTACTTTAGAATTAATAAAAAAATCTAAAATATTACCAACTGTATGTTTAGAAAAAGCAGATAAGTTAGATTATAAGTTTAATTTTGCTATAGCAGAAAAAAATATAGTTTTGGGTAGAAAAAAACTACTCAATAAGTATAATGATTTAATAAATGTTAATTTTGGAGAAAATGACGGAATAGATAGTCTGTTTGATAAATCAAGCGGAAGTGTAATAATTCCGATGTATGAGTGGGAACTTGTTTCAGATAGCTCTTTAAAGGAGTTTTGGAGTTCAAAGGAAAATGGACACTTAAAATATTTGATGAGAGATAATAATAATTATCTTCTTAGAGGTTCCTCCACATATTATTACTTTATTTCAAATAGAAAAAGTGAAAATGGCAAAGATGTTACTTCTAAAAAAGATGTGATGAACTGGCACAATAATTACATTCAATTTTTAGATAATGCCTTTAATGCTGTTTTAAAGACTACTGATTTAAATAATATCATTAATAAAAAATTATTGCTTGGTATTTTAGATAACTGTAGAAATGCTCTGTTAGTTATTATGAATCATAAACTTGTTTCTAACAATTTAAATAGCAATATATTATTGGATATTTCATCTAATAAAAATAAAGATTTTTTTGTAATATATAATACCTTGTTAGAAATTGAAGATAGTATGAGTAATATGTGCTTTAAAAATGGCTTTCTTACAAATAAAGAATTTGTTTGTAATATAATAAAACAATCAAAGAAAATATTAACTGATAATTTGTCAATTGAAGAAGTAACAAAAGATAAGCACAATTATTCAAAAGACTATAGAACTTATAGAGAAATAGATAATTTTGGAGAAAATTATATTGCTGTTTCTTTATATCAAGAGAAAAGAAATAATAATGGTGATTTTATTAATGCGTGTGGTTTAAGTTATGGTGGAATTGAATTGCCAATAATTGCAAAAACAGTAGATAAAAATAGAATAGAAAATCTTTTACTTCTCAAATTTAATAGAGAAGTTTCAGGCTATTCTAATAAACAACTTCTTGATTTAAGAAAATTTAATATAAATGAATATGGTGGATTAATAAACTCTTATCTTTTTCAAAATTCACATTTAGATCTTTTTGATGATAATGTGCTAACAGGAAAAACATTACAATTAGCAATTAATTCACTATATGATTGTAATATAGATGTTAAAAATATTTGTATTGTTAGATATCCTGGAATTAATAGGATTGATCAAATGTTTTTGGACAACACAGCCGCAGTTGATTTTCATTTGTTTTTTGATTACATTTATGGATTGTGTTTCAGTAGTCCCTATAGTTGGAAAGATAATGACTGGAAAGACAAAAACGGAAAAGTTAGTTATGAAGATACTTTGGGAGTATTTGATTTAAATAGAAAGAAGATTATAGAATGTTTGATTAAAAACCATGATTATAATGAGAAAAGCGAAGTAGGGGAATACAAAAGGAGATTATTAAAATGAGAGTAGTAAGCATAGGTGATCTTGTAACAGATTATTATTATAAAGATGATAAATTAATAGGAATAAATGGGGGGATGACATCACATAATATAATTGCTAATTTAGCAAAAATGGGAATAAAAACTTCTTCTTTTGCTTGTTGTGGTGATGACTATCAAGGTAATATTGCTATCAATAGTTTAGAAAAAGTTAATGTGGATGTTACTAATATAAAAATTATGAAAAATGTTAGAACTAGGTGTTTTCATGTTTCTTATCATGATGATAAAGGAAAACTGTCTTTTACCTCAAAAAAAAGATGTCCATTCTGTAATAATAAAAAATGGTATGATGAAAGTTTGCTAGATACTGATTTTATTCTTTCTAATATTAAAAATGATGATATTTTAGTTTTTGATAATTTGAATAGTAAAAATCAAATAATTATTGATAATACTACTAATAAAAAGATAATAGATTTAGGACAATATTTTGAATTTGAAAAAATTACTGATGATAAAATAGTCGAAAAATTAAAAAATAAATTTGAAATAATAAACTTTAACGAAAGAGTAACCAAGTATCTTTTAAAAAGATTAGATTTAAAAAGTGATAACGAACTATATAATATTATAAAACCTAAATTGATGACAATTACTAGGGGAGAAAATGGTGCAACATTTATAACTGATAATAATGTATATAATTTTGAATTGGCGAGCAAAGGTGAAGTGGTTGATTCTACAGGAGCAGGGGATGCTTTTATTTCGAGCATTATTAAAGATAGCATTAAGAATAACTTTAAATATGATGAAAACAAATTAAAAAACTGGTATGGAAATTCCAATAAACTTACCAAAAAAGTTGTTTCTAAGATGGGTGCAAGAGGACATATTAATTCACTATTTAAAATAAAAAAGATAAAGGATTATTGTACCTGTGATGAATTTAAATATACGGAAAGAAAGAAAATTAAAAGATGTAATATTAATATCAATAATTTAGAGAAAAGAATAATAAATGCAGTTAATTCATCAGCAAGCATTAAATTAAATGAAATAGAATTTGCTAATAATAATTGTTTATTTATAGGTACTGGTGGTTCATATGCAGGAGCCTACTTTTCAGCAAGAGTAATAAATGCTTTGTATGGATGTAATACTTATTCGTTATATCCAAGGGATGTATTGTATAGAAATAACAGTAATATTGATAAGATTATTTTGTTTTCATATTCTGGTACTACTAGTGATATTATCAGTAGTATTAAAAATTTTGATAATAAAAACATTTATGTTGTTACTAAAGGTGAATTACAAAATGTTGTATTAAAAACAGGAATATTGAAGAAGAATATATTAAGTTATAGAACTGCATCAAATAAAGGAAAAGAAAGGGGATTTTTATCATTTGAAGGAGCAGTTGCACCAGCAGCTATATTTTTAAAATATTATTTAGATAAATTTAATTATGAAATTGATATTAATGACTTTATAAAAAATTCAATTATGTATTGGAATGAACAAATAGAAAAAATAGTTGATAAAAATATGGTAGAAAGATTAAAAAATCATAATTTAATAAATATTTTTAGAGGTGACTATACTAATACAGCATGTTTTGATTTAGAAAGTAAAATTATCGAATCAGGAATATTTAATTGTATTATTCATGAGAAAAAGAATTTCTCACATGGGAGATTTATTAATTATGAAAATTTAAATAATAACTTTTCAATATATTTTAAACAAAAGTATACCACTAAATATGAAATTGAATTATTAAAATATTTAGATAATAACTGTATAGTAATAGAAAGTAAATATGATGGTATATTGGCAGAATTTGATTTACTTATTGCTTCACAGTTTATAATTTATTATATTGGTAAGACTTTAGATATTGATGTATCTAAGCCAAAATATTCTGATAGTGCAATGAAAATATACTTTTATAAAGGAGATTTATAAAATACAAAATATAGAAAAAGCTAGTACTAAGAAAATAGAATATGTTCCAGTTACTGATATTGGTATTTTATCTAAAAAAGGTGATGCTAAGAAAAAGTATAGTTATGATATTAAAATAACTAAGAATAAATAGTAGGAAAAATAAAGATTAAGGATGGTAATACTGTTGTAGGAGAAAAAGATATAACAGTTAAGAAATCAACTAAGAAATTATCCTATCTAACCCTTCTTAGAAATACAATCTATGATATAGCAAGTGGTAATACATCAATTAAATAGAAGCATCAGAAATGATGCTTTTAATAATGTTGTATGTTCTTAAATGATGGTATAATAATTTTTAGTAGGAGTGATTGAAGTGGGAAAAATAGCAAATATGTTATATATGATAGACTTACTTAATACTGGAAATATTTATACGTTAAAAGAGCTATCAGAAAAAAGAAGAGTAAAATTATCTATACTTATAAATAAAACAGTACTAGCATCATTTTCTTCTTGATAGGTATCATTTAAACTCTGAAAGGTAAAATACCTAATTGAAAGATAACTATCTCAATAACTATGAAAAAGATATTACTTTAAAGTCTGGTGATGATTTATGAAAAATAAAAATAATATCCTTCCTTTTGCTATAATTTTTATAACTGTTTTCCTAATAGCTACTTTAATATTGTATTTAGTAAATATAAGACTAAGACTGTGGGTGATTATTCTTTTAAGTGTTATAGCTATTATAAGTTTTATAATTGGAATAATTCAAAAGATTAGGTTACTTTCAAATGATAAAAAGAAACCTTTAATTATTATCACTATCTTAATAGTTTTACTTAGTTTACTTTTTTCACCCTACATTATTCTTATTTTAGCATTTAGTTATAAACCAGAACATACTGTAACATTAGATGATAAAAAATATGTAGCAGTTGTTACTTCATTTTTACATGTTGATGTTGATTATTATGACTATTATGGATTTCTATTGATGGGAACCAAAGTAAGAGTGCATGGTGATTTTGGAAAAGGCGGTTATGACCCTTTCACTAATCAAAATATTTCTGATAGTGTTACTTATACCTATTACGATGATACTGGAAAAATAAAAACAAAAAGAATAGAAACATTTGTTAAAGATAAAAATGGTAAAGTAATAGATAAAAATAATTATAATATAGATAGTAATAAATCTAATAGTTCTACTGATTATCTATTACCAGAAGATGAAGAAGTATTATATGAAAAGAAATTTAATAACACCATTTTAAGAACTGGTAAAGTAGATAATGTATTAGGACAAAATATGTTAGTAAATATTCTAAGAAGTAAAGACAATGGTAAAAACTTTTATGTTATATCAGATGATGTAATTCAAGTTAGTAATGAAGCAAAATTCTTATTTTTAAATGAAAACTTAGGATTTATAGCTAATACAGGTAAAATTTATTTAGATGATAATAAAACTAGTTTATATGTTACTAATAATGGAGGTAAAACTTTTCTAAGTTCTAAATTTAATTATACAAATGAGGATGTTTCTTATCTAACAATAAAAAGTATGCCTTATTATGATAATAATACTTTAATATTAAAATGTTTTATAGATGATGATAAAGAGTTAACATTTATTAGTAATGATAATGGACTTAATTGGAACAATGCTATTCACAAATATTAACTTCTATACTATAATTAAATAAAATACAGAATAGGAGTTGATTATATGAAAAATGTCACAATACTTGGAGGAGGAGTCTTAGGAAGTCAGATAGCTTTTCAGACAGCTTATTCAGGATTTAATGTAACTATTTATCTTAGAAGTGAGGGAAGTATCGAAAGATGTAAACCTAAACTAGCTAAACTAAAAGAAAATTATATAAATGCTATTAATTTAATGACTAAAGATAAATCTTATGCAACTTGGTGTAATGGTATTGCTTCCATAGATGAATTTGATAAAGATACTTGTTTGAAAAAAGTAGAGGAAGCCGCTAACAATATTAAACTAGAACTAGATTTAGAAAAAGCAGTAGCAGATGCTGATTTAGTTATTGAATCAATGAGTGAAGTGTTTGAAGCTAAGAAAGAATTATTTATAAAACTAGCACCACTTCTTCCTAGTAAAACTATACTAGTAACTAACTCTTCTACTATGTTACCAAGTCACCTTGCTAAATATACAAAAAGAGAAGAAAAATTCTTAGCTCTTCATTTTGCTAATTCTATCTGGAAAAATAATATAGCAGAAGTAATGAAACAAAGTAAGACGAAAGAAGAATACTTTAATATTGTTTTGAAATTTGCTAAAGATATTAAAATGTTACCTTTACCAGTAAGAAAAGAAAAATCAGGTTATTTATTAAACTCAATGTTAATACCATTTTTGTTTTCTGCTCTTGACCTTGTTGTAAATGAAATATCAGATCCAGCAAGTATTGATACTGCATGGACGATTGGAACAGGAGCACCTGAAGGACCATTTCAAATACTAGATACAGTAGGGTTAAAAACAGCTTATGATATAGTAGAAATGTATGTAAAGATACCATCATTTCTAGCACCTTATAACTTCAAAGGAATGCATAAGTTATTAAAAAAATATATAGATGAAGGAAAACTAGGAGTAGCAA
>JAQXHT010000023.1 GCA_029007415.1 bacterium
GGAGTAGTAGCTTCCTTCTTACGGCAATGTTTACAAAGCATTTTTGCAAGTCGCTGTGAAATAATACCAGTTAAAGCACTAGATAATAAGTATCTTTCAACATTCATATCAAGTAGACGTTCAATAGTACTTAATGAATTATTCGTATGGACTGTTGATAAAACTAAGTGACCAGTAATAGAAGCACGAACGGCGATTTTTGCTGTTTCACTATCACGAATTTCTCCGATAAGAATAATATTCGGGTCCTGACGTAAGATAGATCTTAAAACAGTAGCAAAGTCAAGACCAATCTCACTATTAACTTGGACTTGGTTTAAACCTTCAAGATTCATTTCAATTGGGTCTTCAACTGTTATAATGTTAGTTTCCTTCTTATTAAGAACTTGTAAAATAGAGTAAACAGTTGTACTTTTACCAGAACCAGTTGCACCAGTTATTAAGATAATACCATTTGGTTCTTGAATCATCTTTTTAAGTTTTATTAAGTTTTTTTCATTAAATCCTAAAGAATCAATACCAGCTAAACTTCTTGAATAATCAAGAATACGGATAACACACTTTTCTCCTTCATTAGTTGGTAGGGTAGAAACACGGGTTTCCATTGGAACTCCTTTAATTACACCCTTAATAGCACCATCTTGTGGAAGACGACTCTCTGTAATATTCATATTAGCTAGTAATTTAATTCTAGTGATTAAATTTCGTTCATATATTTTGTCAATTTTTGTATAATCTCTTAAATCTCCATCGACACGCATACGGACCATTAAATACTCTTCCCTAGGGTCAAAGTGAATATCACTTGTACCATGAGTAGCGCCATATGCTAAGATATCATCAACGACATTAACGACGGGAGTTTTAGTCATATCATAAGAAACCACGTTATCAACCCCTTCAATTTTGATATGGTATTTTACTATAATCTATTATATAATAGGTTTAAGATTGGTGCAAGGGGTGAGATGTGTGAAAAGAAAGAAGCCGTTAAACCAAAAAGGCTTTATGCTCTTAGAAACCTTAATTGTCAGTATTTTTGTAATGACTATTTTTGCAATGCTTTACACTAATTTATTTCCCTTACTTGGTGAATACGAACGATATCGAACTTATGATAGTGTGGAAGGAACTTACATTGCTCACTGGGCAAGAAAAATAGTTTTAAATGGTTTAAGTGAGGGGATATTTACTGTTGCTGATAGTAATGGTTATGTTAATATCTCTGATTGTAGTTTATATACTAAAAATGAAATTAATGACTGGTGTACTAACTTCAAAAGAACTAACAAAGTATCAAAAATTTATTTAACTACTTACTCAACGCAAAAGTTTAAAGATCACGTTAACAACGTAGCATACGAACGAGACTTTAAAGATTATGCTAGTTATATACCGACCTTTAGTAGAAATACTACGAAGATAAATAATGGTAAATATTATCATGTCATTGTTGAATATGCTAAAAATGATGTTAATAACTATGCCATAATGGAGGTGAAAAGAGACTGATGAGACTTAATCAAAAAGGAATGACTTCCATTGAACTTTTAATCACCTTTGTTATTTTATCTCTTGTTGTAACTGGAATGTTTGACGTGGTTTTAAACTATAAAGATAGAGAAATAATTGAATCAATAAGAACTTCTATCGTAGAATATGATAATAGTTTACAAAAACTAATTCAAGATGATTTTATTAAAGGTCACTTACAAAATGTCACTATTGATACAACCAATTCAAACTTACTAACTGCTACTTTTCAAATGGAAAAAGATGTAACTACTGAGACACCATACACAACAACTCTACAGATTGATATAACTAACGGCATAATTAGTTATGGGAAAAGTGGTGAAGTAGTTAAGTATCCAATACCAAAGTTTGATACTAGTTATGGAAGTAATTCTACTATTGCTCTTTCTTTTGATAAAGATAGAACCTTTATTGAATCAACCGGAGATACTAATCAGTTTGTAAATATAACTATTACTTATATTCATCCAAACTTTAAAGATGGTGAATTAACTTTCTCAATTACTAGTCCAGTTAATTATCCTTATAATCTTTAACAAAGGAAGAGAATAGAAGCGATTACTGATTGTAGGATTCTACCAATTAAAAAATTATAATAAGATAGGTCAGTCTTCTTAATTGCATTAATAACTTGTAAATGTACTGATAAACTGCCGAAAGTAATAAAATTTAACATAATTAAAGCTTTTATTTTCAAAGGAAAATCAAGAGTTGGAACAAGACTTATTCCCGTAGTAAGGTCCATAAAACCAGAAAAGATTACTTTCGTAAAGTTAGATTCGTTGAAGAAAAGGAGAAAGCAATTAGTAAAAAACTGAAAGATAGTGATAGAACCAAGCATAAAGATTAATACTTGCATTGCTTCGTTGATGGCATCAGGTAAAAATAATAAAATATTAGGAGTAGGAGGAAGTTCTACTTCTTTTTTAATGACTTCTTTTCTAACTTTAGGTCTTAATAAAATACCAAGAACAATATTAGATAGTAGTTGAATAATAAATATTTTATAAGCAAGTCCTTTATTTCCTAGAAGTAGGCCACAAGTACCAAGAACAAATAACGGATTAGCAAAATGTGTGAATACTAATAAGTTATTTCCTTCCTCTTTACTTATATAACCAGCCTCATAATCTTTAACAATATATTTAGCACCAGAAGGAAATCCAGAAATCATACTCATCAACAAAATAAAACTTGAATTTTCTCCAAGATGAAAAATGACATTCATTATCTTCTTAAAATATTTACTAAGTATAATTGGATAACCCATATTAATAAATAAGAAAGATAAAACGAAAAAAGGAAAGATTGAAGGAAATAGTTTTTCTCTAAAAATAAGTAGGGCATTAATAGATGTATTAATCATTACTGTTGGAAAACAAAAAATACCAAAGTAAGCAAATAAAAGGATAATCGCTCCTAGCAAGTAGTAATATTTTTTCTTCATATTTTTTAAACCTCTGCTATAATGTATTATAAAGGTGTTGATAAAATGTTTAATAAACTATATGAAAAATTTAAAAACTTTATGTCAGAAAATCTAAAAACTATCATTGTTTTTCTTCTCCTTTATTTAGTATTAACAATACCATTACCTTATTACGTCTATGCTGGTGGTGGTACTATCGATATAAGTAGTAGAGTAAATGTCAAAAGTTCTAAGAAAAATAAAATTAGTGGTAAAATGTACTTTGCTTATGTAAGAGAATTAAAAGGAAACACAGCTACTTACTTGTTATCAAAAATAATAAAGGATTGGGATTTAGAAAAAGAAGAAGATGTAACTCTTACTGATGATGAAACCATGGAAGATGTTACTTTTAGAGACCATCTTTATCTAAAAAGTGCTAATCAAAATGCTATTTTACAAGCTTATCAAAAAGCAGGAAAGAAAGTATCAATCAAAGCCAGTCACCCTTATGTTTTATATGTCACTGAAAAAGAAGAGAATGGCCTTAGAGTAGGAGATGAAATAGTTAGTGTTGAGAATGAAAAATACACTAATGTTGATGACTTTAAGAAGATAATTAATGCTAAAGAAGTCGGTGATAAAATAAACTTAATAGTTAAAAGAGATAATAAGGAAAAAGAAGTAACGGTTACTATTAAAGATAATAAAGGTGTTAAACAAGCAGGAGTTAGTATTATGATGATTTATGATTACGATACTAATCCTAAGATAGAGTTAAAATTTAAACAAAGTGAAAGTGGTCCATCCGGCGGGTTAATGTTAACTCTTGCTATTTATAATAATTTAACAAAAAAAGATATTACCAATGGTAAAAAAATCGTCGGTACTGGAACTATTGAAGAAGATGGTAGCATCGGCAGTATCGGTGGTGTTAAGTATAAGTTAAATGGAGCAGTAAGACAAAAAGCTGATGTCTTCTTAGTACCTGCTGGTGAGAACTACGAAGAAGCGATGAAAGAGAAAAAGAGAAAAGGTTATTCAATTAGAATAGAAGCAGTAGCAACTTTTGATGATGCTCTAAAAGTTTTAGAAAAATTATCTTAA
>JAQXHT010000024.1 GCA_029007415.1 bacterium
TTTTTTTATTCATCTCGATTTTTAATTGTGTCTTTATTTCTTCTTTTTTCATTTGATTTTACCACCTTTTATTTTTATTACATATAGTATATCAAAATAAAAGAAGTATTTATAGGTTACCCCTTAAAAAAATTTACGCCCTCCTATTTTATTGAAAATTGCTTGATTTTATCCTCTTTATAATATAAACTAAATTTAGTTGGGAGGGAATATGTATGAAAAAAGCTTTATATGTTTTAGCATTATCTATATTCCTATTAGTTGGAACTAATGTAAGTGCTATGACAAAACAAGACTTAAAAGCTAAATTAACAGATACTTATACAGTTGGAGGAAAACAAGTTAGTGCACCTGCAAATATTGTTACAGAAATCGAAAGATATTTAAACAAATATGATTTATCTTCTAAAGATTGTGACTATATTGCAAAGAAATTTGATGAAGCTTTAAAAGTTGTTCAAGAAGCTGGAGCTACTGATTTTACTTCATTAAGTGATAGTGATAAATCTAAATTAGTTTCAATTGCAAGTGATATTTCAAAAAACACATCTGTTAAAGTTACATTAACTAAAGGTGGTAAGTTAACTATTTATGAATCAGATGGTAAAACTCCATTTACTGTTATTACTGACAAGGATAATGGAATTCAAAATACTAATAATAACTACTTAGTTATAGTAATCGCTAGTGTAATTTCTTTACTTGGTGTAGTAGTTATTACTAAAAAAATGGCAGGAACAAATGCTTAAAAGAATTTGCAAATTAGGAAAAGAAATTGCCAAGGAATTAACAATTTCTTTTTTTATTTCGTCTTTACTAATTGTACTTTGTTTTTTCTTTTTTGGTAAGAAAATAGATACTTATATTTCTTTAGTAGATATGATTACAATTGGAAAGACGCAAAGTAAAGCTCAAAATTTAAAGTTTGATTCGGTTAAAAAAAGACTAGCGGTTTATCCGAATTGGGGTACTGTTTGGGCAACTATTGAAATTCCAAGGATTGGTATTAGTATTCCTGTCTATCATGGTGATACACTTGATATTATAAAATATGGTGCTGGTCACTATTCTGGTAGTTACTTCCCAGGTGAAGGTGGTTCTATTATTATACCAGCTCATAACAGTAGAAGTCATTTTATGAATATCTATCAGTTAACAGCAGGTGATACAATAACTATCAAAGCAAGCTATGGAACTTTTACCTACAAAGTAAGAGAAGGAAAAGTGATTAGTGATAAAGATATGGATAGCTTACCTATTCAAAATAAAAAGGAAGAATTAATGCTATATACTTGTTGGCCAGTAACAACTATTGGTTTTAAATCTAAAAGATATGTAATATATGCAGAGTTAGAAGGTGCTACTTATGAGTAAAAAGTTAAAGATGTTATCATTTTATTTCTACTTGTTATTACTAACTATCTTATTATTAGGAACAACATTAATTTCTACTATAAGAGCTACTGTTCTAAGACCAAATTATATTATAAATAACTTAGAAAAGATAAATTATTATGATAAAGTTTATAATTCTATCAATGAAGAAATGCAAAATTATCTTATTCAGTCTGGTCTTACTAGTGAAGTATTAACTAATATTTATACTAAAGAAGATATTAAGAATAGTTTAAATAATGCTATTTATACTTTCTATAATAATAAAAAAGTTAGTGTTGATACTAATAATGTTAAAACTAATTTAGAGGATAATATTAATAATTATTTAATAAAACATAATATTGTAATAACGGAAAAAGAAGGATTAGATTTATTTGTTAAACAAATGGAAGAAATTTATACTAATGAAATAATGATTAGTTCTAAGATTAATAATTTTAACGTTTATTTAGCTAAAGTTGTAAAACTAGCTGATATAGCAATAATAGTTTTAGGTATTACTACTCTAGTTTTATTAGTATTTGGTTATTTCTTTTATAGAAAAAATATACTTACTATATCCTTAGCTAGTGCTGGTGAACTATTAGTTTTAAGTAATTATTTATTATTTAATAAGATTGATGTTAAAAATATTCTATTTTGGAGTGATAATGTTTCTTTAGTTATTAAAACAGTAATTCAAGATATGTCTAGTAAGATTTATTTCCTAGGATTTAGTTTTATTATTACTGCTATTATCATTGAAATTGTTTATTATATAACAAGAAAAAACAAAGTTAGATAATGTCTAGCTTTGTTTTTTAATTATACTTTATGATTTTAAACAAGTAATTGGTAACACACTTCCCTTTTTACCTGTAGCAGTTAAAACCATTAAAAATGAAAGATTATTCATCATAAAGTTCTTCAACTAAATAAGTATCATACCCTTCATATTGATAACTTGCATCTATTCCTTTCATAAGTACTTGTCTATCATCTATCTTATCAGTTAAGGCATTTTTCAATAATAATCTTAGTTCTAAATCTTTTATTGGACTTCTTTCCATAGCAAGTAAATAATCTTCCTTATTTATTTTGCTCCAATCAATCATTTGATTTAATTCTTTTCTTAATATCATGTCTAACCATATACGTGTACTTCTTCCATTTCCTTCTCTAAATGGATGTGCAATATTCATTTCAATATATTTTTTAACTATATTTTCAAAAGTATCTTGAGGCATTTCATCTATTTTCTTCAAAATTTCATCTAGATACATGGCAGAAGCAAATCTAAAGTTTCCTTTAGCAATATTTTCTTCTCTTATTTTACCAGCAAAATAATAAATATCATTAAATAAAAACTTATGAATAAGTGATAGTCCCTTAAATGTTCCTACTTCAAATTCATCTATTTTTTTTGAATCAAATAATTCTACTGCCCTTAGTTTTGTTATTCTTTCTTCTTCACGAGCAAGTTCAACTGAACTAGTTATTCCTAATTTATTCTTTAACATCATATATCACTTCCTTAACTATATATATTATATCAAAATAACTTTTTAAATTCCATTCATATAGATAATAAAATAATTTATAATCCAAAAATAGTAGTAGAAAAAGAAACCTCATCGTTTGATGAAGTTTTTCTACATTTTCAACCAAAATTATTTATTAGTTGCACCACCTGAAAGCGAAAAACATTTTCACACTCTTAAGTACTACAACTCAAATATACTATATTTATATTATACTATTTTCTTTAATTGCAGCTTGAGCAGCAGCTAATCTTGCAGTTGGAACACGATATGGACTACAAGAAACATAAGTTAAACCAGTTCTGTGACAAAAATCAATACTAGCTGGGTCACCACCATGTTCACCACAAATACCAAGGTCAATATCAGGTCTTACACTTTTACCAAGTTTTACTGCCATGTCTACTAATTTACCAACACCTTCTTGGTCAATAGTAGCAAATGGGTCCTGTTCAAAAATCTTTTTAGCATAATAATCTTTTAAGAACTTAGAAGCATCATCTCTTGAAAAGCCATAAGTAAGTTGGGTTAAATCATTAGTACCAAAAGAGAAGAAACTAGCTTCTTCAGCTATCTTATCAGCAATAACACAAGCTCTTGGAATTTCAATCATTGTACCAACCTTATAATTAAGTTTCTTATCACTTTTCTTAATAATTTCATCAGCTGTATCACAAACTATCTTCTTAATATAAGAAAGTTCATTAGTTGAGCCGATAAGTGGAATCATAATCTCTGGAGTAACCTCTATTCCTTCATTCATCACTTCTATTGCTGCTTCAATTACGGCTCTTGTTTGCATTACAGCAATCTCTGGATAAGTAATAGCAAGGCGACAACCTCTATGACCCATCATTGGATTAAACTCTTTCAAAGACTCTACCCTATTCTTTAAATCAGCAAAACTCATATCTAAAGTAGGAGCTAATTCGCTAATTTCTTCATCATTATGTGGTAAAAACTCATGAAGTGGTGGATCAAGATATCTAATTACTACTTCATAACCTTTCATCGTTCTAAATAAACCTTTAAAATCTTCTTTTTGATAAGGTAAAATCTTTGCTAAAGCTTCTTCTCTTTTTTCAGTTGTATCTGCTGTAATCATTCGACGGAAGTTAAAAATTCTATCTTTATCAAAGAACATATGCTCTGTTCTACATAAACCAATTCCTTCAGCACCAAAGTCTCTTGCTACTTTAGCATCTCTTGGATTATCGGCATTTGCTCTTACTCTTAATCTTCTGACACTATCAGCCCAGTTCATAAAGGTTTCAAAGTTACCACTAATAGTTGGTTCTACAGTTGAAATCTTTTCACCATAAACATTACCTGTACTACCATCTAGACTCATATAATCTCCTTCATGGTAAACCATACCTGATGAAGTTGTTACTGTTTTATTAACTTCATCTACTACTAAGCTTCCACAACCAGATACACAGCAAGTTCCCATTCCCCTAGCAACAACAGCAGCATGAGAAGTCATTCCTCCTCTAACTGTTAAGATACCATGCGCAAGATTCATTCCTTCAATATCTTCTGGAGAAGTTTCACTTCTTACTAAGAGTAAGTCTTTTTCTCCTCTCTCATGAGAAGCCATAACATCTTCTGCTGTAAAATAAATCTTACCAGTAGCAGCACCTGGAGAAGCAGCTAGTCCTTTAGCAATGACTTTAGCTTGACTTAAGGAAGCGGAATCAAAGGTTTTATGTAATAATTGGTCAAGACTAGAAGCATCTACTTTCATTAAAGCTTCTTCTTTACTAATCATTCCTTCATTTACCATATCAACGGCTATTTTTAAAGCAGCAGTAGCAGTTCTTTTTCCATTTCTTGTCTGTAACATATAAAGTTTACCATCTTCAATCGTAAATTCCATATCTTGCATATCTTTATAATGGTCTTCTAAGATAGCACAAATTCGTTCAAATTCTAAATAACATTCAGGCATTACTTCTTTTAAAGTAGCGATTGGTTGTGGAGTTCTAATCCCTGCTACAACATCTTCTCCCTGAGCATTCATTAAATACTCCCCAAATAAAGCTTTCTCTCCTGTCGCTGGGTTTCTTGTAAAAGCAACTCCTGTCCCAGAATTATCCCCTTTATTACCATAAACCATTTGTTGAACATTAACCGCTGTTCCCCAACTAGATGGTATATTATTAAGGCGACGATAAGTCTTCGCTCTATCTGTATTCCAACTTCTAAATACCGCTTTAATAGCTTCTAATAATTGAACTCTAGCATCCTGTGGAAAATCTACTCCTGCATATTTTCTGTATTCTATTTTATATCTTTCAATTACTTCTAATAAATCATCTGCTGTTAAGTCTGTATCGTTAGAAACATTTTTCTCTTCTTTAATCTTATCAAATAATTTTTCAAAAGAACTTTTAGGAAAGTTCATTACCACATCTGCAAACATTTGAATAAAACGGCGATAACTATCATAAACAAATCTTTTGTTATTAGTTATTTCACTAAAACCTTCTGCCACACTATCAGTCATTCCAAGATTTAAGACTGTGTCCATCATCCCAGGCATTGATACTCTAGCACCACTTCTTACTGATACTAGTAAAGGATTGGTTTCATCTCCAAACTTTTTACCTGTTATTTCTTCTAGATGAGCTAATTCTTTAAATATTTCCTCTTCTATTTCTTTATTTATTGTTTCATTTTCTTCATAATACTTAGTACACGCATCAGTAGATACGGTAAATCCTTGGGGAACTGGTAGACCTAAACTAGTCATTTCGGCAAGATTAGCTCCTTTTCCTCCTAAGGTATTACGCATATCTTTATTACCTTCACTAAAAGCATAAACATATTTCATATCTCTCATATCCTTTCTATAATAGAGTATATCAAAAAGAAAAGAAAAAAAGTAGCATAAACTACTTCATTTCATCGATATATTTTTTTAGTTGTTTAGAATCTTGTCCTAATATAATTTTTAACTGATTATTGATTTCTACTACTCCTTTAGCCCCTAGCTTTTGAATAGCTTCTTTATCAGCTTTACTAACATCTTTCAATGTAACAATGAATCTAGACATTTTTATTTCTGATTGAATGATGTTATCTTTTCCTCCTAGATATTCTACTAATTTATTAAAGTCTAATTCTGCATCTTTCTTATTAGCTTTAAGTACTGCAAGTAAGATAACTAGAAGTACTAATAAAATAATTATATATTCCATTTTTATCCTCCAACAACACCTATTATACTTTATTTTCACTTGCTCTTCAAGTCTTTAAAATTTTATGTTACTAATTTAGAATATGATTTTTTCACAAAAACTATTTATTTTTTTATTACTATTATGATATAATTTACTCATGCACATGTGGCGAAACTGGTAGACGCGGCAGACTCAAAATCTGCAGAAGATTTCTTCGTATGGGTTCAAGTCCCTTCATGTGCACCAGATGAAATGTTACTCGAGAAGTTTATACTTCCCGAGTTTTTTATTTACTTTAAATTCTTTTTGTGGTAGTATATAGCAAAAACGAAAGAAGGAAGATTATGTACGATTTAGGACTAAAAGAAATAATTAAAGCTCTCGGAATAGAGACAGAAGAAAGAGTCATTGATAATATAGTTTACTATAGCTGGAATGATTTAAATATGCGAGTTAATAGTTTTTTAACTTGTCTAGAATTAACTGGAAAGATTCCTTTAGATTTTTTAACTTATATGCAAAAAAAATACCCAGATGGAACTTGGAAAGACTATAACAATATAGATAAAAAGAGAGCTATTGATGACATTTATAAAAGGGATACAGATTTTAAAGAAGTCAAAAGAAAATGTGAAGAAGAAAGAAAAAGTATCGATACAGTATACACTGAAGCTAAAGAGAGATTGCGAAGAAGAGTTAGTAAAAACAAATATTTAGAAGAATTTCATACCTATGAACTAAATAATGCAGTTTTGGTTTTAACTGAATTAAAAGATTATTATGCAAGAATAAGTGGAAAAGATGAAAGTGCAGAAACTGACTATAAAACTATTTTAAATCAAGTAATAAATAATTACCTTGTAGACCTTAAAGTTACTAAAGTTAAAAATCTTTATAAGGATAGTAACTTAGATATTACTAAAGAAGAAGTAATGCAAAATGTAGAAGCAAATAGAAAGAAATTAGAAAAAGGTTACATTGAATTTCCTTTCTTAGCTAAAGATTTAATACAACCATTACTTAACAAATTCGATGTTGCTGTTAATCCTTTTTTAAGAGATGATGTTGAATTAGAAAAACCAGCTGATTATTTAGAAAAGATAAATTTAATCGCCAGTCCTTCTAATGATTTTGATGATAAAACTAGTAAAGATGCTTGTAAATTAAAAATAGAATCAAAAGATGAATATTCAAAAACAATCTATGCTAGTAGCGGAATTAACTCTAAATATAATGTTTCTAGATACTTTAACGAAGATGGCTCTTCTATATTTTACTCACATAAATTTGTTATGTACCCTATCGCAGATGATCATGGTACCTATAAAGATTATGGAGAAGTAATTAATTTCCAATATTCTGGTGATTCTTGGGAAAAGCCTGCAATAGATTTACATTATAATATTTCCGGTGGTTACGTAATAATAAATAATGGTGAACAACAAGAAATAAATACTGATACCTTATTACAAATTTGTGAAATCTTAGACAAAGGCACTGCACTAGCTAATGAAATAACTACTGCTAATATGGCCAAACAAGATAGCAAAAAGTTAATTAAAAAATAGACTTTTGCATAATATTATTGTATACTATCTAAGCGCAAGGAGGGTTATATTAAATGAATGAATTAGAAAAGAAATATGAAGAAACAAGAAGTAAAAGAATGCGAGTAGAAAATGAACTTGAACTATTAGCAAACAATGAAACTGTTAAAAGATATTTTGCACTTAGCAAAATGGAAGATGAATTATTTAGAGAAGAAAGTCAAATATTTCAAAAAATAAGATTTAACGAATTTGAAAACTGTGAACACTTATTTGTTGATACTATCGAAAGTAATGAACACAATAGATTTTGTGCTTGTGTAAAATGTGGACTTGATTCTACTACTTTAAGGGAAGATAAAAGTTGGCTTACTCCTAATAGATTAGCATCTTATAATTATATAAAAGAACATTTACATAGTGATTATAACTTAATTAGAAGTAAAGGAACTCATACTGACTTAATACTTCCATTTGAAACAGCACAAAATATATATCATCAAGTAATTTTTGAACATGGTAATATTAATGACGAACAAGTAGCAGAATATATGAGAGAAAAGTTCTATCATACACAAGTTACAGAAATGAAACCTAAAAGTTTAGTACTTAAAAAGAAATGTAGTAGATAATTTACATTTCTTTTTCCTATATAAAGTCAGCTTTCTTTTCTAATCTTGCTTCATTAATATAATAAGTATATTCATAAACAGCATGATCTTCCTTATACTTTTCAAACTTTTCTTTATCATTAAGAATGTCTTTATTTTCTTCTGTCACTTCTATATCACTAACAGTTATATTAGGGTCAGTTATTCTTATTACAATAGCACTATTATCATTAATCATAAATGTTTCTTTAATTTTATTTTCTGATGTTAATTTACATAAAGTAGTAACAACTTTTTCTTTATAATCAATAATAGTGACATAGTCATCTTTATTAACAATCGCATAATCATTAAATATTTTATAGATATCCTTATACTCTTCTTTACTTTCATTAGTTTTGGTATTGCTTTTATAAGTATAAAATTTCTTATTCGTTCCATAAGTTATACTATCTTTGTCCGTTACTATGTTATATAGTTTTAGTTTTTCATCATTATTTTCAGCAGTATAGATTATATTAAAATTCTTATCATAAAGTTTCTTAATAGTAGGAGTTAGGTGTAGTATGCCATCTGGATAATCACTTTCATAGAAATAAACATTATCTTTACTATCCCCTATTGAACCAGTAACTCCTGCTTTAACAATATTACCATTAGTATCTACTAAACTTGAATAATCATCATGTGCACAATACAAGTAATCATTTCCTTTAACATTGCTATCAATTCGAATATAATCACACATTTTAGTATCAATCGTTTCTTTATCAGCGGCAAAATCATAATAACTCATCTTTAATTTTGTTGTTTCCATATCATCTAAGAGCAAGCCAACTGGTAAATTATCTTTCATTACAAGATCCATAATGCCATATTTTTTTGTTGTTGATAAAGTATTAGTTATCTTCCCGGTCTTAACATTAAATACATAATATTGACTATCTTTAATTACTGAAAAATAATTAGTTGCATAGTTAGCGCTACAGGCATCAGTAGTACAAGTATAATGACTAAGTACTGTTTTATCTTCTGATGGTTCACTATAAGAAATGCCATAGTGACCATGATTATCATCATAAAAATAGAATTCTTTAGTTACAGTATTCTTTGGAGTATCTTCAAATTCATCTACTTTACTTAAAACAACTTTATCAGTTATATCATCAATAAAAGCTGTATCTAATTCATAAACATCATCTTTAAAAGAAAGATAAACATAAGTACCATCTAACTCTTCATCTAATTTACTAGTCGGATTACCATCATTACTACCAAGACATTCAAGAGTTAAACTATCAGCTAGAACACTCGTATTTATGAAATAATATTTTTGTTTTAAAGTATCATTTTTATAAACTTCCAATGTAGTATTATAATAGTTATAATAATTAGAAGTAACTCCTGTTTTAAATTTATGAATATCATCAGTAACAATTAAACGTAGTTCTGTCTTTTCCTTTTGATTATCAATAACACTTATTTTATATTTTCCAACATAAATATCTCTTTCCTCTTTTGTGAAAGAAAAAGGAAAAGAAATATCAGGAGATGAAGGTGAATAGAAAATGGCTGTTTCGTTAAAAATATAAGCTACACTTATAATCAATAATAGTAATGGAATTAATACTCTAAATGTTTTCTTTAAATTATTTTTTGATAGTTTTTGATAAATTATGGGAGTAACCGATACTGCAAATAGAAATAAAGTAACAATAGAATAGGCAAAATAAGTAATTTTATAAGCAAACAAAGATAGTAAAATAGCTAGTAAAAAGTACAAAGGATAAATTACTTTTTTATGAATAACTTTCCTTCCAACAATAAATGGTAATGTTAAAACATACACCAATGACAAATATATTACTTCATAACGATTTTCCATCAAAGCAGTAGAATTTATTAAATAAAAAGCTAGTAAAATTACAAATAATAGTAAATAACCTAGTATCAACCATTTAATCTTTTTCTTATTTTTTTCCATAATCAATTACTCCTAATATCTTACCCTCTAATATGATAATATCAGATATTGATATCTTTAACAATAAATTTTTCATATTAAAAGATAGCAATGATTACCATCAACTATCTTTTTTATTTTTAGTCAACTGAAATAACATATGGATTTAAAGCAGTTCCATCTCCCTTTGTGATTTGAACATCTGCTTTTAGATTTATAACTGGACATATTTCAAAATAATAAATAGTATTACCCCAAGGATATAACTCACCCTTCTGTCCTACTCCCCAGACACTTGCATAAGTTCCATAAGGATCAAAATAGCCAGGAGTCATTGTCCAATTACTATGACCGTTGTATAAATAATAATTACTATTAGATATATTTGATACTCCGCCAGCCATTGCCACCTCATCTGCTGTGATAAGTGATATTGGATAATCTAATTTAGCACTATCATTTGACATTTTAAATTTATCATTATCTTGAGCACATTTTAAACTTGGTAATCTATGATTAGCAAGTCTATCATATGAGTTATAAAATGTATAATTGTCTATTTTGTATCCTGTACCGGTAGAAATACTTCGATCATTGCAAACCACTTCATCTGCTAAGTACGATGAATAACCCGTTAAATTATTTTTATACCATGTATCTAAAGTGTTTTTCATAGTTGAGCTCACATTATTTGTTACTGCATCAACATAACTGTCACTACTATATGATATTGGCTGAACTATCATTGTTTTGTCATCAAAATAATCATTTATTTTATAGATAATATTACAATCTTTATTTAGACAACTATATAATTTTCCTGATACTATTTCATCATGATTATCACTCCATGTTAATTGCTTAATAGTTCCAGTTAAAGTGAATTTCTTAGTTGATTCATCAAATGTGTAGCCTGTTCCAAA
>JAQXHT010000025.1 GCA_029007415.1 bacterium
CATCTAGCTAAAGCTCTTTGAAGTCCTTTTAGTCTTTTACTTCTATCTTTTATTATATTTTTAATTTTTTCATTATGTGATGTTACTATCAAATCCTTTATACCCAAATTATTCCCATTATACTTTGAGGAGTAAACATAGGTTTATATACATCTTCTTCTACTAAAACGCTAACGTAATATCTTTCGGCGTCTTTTCTTATAACTGCACTTCTAATTCTTCCATTTATACTTTCTTTATTTCTATATCCTTTTATTTTTACCCATTTTAATTTAGGAAGCTTAATCAACCTTTTCTCTAAATCAAGTTCTATCGAATTATATACTTTTTCTTTATAGGTACTTACCACATTATTGGTTTTATAACTGTCTTTAACACCTTTTGCTTTAAATTTAGGAAAACCACCTTGCTTAAAGAAATGATCATAAGCACTTTCTAAATCATTTGAAGCATTTCTAAGAGAACAGCTATCAACCTCTTTTAAAAATGGATATTTCACAAGTAGGCTTGGTATCATGATATTCTGGTCATATGCAGATTTACCCTTTTTAGTATTATTGTAAGTATCAATTCTATCCCTTAAAAAGATATTATAGATAAGTCTAGCAGAACCGATAGTTTTATTTATTAAAATCTTTTGCTCTACATTTGGATAAAGTCTAAAAACATATCCTTTAAGTACTTTCATATGACCACCTCAATTCATTAGAATATAGCCTATCATATAAAACAAACGTTTGCAATAACTATTTAAAATTTTTTATAACTTTCCTATTGTATAAAAGAAGAGGTATGAATTATTTGTTCATACCAATCAAGATTTTATTTATTTTTTAAATTTTGAAAAGCGTTATATACAGCTATTTTTCCATATTGATAACTTATTGCTCCTTGTTGATAAGCAATATATGGGCTTCTTAATGGTCCATCACAAGATAGTTCGATTGAAGAACCGTTAGTAAAGCTACCAGAAGCCATAATTACTTCATCATCATAACCGGGCATTGGTGCTGGATAGCAGGTTGAGAAAGAATCTACTGGTGAGTATCTTTGTATTTCTTGACAGTAAGTAATTAAATCTTCTTTATTACCAAAGATGATGCTTTGAACAATATCTACTCTTTTAGCATTGTATTTAGGTTCTACTTGGTAGCCTTGTTTTTCAGCTAAGTAAGCAGTTAAAACTGCAGTCTTTAAAGCAGCAGCGACAACTGATGGTGCTAAAAATAGTCCTTGATAAAGACTTCTATTTATTCCTAAAGATGGGCCTACTTCTCGACCTTCACCTGGTAAAGTCAAACGTTCGGCTACTAGTTCGATTAGGTTATGACTTCCTGCGACATAAGCTCCATTTGGTGCAATAGCCCCACCTAGATTTTTTATCAAAGATCCAACCATTATGTCTGCTCCTACTTCACATGGTGTTTTATCTTCGACTAATTCGCAGTAACAGTTATCTACCATTATTGTAATGTCTTTATTTATATCTTTAATAAATTTTATTACTTTAGTAAGTTTTTCAATAGAAAGACTTTCTCTAGTAGAATATCCTTTTGATCTTTGAATTTCTACTACTTTTATCTTGGTAGTTGTTAATACCTCTTTTATTTTATCATAATTAAAATCGTTGTTTACTAAGTCGATTTGTTGATAGGCTATATTAAAGCTTTTTAAACTTGAGTTATTTTCTCTAATTCCAATTACTTCATCTAAGGTGTCGTATGGTTTACCGGAAATACTAAGTAGTGTATCTCCCGGTCTTAAAAGAGCAAAAAGAGTCACAGTTAGAGCATGACTGCCAGAGATAAACTGACTTCTTACTAGGGCATCTTCACTTCCTAATACTCTACTAAAGACACGTTCTAATTTATCTCGTCCTTCATCATTATAACCATAACCAGTAGTTGAGTTGAAGTCGGTTTCACTTACTCTTTCTTCTCTAAAAGCTGTTAATACTTTCAAGCTATTTTTGGCTTCTTGATCATCAATTTTTTTAAATTCTTCTTGTAATTTTTCTTCTATTAATTCTAAATTCATTTTATCACTCACTTACTTGGATTAAAAAGTCATCTTCTGTAAAATAGTTTTCTTCATCATAGACACTATATACATTGAAGGCTTTATAAACATATAATTTATTATCTTTTAAGTAGTAGTGAATGTCTGATAAGTAATCTTTATCTCCACGGAAATATAAGAAACAGTTATAATCACATTCACCACCATAATAGTTATTATCTAACATATCATTATAAAATTCTTTAAATCTGTTCTCTATTTTATTAGAAACGTCAGTAGTAGTCAAGTTAAATTTATCTAGTATATCATCATCTGTTAAGATACTAAGGTCTGATAGGTTAATATTATATGTTCTAAAGTCTGGGTAGTAAATTTTATCAAAATGTGCTGTTTTTACTACTAAGGATAATATTTTATCACTAACATCATATTGATAAGAGATAAGGTCTGTTCCTTCTTTAAAACATTCACTAGTAAATTCTTCTATTTCTTGATTTAATTTTTCAATTTTTTTTCCTTTGATGTTAATATATGGTACTTCACTGTGACGGCCATCTACTGTTTTTTGTTTTACTGTATAGATTAAGTCTTTTCTACGGTTGCTTTTAATCCTACTTAAGGCATCGTTTTTAAAAGTACTATTATATATTAATAGGATAATGGTAAATATTATTAAACCAACAATAATTTTTAAGGACTTTTCTAAACTTTTTTTCTCATCTTCATCTAATTGAAATCTTTCTAACATTATCTACTATTTCCCTTCTCTTCTAATATTAATTAATAAGTTAATAAGCTGGTGAGCCATAACCATAGACCCAACCTACTCTTGGTCTTGTTTTTCGTGATACTCCATGTGTACCCTTACATAAACTTGCAGTTTCTCCTTCACAAGTAGTATTTCCTTCGATTGTATATATGTAATTAGCATCAACTTTTTCGACAATTCCGGTATGGTCGTTACCTCCATCTCCATAAAATGCTATATCACCAGGTTTTGGGGTATAACCACTACTTGCTAGATGAAATTCATTTTTACCTTGGTAAAAACTAATTCCGACACTGCAGTGTTGATACTCTGGCATGATGCCTGAGTCAATAAAGCCAGCTTGCTTAGAACACCAAGTTACAAACATAGCACACCAAGCCCAATCAGTGGGGTTTCCCATTGAAATAGCATATTTTTCATGGGTTTTATCAGCTTCATTATTTCCTATTTCACCAATTGCAATATTTATCAGTTTTTGTGCTCCTTCGCCGGCGACACTACTACTACCTGTATACTGACTAAGTCCTGATAAGTCACCAAACATTCCTGTTAAACCTGAACCCTTCTCGGTTCCGGCTCCTTCTTTATAAATAGCAGCAGTGATTGATTCGGCCGTTTTCTTTGAACTTTGAAAACAAGTTAAAACGTTGAAAACGGTATTAGTATCATTACTTCCAGAATTATAAATATTAACTACCGTGGTAATGGAGTTTGGTAATAAAAAGATTAAGAGTGCAGCGATTACTTTTCTATAAATTCCAGGTAACCCTTTTTTATCATCAGGGTTAATCATTAATTTAACTAAGGATACTATAACAGAGATAATTAAAATAATTGGGATAATTATACTCACCATTTTAAAGATATCGTAGAAAAGTCTCAATGAGGAAGCAACGGCATAATCACTACAACTATCATTAATGTTTAATAAAATTTGCATTGTTACCTCCATTTTAATAAGCTGGTGTCCCATAACCATAAACTGTACTACCAGTTCTAGCATGAGTTCTTCTAGCCACCATATCACTTGTATTACCTTCTATAGTATAAACATTATTAGCATCGGCTTTTTCGACAATTCCGGTATGTGAACTTCCGCCAGGTCCAAAGAAAATGATATCTCCTGGTTGTGGTGTATAACCGCTTCCTTCAAGGTGGAAACTTCCTTTTCCTTGGAAGAAAGCAACACCATCACTACAGGCAGAATATTTTGGAATGATACCTGACTCTATAAATTTTGCTTCATTAGCACACCAAGAAACAAACATAGCGCACCAAGGTTCAGAGCCATCAAATCCCATAAATGTTTCATATTTCATATGTGTTCCATCGGCTTCATTATTTCCTATTTCACCAATCGCAATATTTATTAGTTTTTGAGCTCCTTCTCCTGCCACACCACTACTACCAGTGTACTGACTAAGTCCTGATAAGTCACCAAACATTCCTGTTAAACCTGAACCCTTCTCGGTTCCGGCTCCTTCTTTATAAACAGCAGCTGTGATTGATTTAGAAGATGTTTCAGAATTATTTAAACAACTTGCTATACTAAAAGTTGAAGTTCCGACACCGGCTAGGTTGTTTAGATTAACTACAACGTTCATTAGATTTGGTACCATAAAGATAATGATAGCAGCCATTACTTTTTTAAAAACATTTGATACATTATTTTTTTTATTATCGGGTGCAATCATTATCTTTGAAACATCAATAGTAGCAAATACTATTAAAATAATTGGGACAATTACACAAATCATTTTAAATATTTTATAGGCTAGGTTTAAGGTACTAGCAACGGCATAGTCAGAGCAGTTAGCATTTAAGTCTACTAAAAATTTTATCATTTTACACCTCCATCTACGGTAATAACAGCATTATTTATATAACTAGCTTTAGAGCTTGCTAAGAAAGAAACAACATTTGCTATTTCTTCCGGCTCCGCAAAGCGCTTTAAGAAGATTTTTTCTTCTTCTTGTTTTTTAAATGTTTCTTCTAAATCTTTATTCATCCTTGTATTAATCCAGCCAGGGCAAAGACAGTTAACTCTAACTTCTGGAGCAAAAGATAATGCTAAGTTGTTTGTTAGAGAAATAAGGGCCTTCTTAGAAGCGTCATAATCAATACTTTCTGCATAGTAGCTATTAAGCGCATTATTAGAAGAAATATTGATAATTGTTCCACCAGCATCTTTTAATAAAGGATAAAGCTGTTTGGAAAGAAGAAACGGAGCAATCAAATTAACATCCATTACCTCTAGAAAGTCTTTTTTATCTTTTGACATTAAATCTGTATCTTTACATATTGCAGCGTTATTTACTAAAACATCTAACGAAAAGTAATCAGTTTTAATATTTTCGACCATTTTAGTAATTTCTTCTTCACTTGTTAAATCAGCTTTATACATTCTAACAGTTCTTTTATATTTATTTCTTATGTCACTAGCAAGGTTTAAAACACCTACTTCATCATTATGATAATGAAGGATTATATCAAATCCATCCTTGGCTAAAGTAAGGGCTATTTCCTTACCAAGTCCACCAGTACTACCAGTTATTAAGGCTACCATCTAATCGCTCCTATTCTACTTCATATAAGAATGTTTCATTTTTATAGAATTTTTCTTCACCTAGATTTGAGAAAATCATAAATCCATGGTAAAAGTATAGTTTATTATTTAAGACATATAAATGATTATCTGTATCAAAGTTTTCTATTTGTCTTCTATTTAAGAAACAAGAAAAGTCACATTCCTGTTCACTTAGATATAATTCATCAATTTCTCCTTGATAGTTTTCTTGCATTTTTGCTTCTAGTGTATTACTAACATCTTGAGAGGTTTTATTAAAATCATTTAGTAAAGTATCATCATCTACTAATTCTTTAGTAGCTAAAGAGAAATTATAAGTTTTAAAACTAGGATAAGTATAACCCGTTTTTTCTTCTGTTAGATAAGTATAAGTTGCTAAGGAAAAGTATTTATCATTAATACTATATTGATAATTAAAGGCTTTATTAGTAGAAGCGATGGCTTTATTATAGTCATCTTCTATTTCTTGATTTACACTTCTAGCGTCACTACTATCAATTAATATTTTAGGTAGTCTAGAGCTAACACTTGTTCCTTTTATGTTATAAGTTGCTACTTGCTTGATATAATTATTAGCACTATATTTACTACCTTTAAAAGTTTTTAAGATTGATATAAGAAAAATGATTACTAGTAAGATAATTATTCCAGTAATAACGTATTTTCTTAGCTTAACTTTTTCCTCTTCTAGTTCCATTTGCTTCTCCTATCTAGAGATTTTATCTCCATAATTTTTCTGAAAGACCAAAGCTATTTCATGAGCAATTTTTTCTTTGTTTGTTTCATATTTAGCCATTGCGCTATTATTATCGTAAAACTCTACTTCCAAATAAGTCATTGGAATACCTAAGTTTTGGAAGTATCTTTGATTTTGTAACCCCATCGCCATGTCATCTAAACCTCTTCCGGTATATTTGACAACAGCAGCTTTTATTTCGTTATCTATCTTAGAAATTCCTGCTTGACCTTTCATTAAAACTGTTCCATGTGCCCCAGATCCGGCGGCATTAAAGTGAAATTCAATAACATGCGTAAATTTCTTAAATTTTGGTTCATTTTCTTGAAAAGCTTGCGTATTAAGTCCCATCTCGATGAATAATGATTTATTCATTTTAGCATCCGTTCCTCCCAACATTTCATTGGCAATAGAGGCTTTCAAGTTCATACCGTCAAGTTCGTTTTTTAGAAGTTTAGCAAGTTTTCTTGTTTCCGTTGGTTCAACGTAAGTCCAATCTTCTTCACGACATTCGTTTCTAAATTGTGCACAGTAAGGAGAATAAGAGTGTCCAGCTACTATTAAGATACCACCATCTCCTAAACTAGCACTGCTACTGGTATCGTCTGTTTCTTTCTTAACATACTGACTAAGTCCTGATAAATCACCATATAGGTTAAGTCCATTACCTTTACTAGTTCCAGCACCAGAGTTATATTCACCAACGCCAATATTTTCATTAGCTTGAAGAGCAGCTTTATAACAGGTAGTAAAATTAAAGATTTCACTTTTTTCATCAGTGGCATAATTAAGGAAACTCATTACTACACCTAAAAGAGATGGCACTAGAAAGATAATAAGAGCCGAAGCTACTTTTCTAATTATCTTTTTTTGGCCATCTTTTTGGTTAGGGTCAACTGTCATCGAAATAAGTGATACCACTAAAGAGACGATTAGAATAATAGGAACAAGGATAGAAATCCATTCTATTACAGTATAAATGATACTAATTCCTCTAGCTAAAGCAGCATCAGAACAGGCGTTATTTATAGATGTTAACAAATACATAAAAATCACCTTTCTTTTCTTTTACTTACAGCAATTCCATCTCCTATATCTTGAATAACTGTTTCGTAATTTTCATTATTTTTTAAAAAGGTAATATAGTCTTTAATCTTTCTGACAATTCCTCTTACATTACGACTTTCGATTTCTTTTTCATTTTTATTAACTAGTCCATGAAAATACATATTGTCTGTTATTATATACCCATCACTTGTTAGATTGCGTTCAAATAGTTCGAAGAATTTTTGACTTTGGGCTTTGGCAGCATCAATAAAGATTAAGTCAAAAGTATCATCTAATCTAACATTTAAAGCATCTTGATAAATCAAAGTAATTCTATCTTCTAAATGACATCTTTTAATATTTTTTAAAGCTTCCATATAACGGTCGCTATCACGTTCGATACTTGTTATTTGTAAATTTTTATTACATAAAGCCATCATGATAGCAGAATAACCAATAGCAGTTCCAACTTCTAGTATTTTAACTCGTTGATTTTTAATAATAAAATTAGTTAAGAAATCAATTCCAGCGTCTTCCATAATTGGTACTTTGTTTTCTTTAGCGTAATTTTTTATATCATTAATTATTTGATAAGTCTCATCGTCTACCATATCCAGTCACCTTTATCTTTCAATTCTTTTACTTTGGCACTATGTTCACTACTAGTTTTGGTATAGTAAACATTACCATTTTTATCAGCAACAAAATAATAATAATCTGAACTTGTCGGATTAATACTTGCTTCAATACTAGATTTTGATGGATTACAAATTGGTCCAACTGGTAATTTACCCGCCATCTGGCTACTTCTAGTATTATAAGGGTTATAAGTATTAAACATCTCACTTGTTAAGTCTTTCGTCATGTCTTCACTAAAGGCATAATAAGTAGTAACATCACTACCAAGGTTCATATTTTTACTTAGTCTATTCTGAAAAACTCCTACTATCATTTTTCGGTCTTTATCGTTAACGCCTTCTAATTCGGCCATGGAAGCTAGTGTCAATATATCATGAATATTTGCTTTATTTATTTTATTCTTATATGGTTCTAGATTTGTTTCTTCCTGGTCTAGTAAGGTTTTAACAACTTCTTCAATACTGACATCTTTATCTTTAAAGTTATAAGTATCAGGAGCTAAATAACCTTCTAAGCCGTAGTAAATATCATCATTTAAGATAGCATCTGTTAAAAACCAATAAGAATTAACAAGACTAGTAAGATAAGTCTTATCTTTCATCTTCGCAAGAAAGTCTTCTTCCTTAATATTAGTATTAGTACTAAGAACTTTAGCATAATCTTTGATAGTTTTTCCTTCTTTAAAAGTTACAGAAATATCATCATTAGCTTTACCTACTTCTAATAAAGAAATAATTGTATCTAAATCCATACTTTTCTTTAAATCATAAGTGGCAGCTTTAATAGTTTGCTTTCTATTTAGTTTCATATACACTTTAAAGAAAAAAGAGTTTTTAATTAGATTTTTCTTCTTTAAAAGGTCTGCTATTTCACTAGTACTCATTCCTTGCTTTACTACTACTTCATAAGTTGCCGTACTTTTTTTATCAACTGGACTAATTTCATATTGATAAATACCAAAAGTTCCTAAAAGGAATAAACCAAGTATTAAAAATATTGTTGCTATTTTACGCATCGAATCACACATCTTCCCTTTTTATGAATAAGTAGCAAATTATTCTTCGCTACTTGTTCCTTCTTTTACTGTTTCTTGAATTGTATTTAAAATAGTTTCAATTATTTTCCATTCTTTATCGGTTTCAATTGGGTCAAGTTTTGTAGAAGTTCCTTCTCCTTTTTGGTAAGTACTAGCATAAACTTGAATATTTCCTTCTTCATCAGTTGAGTTATCAGTATAAACGATATAACTTTTATTAGTTTCTTCACTATCGAAAGTGAATAACACGTCATATACTACTTCTTTTCCTTCTTCGTCGATTAATGTAAATTGATTTTTATTTTCCATCTTTTTCTTTTCCTTTCATATCTAAGTAAGTTTGTAAGATAATTGTAGCAGCAACGGAGTCGATTACTTTTTTACGTTTTTTTCTACTAGTATCACCTAGTAAGAGTACTTTCTCAGCCTCGGTAGTAGATAGTCGCTCGTCCATCAAGAAAACGGGTAAACCAAATTTTTCTTCTAATTCTTTTTTTAAGACTAGGGTTTCTTCTACTCTTTTTCCACAGGTATTATTCATATTTTTAGGATACCCTAGGACAAAAGCTTCGATTTTTTCTTCACTAACTATTCTTTCTAACTCTTTAAATATCTCTTCTTTTTCTTGATAACGAATAACCCCATGATTACTCGCTAAAAAACCAGTCCGGTCTGATATTGCAAGACCAACTGTTTTTGTTCCATAGTCAAGTCCTAAATAACGCAAGGAGCTATCCTTTCAAGAGATTAGTTAGTAATACTTCAACTACTTTACTACGGTCTAATGATTGCATTTTACGTCTAGCATCTTGATAACTAGAAATATAACCTAAGTCACCACTAATTAGATAACCTACTATTTGATCTATCGGGTTATAACCTCTTTCTCTTAATGATAGATAAACTTCTTTTAGTATTTTTTGAACCTCTTTTGTATCTTTAGATTCAATTTGAAAAAGCATTGTTTTGTCATTCATTATATTTCACCTCACTACAATTTCTTAAAATTATTCTAACATTTTTTTAAGTCTTAGTAAAGCTTTCATATTATTATTTCTAATTACATATTTTTATATAGGTGATATGTTTGAAATACTTAAATTCTATTTTGAAGGTTTTATTAATTAATATTTTGTTAATTTTATTTTTAAGTTCTTTTACTACTCTTCTTTATTATTTTAATCTTTTAAGTAGTGGTGTTTATAATGTCTTTAAGTTACTTATCCCGCTTTTTTCTATTTTTATTACTACTATTTCTTTTACTAAGAAAGTTAAGGAAAAAGGTTGGTTTGAAGGTTTGAAGCTTGGTCTTCTATTAATTATTGTATTTATTGCTATTTCCAGTTTTGCTAGTACAAGTTTTAGTATTAAGATGATGCTTTATTATTTAATTATTTTAATAACTGCTATTCTAGGTGGAATGATTGGTATTAATAAGTCGGAATAATTTTTTAAATTTCTTGATTGAAAGACCATTTTGCTATTTTTGGTCTTTTTTAGATGGAAATTTGTTAATTTGCTTAGTGGTTTGATGGTGAATTTCGTTTTTCTCTGATTTTTTATCCCGGAATTTGCCATTTTCCCCTTTTTGCGTTCTAATCTTTCTTATGTTAGATTAATGGCGAAAGGGGGTGATGACACCATGACGAAAGAGAATGACATTTCTAAAAAGCTTAACAAAATAAAAGAACAACTTATCAAAGATGGTAAGGTTATTCCTGCTACTTATGATACTATGTTCAAGATTGTTATGTCTTCTTGTCCTGCTTATGTTACTTTTCTAATTAGTGAATTTACTAATATTGGTAAAGATGATTTGCTTAAGAACATTATTATTCAAAATAATGAGTTACCACTTAGTAATGCTAAAGAACGAAAAAGATATCCGACTTTATCGCTAAGATTGATAAGTCTTTAATAAACTTTGAGATGAATAGTGAATACTATGATGGTCTATTAATCAGAAATCAAGCTTATCTTGGAAAACTTGAAGGAGAAAGTTTGAATGCTTCCGAAAGTTTTAGTAATATGCAAAGATTTCTACAAATTAATTTCAATAACTTTACGCACTTTAAAAGTGATAAACCAATTCTTGAATTTGTTTATACAGATAAAGATACATTAGAAATTGAAACGGAAAATCTTAAAAAATATCACATCAGTCTTCCCAAGTTAGAAAAGAAATACTATAATGGGGATAAGTTAAGTAAACTTGAAAAAGCTTTACTTATTCTTAAGCTTGATAAGATTAGTGATTTAGAAGAAATTAGCAAAGGAGATGAAGATTTAATGGAAGCAGTAGAAAAAATTAAAGAAGCAACTTTCGATATCAATACTATCGGTCTTTATGATGCAGAGAAAGATAGAAAATGGAAAGAAGAAGCAAAATTAGCTTACCGAGAAAAAATTGGAGTTCAAAAAGGTCGCGAACTTGGACGCGAAGAAGGCCGTGAAGAAGAACGTTCATCTATTATTTCTATATTGCTTAATAATGACATACCATTAGAGAAAGTTAAACAGATGGGTTTACTATAATCCATCTTTTATTATGAAAAAATATAACGAGAAATCCTAGAGAATACTCTACTAGTCTTCCAACATTAAGAAAAAATACTATAATTAAGTAAAATTGAAAAGGAGATGTAAAATTAATGAAAGAAAAAAATGAAGAAGATACTTTTGATATCAATACTATCGGTCTCTATGATGCAGAGAAAGATAGAAAGTGGAAAGAAGAAGCAAAAATTGCCTATACTGAAAAGAAAATCATTACTGCATTACTTAATAATGGTATGAATCAAGAGGAAATTAAAAAGATGGGTTTATCATAAACAATCCATCTTTTACTATGTATTTTTATTAGATAATTACTTAATTTCAGTAATTTCTACTTCATAATTACCATTAGGGCTTTCAACAGTGATAATATCACCTTTTTTATGATTCATTAAAGCCTTAGCAATAGGACTTTCGTTAGAAATTCTTCCCTCGAAAGGATCTGCTTCTTGACTACCAACGATTTTGTATTCATCAGTATCATCAGGGTCATCAACATACTTGATAGCAACTGTACTTCCAAGTCCAACCTTGTCCTTTGGTATATCTTTAATTATTTCCACATTTTCAAGCATTTTTTCAATAGTTTTAATTCTACCTTCGATTTGTGCTTGTTCATTTTTAGCAGCATCATAGTCAGCATTTTCTGATAAATCTCCTAAGCTACGAGCTTCTTTTATAGATAAGATATTAGCTGGTCTTTTTACATTGATTAAATCATCAAGTTCAGCTTGTAAATCTTTTAAACCTTCTTCTGTTAAATATATTACTTTTTTATTTCCCATTATTATTCACCTCGTTTATATATTTAATGACAAGTCATCCTATCACTTATCAATATGACTAAAATTTTATCACGAAATGCCAAAAACATCAAGCTTTTTTAACTAATTTGCTTAATAAAATAGTCATCAGTCATTCCTGCAATAAAGTCGACTACTTTTTGCTCATCCTTGGTTTTTTCCAAATAATTACTAGTTTGATGACTTAAAAAATCTTTAAAAATAACACTATCTAAGTTATTATTTTTTATGTCAAGTAAATACATTTGATAGATTTTTCTCATACCTTGTCTATATCTATCATATTCATCAGTTGTTAAAGAATGCTTATAAATATGATGATAATTAAAATCTTTTAGAGCAAATAAAGCTTCAAAAACTTCCTTACTTATCTTTATATAAGGTTTATCTAAACTATTATTTATAATATCTAATATAACAGTATTCATTATTTCTCTATTTGTGCTTCCTAAAACACTAGTTATAGATGAAGGTATATCTTCCCTTTTAATCTTTCCTAAAATAATAGCATCTTCAATATCTCTTCCAACGTAACCAATAATATCACTTATTCTTACAACACAGCCTTCTAAAGTCATTGGACGATATTTTCTACTTTTCTTAGCATCTTTGAAAGCAGCTTGAAATTCTTGTAAAAACTCTTCCTTACTCTTTTTAACTGGTTCATATATTTCACTAACTAATTCACCATTATGACACATTATTCCATCAAGAGTTTGAATCGTTAAATTAGTATTAGTAAGATTCATATAATAATTAACACCCTGAACATTATGGGCAAAACTACCATTAAAGTCTTCCCTACAAATCTCATCTAAGATTTTTTCACCAGTATGTCCCATCGGAGTGTGTCCAATATCGTGAGCTAAAGCAATCGCTTCAATTAAATCTTCGTTAAGATTAAGTGCTCTACCAATCGTTCTAGCTGTTTTACTAACTAGTTGAACATGAATCATCCTATGACTTATATGGTCGTTCTCGCATTCAGAAAAAACTTGGGTCTTATCCATATACCTACTATATGATAATTTATGAATGATTCTATCTATATCATGAAAGAAAGCTGGACGCATATCTCCCTTTTCTTCTTTTAGTCTTATAGCATCACTACTCTTAGTAGCATATTTACTATAATTTTGTTCTTTCTTTAAAAAGTTCTCTTTTATTAATTCTTCTTTGTTCATTTTAACCCTTCTTTATTAATCTAATCATTGAATATTTTTCTAATTCTTCTTTAAAAGGTATCTTTAATAACTCATCAGGATGTCTTGCTATTTCAATAGAGTTATTATTTTCATCTAACAACTTTTCTAAAACAAATTGATAACTTGTTCCTTGAGGAGTAAATATCTCAATAGTATCTCCTACTTTAAAATAGTTACGTTCTCTTAATACTAAGCAGTTATTCTCTTTATCATAACCAGTAATAACAGCAATATATTCTTGATTAGATATCTCCTGTCTTCCAGTATAATATTGATCCGTATTATCAGCTTTTTTTAAGAAATACTGACTAGTACTTTCACGGTTAGCAACTGATGATAATACTTTTAAATACTTAGTAGCAAACTCTTCTGTTAATTTACCTTCATAATAAGCATCTAACAAAGCTCGATAACTACCAACAACACTAGCAAGGTAATAAATGGAACGCATTCTTCCTTCTATCTTTAACGACCTAACTCCAATTTCAATTAAGTCTTTTAGATAACTAGACATATTTAAGTCTTTAGTAGCCATTGTAAATACTTTATTATCTGAAGTATTAAAAGCAAAGCGACATACCTGGGCACAACCACCTCTATTGGCATCACGATTAGTTATGTAATTAGATAGAGCACATCTTCCACTAAAGCAAGTACACATCGCTCCATGTAAAAATACTTCTACTTCAAGACCAGTCTTAGTAACAATTGCGTGAATTTCTTCTTTATTTAATTCTCTAGCAAGTACTACTCTTGTCGCCCCAAGTCTTTTATAAAACATGGCTTCTTTACTATTAGTAATAGAAGCTTGCGTAGAAACATGAGCTTCTAATCCTTTCTTCGCTAAATATTCAATTAGATAAGGGTCACTAACAATAAAAGCATCAACTCCACAATTAACTAATTCTTCAATATAAGAATCCAAATCTTGCCTATCACTATCATGAAAGAAAATATTTAAAGTTACATAAACCTTCTTCTTAAGCTTATGAGCAAAAAGACAACCTTCTTCTAGTTCTTCCTTTGTAAAATTAGTAGCATTCGCTCTAAGTCCTAATTTTCTTCCCCCTAAGTAAACAGCATCTGCACCATATAATAAGGTTACTTTTAATCTTTCCAAATCACCCGCCGGCGCTAATAATTCAATTTTTTCCATCTTTCTTCACCTGATATATCGTCTTTCTATTTAAAAATCCTCTATTACGACCTAATAGTTCATCAATTTCTTTAGTTTTTCCTTGATTAAGTAATACTACTAAGTTAATAAGTTCTTTTCTTTCTAAATCATCTTGATAAACTATTCCATAATTAATACCTATTTTTTGAAAGTCATTAAGATATTTACAACCATTAAACCTTTTTAAGGAGATAAAACTAGTACCAAACTCATCTTCAATTAAGAAATAATGCTGACCTGACTTAGGTTCTACTACTTCTAAGTTTTTATAATTTCCACTATTAGTATTTAAACTTCTTCTACTAGTAGCAACAACAGGGTAACCAATCAATAATTGCATTAATTCTAATTTAGTATTATTTCTAATAGTATTAATTTCATCATAAGTTATTTCATTAGATAATACCGCTCCCATAACACCTTTATGATGATAAAAGTTTAAGGTATCAGAGTTAGTAACCATATAATTTTTATTAAGGTATAGATTAGTTTTATAATTATTTTCTATTTTTAATTCTAGCAATGAATCATCATAATAAAGGATACCATCTAGATTCATCTTATCTATTTTAGAAAGCATTTCAGCTAATTCATCCAAATCGTTTTCAAAAAACATTCTATTCATCACTACAAAGCACTTTTTATCTTTACAACGTAATTCTTCTATCTCATCAAGAGTAAATTTATATTTATAGTCCATAGCAAAGCCTTCTAACGGAAAGATAAAACCAGTGACATCTAAGTCTTGATAAAAGTTTTTATCTTTTTCCTTTGCTACTATCAATAGGTCCATACTTCCACCTCTTTCTTCTTTCATATAATAGCAAAAATCAAAGAAAAAATCTAGTGTGTATAAACACATTAGATTATATCTATTATTTAATAATATAGGGATTTAAAGAGGTTCCATCACCTTTTGTTATTAGAGTATCAGCCTTTAGGTTGATAACTGGACGGGCCCCGAAGGAAGTAGTGATGTCATACCAATTCATCAGACCGCCCGAAGGAAGGACGTGCCAAACGCTCGCAAGAGAGCTGTGAGAAAAGAAGTGAGACGGAGACAGCGTCCAGAAATATTGTCCATTATATAGATAATAATTACTATTTGCTGTATTATATACTCCTCCAGCCATTGCTACTTCATCGGCTGTGATAAGTGAAACTGGATAGTCTAGTTTGGCACTTGCATTTGATACTTTAAATTTATCATTATCTTGCGCACATTTTAAACTTGGGGTTTT
>JAQXHT010000026.1 GCA_029007415.1 bacterium
GTTTCATAATCAGCAAGTGCAAAGACAAATCCTAGGGCACCATATGGTACGATATAAAGAAGTTCTAATGGATTGGAACTATTCATAACGTGAAGATATCCAAATACTAGAAAAGAAATAATTGCAAAGACCCACTTGTTCTTGAAAATAGTTTGAAAAGTTTTTCTGAAAGTAATCTCTTCTAAGATTGGTGCAAATATTCCTGCTGCAATAAACATAAGTATTGGACTAGCGGGTATTAAACTTTGGACATTTTGTTCATTAGTAGAATTACTTAATGACGTGAAAAGAGAAATTGCAATATTAGATACCATCATAATACCAAGACCTATCAACCAGTATTTTAAACCAGTATCGAAACATTTAGCAAAATTATCTTTGAATCTTTTAAACTCTCTTTTTAAATCCTTTCGATAGATGAAATAAAACAGAAAAAATAATACAATATCAGATAAAACAGTTAAGATTAAAAAATTCAAATCAGAAATATGTTTTAAATCAATTCTTAGAATTACTGCAAAAAAAACTTTAAAATAACTAGATGCAAAGAAAAGTAAGATAACACTAATCGCTTTAACTAAATAAATAATCTTTTCTTTAAGAGTATCACTCATATCTCCACCTCACTATAAATATAATACCATTCACAAAAAGAAAAAACTAGACAAAATTAAATTATTTGGTTATAATGAGTAGTAAGAAAGGAGTGGGAACTAAAATGATCCCACTCTTTCTAGTTGAAGGAGGTAACTATGGAAGATGAAATTAAAAGCTTAATAAGTGATGCCATCAAAGACCTTAATCTTAGAGTAAGTAGTGTTTATGATTCTAATGAAGAAGGGGTTAAAACAAGAAATATTGAGCTTGATAGCGATGAAGTTATTGATGTTGAAACGATAACTTTAGCAACAAAAATAATTAATCCAATACTAGATAAAACTAATCTTTTAAATGATGTAGAAGTATTAGATATTCATTCTAAAGAGAAAGGAGATATAAACAATGAATGGTAAAGAGTTTTTAAAAGCAGTTGATAATATTGTAAAAGAAAAGAATATTGATAAGAGTATTGTTTATGAAGCTATGCAACAAGCATTAACTTCTGCTTATAAGAAAAACTATAATACAAAGAATAGTAACGTAAAAGTATTAATTAATGAAAAAACGGGAGAGATAAAAGTATATTCATATTTAACAGTAGTTGAAGATGAGAAGATGACTAGAGAAGAATATGAAGATTATCTATTTGAACATTATACAGATGAAGATGAGGAAGAAGAAGTAGAATCTAAAGAAGATGAAGGAGAACAAGAAGAAAAAGAAAAAATTAGTTTCTTTAATCCAGAATGTGAAATTAGACTAACTGATGCTAGAAAGATAGATAAAAGTTTAAATGTTGGTGATACTATTGATACTGAAGTAACACCTCATGATTTTGGAAGAGTAGCTGCTTCTACTGCTAAACAAGTTGTAGTTCAAAAAATAAGAGAAGCTGAAAGAAACAGTATTATGGCAGAGTTTGGGGATAAACAAGATGAATTATTAATCGGAACTGTTGCTTTAGAAGATACTGATAACTATTATATTGATTTAGGTCGTTGTAATGGTATCTTACCAAAGAAAGATATTATCCCTGGTGAAAAGATTGAAATGGGAAGCCAGTTAAAAGTATATGTTAGTAAAGTTGATAATAATGGACGTAACTTACTAGTATTACTTTCTAGAACTCATTATGGTTTTGTTAAACGTTTATTTGAACATGAAATACCAGAACTTAGAGATGGTACAATTCTAATGTATGCTGTTGCAAGAGATGCTGGTAATCGTAGTAAAGTAGCAGTTTATTCTGAAAACAGTAATGTAGATCCTATCGGTGCTTGTATCGGGGAAAAAGGAAGCCGTATTGCTAATATAATTACAGAATTACATGGTGAGAAGGTAGATATTATTAAATATGATAAAGACCCAGTAGAATTTATTCGTAATGCCTTATCACCTGCTAAAGATTTAACAGTATTACTAACTGATCCTAATAAAAAAGAAGCAATCGTAATAGCAGATGGTGATAATTTCTCTTTAGCAATTGGTAAAAGAGGAATGAATGCTAAACTTGCTAGTCGTTTAACTAAATATAATATTGATATTAAAACAAGAGAACAAGCAAAAGAGTTAGGAATTAACATTAAAAAAGAAGGTGAGTAAGAGATGAAAGTAAGAAAAATACCTTACAGAACTTGCTCCGTTACCGGTGAAAAACTAGAAAAGAAAGACCTTCTTCGTATAGTTAGAAACAAGGAAGGAGAGGTCTTTGTTGATTTAACTGGAAAGAAAAATGGTCGTGGCGCATATATTAAAAGAGACTTAGAAGTCTTAAAAGAAGCCAAGAAAAGAAAAAGTCTAGAAAGAAAGTTAGAATGTACTATTCCTGATAGTATATATGAGGAAATTGAAAAGATAATTGAAAATTAAAGAAAGAGGTGAAGTGTATGAATATACAAGATTATGCTTTAGATATTGGAAAGAGTGTGGATGATGTTTTAGCTAAGATGGCTACTTTAAAACTTATCACTACTGACCCTAATCGTCTTTTAAGTGATGATGAGGTTATTCTTCTTGATAATGCTTTTCAAGATGAAGAGGATTATGTTCCAAGTGAAGATGTGAATGATGAGATAGTAGAAGATATTGCACTTTCTATGAAAGCTGAAGAAATTGCTTATGGCAATAGTTCTTATAATAAAGAAAGTAAAAAGCCTTCTAAGAAAACCAAACCAACTAAGGGTTCTAATACTAAATTTAGAGAAGAGAGAAAGAAACTTTATAAACACAGAGAAAAATTACAAAGTAATGAAACTCTTAAAGATGATTCTGTTATTCTTTATAAAGAAGGTATGACAGTAGGAGATGTAGCAAACTGTGCTAATGTTTCTCCTAGTGAAGTTATTAAAAAACTTATGGGTTTAGGTATCTTAGCAACAGTTAATAAGACATTATCTTTTGATGATGTTGAAGTTCTTGCTTTAGAGTTTAACAAAACTGTTAAGAAAGAAGAAACTCAAGATATTTCTAATTTTGAAAATTATGAACTTGTAGATAGTGAAGATGATTTAGTAGAACGTCCACCAGTAGTAACAATTATGGGACATGTTGACCATGGTAAAACTACTTTACTTGATTATTTAAGAAAAAGTAGTGTAGCTAGTGGTGAAGCTGGTGGTATAACTCAAGCGATTGGAGCTTATCAAGTAAAATGTAAAGGTAAAGATATAACCTTTATTGACACACCTGGTCATGAAGCTTTTACCGAAATGCGTGCTAGAGGAGCATCTGTTACTGATATAGTTATTATTATAGTAGCAGCAGATGATGGAGTAAAACCTCAAACTAAAGAAGCAATTGATCATGCTAAAGCAGCAAAGGTTCCAATTATTGTTGCAATTAATAAAATTGATAAACCAGAAGCTAATATTGATAGAGTAATGACTGGTCTAGTAGATGCTGGACTTACTCCAGAAGAATGGGGTGGAGATACTTTAGTTAATAAAATATCGGCAGTTACTGGTGAAGGTGTTGAAGATTTGCTTGAGAATATTTTATTAATAGCAGAAATGCAAGAGTTAAAAGCTAATCCGAAAAGATATGCAACCGGAGCTGTTTTAGAAAGTCAAATGGATAAGCATATGGGTAGTGTTGTAACTTTATTAATTCAAAATGGTACTTTAAGATTAGGTGATCCAATCGTAGTTGGTACATCTTTTGGTAAAGTTAGAACATTAAAGAATGATTTAGGTCAAAATATTGTTTCGGCGACACCATCTATGCCAGTAGAAATTACTGGATTATCTGAAACACCAAAAGCGGGCGATAAATTTATGGCTTTTGAAACAGAAAAGCAAGCTAAATCTATCGCTGAAGAACGTAGTTTAAGAGCAAAAGAAGCAGATACTAATCGTACTGGTATGACTCTTGATGATTTATTTGGTCAAATAAATGAAGGATTAAAAGAGATTAATATTGTTTTAAAAACAGATGTTACTGGTAGTTTAGAAGCTGTAAGACAATCTCTTGAAAAAATTGATGTTGAAGGAGTTAAGGTTAATATCATAAGAGCAAGTGTTGGTGCTATTACAGAAAGTGATATTGTTCTTGCTCAAGCTTCAAATGCCATTATTATTGGTTTCAATGTAAGAGGTAGTGGCAAAGTTATGGACCTTGCTAAAGAGTATGGGGTATCTATTAGAACTTATGATATTATTTATAAAGTAGTTGAAGAGATGGAAGCTGCTATGAAGGGTATGCTAGAGCCTGAATATGAAGAAGTTATTACTGGTAACTTAGAAATTCGTCAAATCTTTAAGTTTTCAAAGGTTGGTTTAATTGCTGGATGTCACGTAACTAACGGAACTATCAAAATGGGAGAGAATGCCAGACTTATTCGTGATGGTATAGTTGTTTATCAAGGTAAAATCAAGTCACTTCAACGTGGTAAGGATAATGCTAAAGAAGTTGGTAAAGGTATGGACTGTGGACTTACTTTAGAAAATTGTCAAGACTACAAAGAAAATGACCAGATTGAAGTATACGATTTAGTAGAAGTTAAAAGATAAGAAAAGGAATGAACCTATAACTGGCTCATTCTTTTTACATCTTCTAATGGTATATTAATCATTCTTGAAATTTCTTCTAATGTTAAACCATAATTAAGCAGCTTTGAAATTGCTTCTCGTCGACCTAATTTCCGACCTTCTTCGTATCCCTTTTGATATTCTTCTTGAAATCCCTCCTGATATCCTTTCTGATATCCGATTTTCTCGGCATATTCCATCTTTGATCTTTCTTTCCACTTCCTATCTTTCTCCGCATCATAAAGACCAATAGTGTTGATATCAAAAGTATCTTTTTCAATTTCTTTTTCCATTTCTTTTGCATCTCCTTTTTAAATCTTATTATAGTATTTCTTTTCTAACTTTTGAAGATTGTAGAATATTTTCTGGGATTTCCCGTTATATTTTTTTATAGTAAAAGATGGATTATAATAAACCCATCTTTTTAACTTTCTCAAATGGAACTCCAGTCATTTCTGCTATGTTTTTTGGTTTTATACCATTATTAAGCATTGTAGTAATGATAGAAGCCTGTCCTTCTTGAAGACCTTCTTGTCGTCCTTCTTCTCGACCAAGTTCAATACCTTCTTCACGACCAAGTTCAATACCTTCTTCGCGTCCAAGTTCGCGACCTTTTTGAACTCCAATTTTTTCTCGGTAAGCTAATTTTGCCTCTTCTTTCCATTTTCTATCTTTCTCCGCGTCATAGAGACCGATAGTATTGATATCGAAAGTTGCTTCTTTAATTTTTTCTACTGCTTCCATTAAATCTTCATCTCCTTTGCTAATTTCTTCTAAATCACTGATTTTATCAAGTTTAAGAATAAGTAAAGCCTTTTCAAGTTTACTTAACTTATCCCCATTATAGTATTTCTTTTCTAACTTGGGAAGACTGATGTGATATTTTTTAAGATTTTCCGTTTCAATTTCTAACGTATCTTTATCTGTATAAACAAATTCAAGAATTGGTTTATCACTTTTAAAGTGCGTAAAATTATTGAAATTTACTTGTAAAAACCTTTGCATATTACTAAAACTCTCCGAAGCATTCAAGCTTTCTCCCTCAAGTTTTCCAAGATAAGCTTGATTTCTGATTAGTAAACCATCATAGTATTCACTATTCATCTCAAAGTTTATTAAAGACTTATCAATTTTAGCGATAAAGTCAGATATCTTTTTTCGTTCTTTAGCATTACTAAGTGGTAACTCATTATTTTGGATAATAATGTTCTTAACCAAATCATCTTTATCAATATTAGTAAATTCACTAATTAAAAAAGTAACATAAGCAGGACAAGAAGACATAACAATCTTGAACATAGTATCATAAGTAGCAGGGATAACCTTACCATCTTTGATAAGTTGTTCTTTTATTTTGTTAAGCTTTTTAGAGATGTCGTCTTCTTTTGTCATGGTGTCATCACCCCCTTTCGCCATTAATCTAACATAAGAAAGATTAGAAAGCAAAAAGGAGAAAATAGCAAATGCACCCCTAAAAACTGCTGAATTTATCAAATTGCTCGGTGAATTTGTTAAATTCAGCACTATAACATACCTGAAAATGCCAAATTGCCCTTAAAAAGTACAAATCTAATTTTTTTAAAACCAACATATTGACTTCCTTTTTTTACGGCCTGATGTTATACTATTCTTGGTTAAGGGAGGAGAAAGGTTTATGGCTAATATTAAAATAGAGAGAATTAATCATGCCGTTCAAGAAGAACTAATGAATATTTTATTCTTAGAAGCAAAAGATGAATTATTAAAAAATGTTACTATTACTGATTGTGAAGTATCAAGTGATTTAGGTTATTGTAAAGTATATGTAACAGTGATGAATGATGAGGAAAAAGGAGCAACACTAAAAGCATTAAATGATGCTAAGAGTTTCTTAAGAGGGGAGTTAAGTAAAAGAATAGATATTAGACATACTCCGGAATTAACGTTTATATATGATGATTCTATCGCTTATGGCTCTAGAATTGATGAAGTATTAGAAAAAATAGAGGATGAGAAGAATGAATTATCAAGTTCTAATAAATAGAGAAAATGAATATGAAAAACAAGATTTTCAAAATGCTAAGTATGCAACTTATACTAATAGTTTAGGAGAAGATATCATCTTAGAAAAAAGGACATTACAAGCATTTATTAATCTACAGAGTGAATTTATAACAGATATTAAACTAGATATAAATAGTGGTTATCGAACAATAGAAGACCAAGAAAAAATTTATAATGAAGATAAAATTTATGCAGCAAAACCAGGTTTTAGTGAGCATCATTCTGGACTTTGTTTTGATTTATTTTTAATTGATAATGGGGTAGTAGTAGATGATAATGAGACTCTAAAAAGTGACAAGTATAAAGAATTTTTCAAAAAAGTAGAGAAGAAAGCTAGTAAATATGGACTTATTTTAAGATATCCATTAGGTAGAGAAGTAATAACTACTTATCCATATGAACCTTGGCACTATCGTTATGTTACTATTTCTACTGCAAAGATTATTTATGATAAAAAAATAACTTTAGAGGAATATCATAGGTTATTCCGTCGTAGTGGTATCTTATTACTTAATAAGAAAAAAGGCATGACTTCAAGAGATGTAGTTAATATAGTTAGTAAAAGATTTGATACTAAGAAAGTAGGACATAATGGAACACTTGATCCGTTAGCAACTGGTTTATTAGTAGTAACTATTAACAATGCTACTAAAATTAATGAGTTTTTAACTGCTTATGAGAAAGAGTATGAAGCGAAAGTACTTATCGGGACTAGAACTGATACAGGTGATGTTACCGGTAAAGTATTAGAAAAGGAAGAAGTTACTTTATCAAAAGAGCAAATAGTAAAGATGATAAATGAGTTTCCAAAAGAGTATTTGCAAGAAGTACCAATTTATTCAGCTGTTAAGATTAATGGAAAGAAACTATATCAATATGCTAGAAATGGTGAAGCAGTAGAACTTCCAAAAAGACAAGTTGAAATAAAAAGTCTGGAATTACTAGCAACAACTCCAACAACATTTTCTTTTAGAACCACTGTATCTAAAGGTTGCTATATAAGAAGTATGATTGAAGATATGGGAAAAATACTAGGAGTTCCCCTTACAATGTCTGCTCTTAAAAGAACAAAACAAGGTGATTTTTCTTTAAAAGATGCTTACAACTTAGCAGAAGTAAATGAAAATGTAAAACTTATCTCTATTACAGATGCTTTACAAGTAAAAACTGAAGAGTTAGATAAAAACTTAGCAAAAAAGATTAAATCTGGTAATAAAATAAGAATAGATGAAAATATGGTTTTATTCTTAGAAGATGGTAAGGAACTAGCTTTATATTTGAAAATGGGGGAATATGCTAAACCTTTAAAAATGTTTAGTACCAAATAGGAAAAATCTTCTTATTGTTAAATGTCAAATATTATGATATTATTAAGATGTCAAGAATACTGATAAATGATAATAGGAAGTAGGTGTTAGTATGTATCAAGGAACTCTAGTTAACTGTGAATTAACCTGGGGGGGGGTACTTACTAATCTAGGAAAAAGACTTGCTTTCTTTTATCGTGGAATAAAGATAGATTAAATACTATAGGTAGTATAAATCTATCTTTTTTGTGTAATACTAAAATAGAAAGAGTAGGTCTTAAGAATGAAGAGAAAAAGAAAAGAGTTATTAATATTACTATTTCTAATGTCTATAACTGTTTTAGTAATTGGAGTAAGTTACGCCTTACTTACAAAGAACATTATCGGTGGTAGCAACAAAGTTGTTTATAAAGTAGGAGACTTAGAAGTAAAACTTGATGAGTCTGGTTC
>JAQXHT010000027.1 GCA_029007415.1 bacterium
TAAGTTAACAATTAAAAATCTTAAATTAAATAAAAAAAGAACTATTGTTACAATTATTGGTATTATGTTATCAGTAGCTTTAATTACAGCAGTAGCATCTATGTATGCTAGTGGAATTAAATCTTTAATAAAATATGAAACCCTTATTAAAGGTGACTTTCATACTGCATTTTATAATGTTCCTACTAGTGATATTGATTTAATTGCAATTGATAATGAGTATGAAAAAGAATATAAAGAAGCTTTATATAAAGCTCAAAAAATAGATGATGTTTCTTTTCTAGTTGACGTATTTAGTAAATGTCAAAAAAGATTAGATGAAAAAATGATAGACTATAAAAATACTATTGATTTAGTTAAGAAAGAAATAGAAAGTGAAGACAGATGATAGACTAATGTCTTTTTTCGTATATAATGTTAAATTAATTTTAATTTTAGTCTTTCTTTGCTATAATATAGTAGAAATGTGGTGATTAAACTTGAATATATATAATTTAACAAAAGAAGAAATGATTAGTTATGTTCTAGATAAAGGATATAAGAAGTTTTATGGAGAAGAACTATTTACTTGGTTATATCAAAAAAGAATTACTAATTTAGATGAAATGACTAATCTAAAAAAAGAATTTAGAGAAATGATAAGTGAAGACTTTGTCTTTGGAACAGTTAAACTAACGGTAGTAGAAAAAGATAAGGATGTAGAAAAATACTTATTTACCTTAAAAGATAATGAACACATAGAAGCAGTATTAATGAAACATGATTATGGTCTATCATTATGTATTTCTTCCCAAGTAGGGTGTAATATGGGATGTAAGTTTTGTGAGTCTGGTAGAAGAAAGAAACAGAGAAACTTAACAACAGGAGAGATGGTTGAACAGATACTTTTAATTGAAGATAACTGTGGTATGCGAATAAGTCATGTAGTAGTAATGGGAATTGGAGAACCATTTGATAATTATGATAATCTATGTAATATGATAAAAATAATTAATGACCCGAAAGGACTTGCTATTGGAGCTCGTCATATAACAGTATCAACTTGTGGTATAGTACCTAAGATTAAAGAATTTGCTGATTTTCCTTATCAAGTAAACCTTGCTATATCTCTTCATGCCCCAACAGATAAATTAAGAAAAGAAATAATGCCGATTGCAAAAGCATATTCTCTTAGTGAACTAATGGATGCATTAAACTACTATATTAAAAAGACTAATAGAAGAGTAACATTTGAATACATTCTCTTAAATAACGTTAATGATAGTGAAGAAAATGCTAAAGAATTAGTTAAACTAATCAGAGGAATGAATGCTTACGTTAATTTAATTCCTTACAATGCAACAGAACATTTACAGTTTAAAAGATCAAACTCTTTAAATATTGCTAAATTTTATGATATACTAAAAAAGAATAATATATGTGTAACAATAAGACGTGAGTTTGGTTCGAAGATAAGTGCAGCGTGTGGACAGTTGAGAAGCAAAAAGGAGGAAGTATGAAAACATTTTGTTTAACAGATCCAGGAAAAGTAAGAGATCATAATGAAGACAGTGTTTTAATAATAAATAAAAAATCTGGTGAAGTTTTGCTAGCTATTGCTGATGGAATGGGAGGTCATTCCGCTGGTGAAGTAGCTAGTAATATTGCAATTAGTTATTTAGGTAATCATTTTCAAGAAACGTTTGAAAATAAAGATAAACTGCAAGCAGCATCTTGGTTACGAGATAGTGTAGATGAGATAAATGACTTAATATTTGAACATGAAAAAACACATCCTGAAAGTAAAGGAATGGGAACAACCTTAGTAACAGCTATAGTTACTAAAGATTATATCTTATTTGGTAATATTGGTGATTCATCTGGATTTGTGATGAAAGATGGAACACTACATAAAGTTACTTATGATCATACATTAGTTAACTTATTAGTATCAGCAGGAGAGCTAACAGAAGAAGAAGCAAAAGATCACCCTAAGAAAAATGTTTTAATGAAAGCGCTTGGTGCTAATGAAAAAGTAGATATAGACATCTTTGATTGTGATATGAATATAGACGAAATATTATTATCTAGTGATGGACTTACTAATATGCTAGAACCTAATCAAATAGAAGGAGTCCTATTAGAAGATATTGATATAGAAGATAAAGTTATTAAATTAATAAGAAAGGCTAATAATCGTGGTGGAACAGATAATATTTCTGTCGCATATATGCAATTAGAAGAGGGTGAAGAAAAGTGATAACAAAGGGGCAAAAAATAAATAATCGTTATGAAATAATTCGCACTATTGGTGAAGGTGGAATGGCGAATGTTTATCTTGGTTATGATACTATCCTAGATCGTAATGTAGCAATTAAGGTTTTAAGAGGAGATTTATCAAATGATGAAAAGTTTGTAAGACGTTTTCAAAGAGAAGCTTTATCAGCATCTAGTCTTTCTCATCCTAATATAGTGGAAGTTTATGATGTTGGTGAAGATAACGGACTATACTATATAGTAATGGAATATATTGATGGTAAAACACTAAAGCAATTACTAAAGAAACGTGGTAGTTTAACACTAAGTGAAGCAATCGATATTATGTTACAATTAACTGATGGAATGGCTCATGCTCATGATAGTTATATTGTTCATAGAGATTTAAAACCACAAAACATAATGATTAAAGATGACGGTCAGATTAAAATTACAGACTTTGGTATTGCTATGGCTTTAAACGCTACACAGCTTACACAAACTAATTCAGTAATGGGAAGTGTTCATTACTTACCACCAGAACAAGCTGCAGGAAAAGGGGCTACTATTCAAAGTGATATTTACTCAATGGGAATTATCTTTTATGAATTATTAACAGGAGAGTTACCATTTAAAGGTGATAGTGCTGTTGAGATAGCTTTGAAACAAATGAAAGAACCACTTCCTGATGTTCATAAATTAAATAAAGATATACCCCAAAGTATTGAAAATATTATCTTAAAAGCAACAGCTAAAAACCCTAAGAATCGTTATCAGAATGTAAGAGAAATGTATCAAGATTTATTAACTGCTCTAAATGATGATAGAATGAATGAAGAGCCTTATGTTTATCCTTATAAGGAGCACGAAATAGAAGATGCTACTAAGGTAATGAAACCGATTGAAGAAGGAGAAGCAATCGCGACACCAATTGTTGATGATAATGTCAAAAGTACCAATAAATGGGTAAAAATATTAGCAGGAATATTAGCAGGAATTGCTCTTATTTGTTTAACAGTTTTCTTTATTATTCCAGCAGTTACTACAGAACCAGACATTATTGTTCCTGATGTTAGTGATATGTCTTTAACTAAAGCAGAAAAAACATTACAAGACAAAGGATTTGAAATAGCAACTAAGATAAAAGAAGTATCTAGTGATAAAATTAAAGAAGGAAAAATAGTTAAAACCGATCCAGAAGCTGGTAGAAGTATTAAAAAAGGAACAACTATTACGCTTTATCGTTCTAAAGGTGAAGATAAGTATACAGTTAAAGACTATACTGGTCAAAATTATATAGCTGTTCAAACAGAACTGGAAACAGTTTATGGTATTGATGTTAGTATTGAAAAGAAAGATGTTGATACTTCTCGTGAATATGACGAGCAAGAAATAGTAGGTCAAAGTGTTAAAAAAGGGGAAAAACTTGCTAAGGGTGACAGTATAATATTATATATCCCAAATATTAGTGAAGTTTATCCTGATATGCAATCAGAAGGTTGGAGTAAAGATGATGCCGATGCTTTTGCTACTAAGTATGGCTTAAATATTGTTTTCCAAGAAGAAGAAACAACTGCTTATGAAGAAGGAAAAGTAATAAGACAAAGTAGAGCAGCTGGCAGTCCAATCATTAAAAACGCTACTATTACGGTAACAATTGCTAAGAAGCCAAAAGAAACAACAACTAATAATAACACTACTACTGATAGTAATAAGAAAGATAATATAACATCATCAGATAGTAATAATACTACAAATAGTGGTAATACTAGTAATAATCAAAATCAAAGTGATAATACAACTAAACATAACAATTAATTAAGGAGATCTCAATGAAACAAGGACAAATTATAACTTTACAAAAAAATCAATATATTGTGAAAAGTGATGATTTAAAAGTTTCTTGTGTAATAAGAGGAAAAATTAGACAACAACAACTTCTTCCACGTGTGGGAGATTTTGTTTTGTTTGATGAAAATAAAAAAGTGATAGAAAAAATATTACCAAGAAAAAATAGCTTTTTAAGACCATTAGTAAGTAACATAGATCAAGCGATAATAGTAACAAGCGTTAAAGAACCAGATTTTTCTTTATCTCTTTTAGATAGACTTTTAACTTTAATGGAATTAGCAAAAGTTGAAGGAATTATCTGTCTTACTAAACTTGATTTAATAAGTGATATGGAGAAAAAAGATTTATTAGAAAAGATGAATTACTACCAAGAATTGGGTTATAAAGTAGTAGTTAATACTGATTTAGATAGTATTAAAGAATTATTGAAAGATAAAACTAGTGTTTTTATTGGGCAGACAGGAGCAGGTAAATCAACACTATTAAATAAATTATCTCCTGATTGGAAATTAAAAACAGGAGAAATATCTAAGGCTTTAGGACGAGGTAAACATACTACTAGAACAGTAGAATTATTTGAATTCTTAGATGGTCAAGTTCTTGATACTCCTGGTTTTTCAGCTCTTAACTTTGAAGGAGATAAAAAAGAAAATATTAAAGAAGCCTTTAGAGAATTTAAGTTATATGATTGTCCTTTTAAAGATTGTTCTCATACTAAAGAAGGAGAATGTGAGATTAAAAGACAAGTAGAACTTGGTAATATAATGAGCAGTAGATATCAAGCTTATTTACAGTATTTGAAGGAGGCAAAGTAATGTTAGTTAGTGCATCATTTTTAAGTAGTAAAGATATTCCTAAGTTTTTAACTAAACTTAATGATACAGACATTAATTATATTCATGTTGATGTTATGGATGGCGTTTATGTCAAAAATAAAACAATGCCTTTTAGAGAAATGCGTCATATAAGTGATTATACTAGCAAGAGGTTAGATGTTCATTTAATGGTTAAAAATCCGTTAAAGTATATACCTGATTATGCTTCACTTAATACTGAATATATTACTATTCATAAAGATATTGAAGATGATTTATTAACTTGTCTTAAAGAGATAAAAAGCTATTACATAAAGACAGGAATTGCTCTTAAAGCAGAAGATGAAATCAAAGATATAATTCCTTATCTACCTTATATAGATTTAATTTTGATAATGTCTGTAACACCAGGAGCAGGAGGTCAAAGTTTTCAAGAAGAAGCAGTTTCTAAAATGAAAGAAGCACAAATCTTAAAGAAAGAATATAGTAAAGATTTTTCTTTTATTGTTAGTGTTGATGGAGGGATAAATGCTGATACTATTACAAAGGTTAATAACTATGTTGATATGGTTGTAAGTGGTAGTTATTTATCTAGTTCAACTGATTTACAAGAAGCGATAGATACTTTACGATAGTAAAAAAATAGTTTATAATTATAAGAGAATAGGGAGGGAAGCAAATGAATAATAATGAAAATAATACAAATCAAGTAAATACTAGTTTAAATAATACTACTAATATTCAACCTCAACCAGTACAACCAGCGCAGCCAGTATCAGATACTACTAATGTAACACCTGTATCTGCTCCTACTGAACAAGTTCAAACTACTACACAACCAGTCACTCCAGTTCAACAACCGGTAGTAAATCAAGCACCACAACAAGTAAGTTCTACTCCGCAAACAAAAGTTGTTAAAGTAGAACAGGTTAAAGAAGTAGTAAAAGAAGTTCCAGTAGCACCTGTTACTAATCAAGTTCAAACACCACCACCTGCCAATAATGGAACAGTTCCACCTGCTCAACCAGAAGTAAAGACAGAGGTAGTAGTAAAACCAAAATCTAGGATAGGTGGTATATTTAGTTCACTTCTTTTAATTGCTTTTATCATTTTCTTATTTGCATTTGTTTATTATTTACCACAAATAAGTCAATATATAGAAGATTATAAAAAGCAAAAAAGTGGTGTAGAGGATGGGTCAATGAAAACTGGTACTATGACTTGTACATATACTAGAGAAAATAATGAAGATATTACTACTACTTATGATATAACTTTTAGTTATGTTAAGAATAAGTTAAAAAAGACAGAGCAAGTTACTTCTTACAAGTTAATTGATAGCGCTACTAGTACAGCTACTTTGGAAGATTCAGATAAAGCTTGTCAAAATTTAAAGACTGAGCTTGTTGGAGTAAGTGGTATTGATATTGATTGTTCGTTAACAGCTGTTTTACAAAAGACAACTCAAACGATTGATTATACATCTTTTAACGCTAAAGAAGTAGAAACTAATATAGCTGAGTTCAAAGGTTTTTATCCAGAGTATCAATTGGATCAAAGTATAGCGGCAATCAAGAGTAATTTACAAGATGCTGGCTATAAATGTATTAATAGAGATGCCGATGCAAATTCATAGGATTAATTTCTTATGAATTTTTTTTGTATAATAGGAAATTTAAATGGTTATAGAATTATTAAGACAATTCGA
>JAQXHT010000028.1 GCA_029007415.1 bacterium
GCACTAATACTGGTTTTGGAACAGCAACAGAAACTAAAAAATTCTATGATAAATTTACTAATAATTATTGTAGTAGTAGTACCAACAATGTTAAATGTTGTGTAAATCCCGCTACTTATTATGGTAATTGGTCAAATTGTAATGCTAGCTGTGGTGGCGGAACCAAAAGTCGTAGCGTAACAACCTATAAGTGTGATGGAACAACATCATATTCAACAGAAACGGCATCTTGTAACACCCAAAGTTGTACTTGTAGTAATGTTTATTACCGAGATGGAACAAGTTGTAGTGCTAGTTGTGGTAGTGGAACTTATAATAGATTAGCTTATGACTCTAATACTAATGAAAGATGTTATTCTAAAGACATATCATATGGCGGAGCATCTTGTACATCATATAGTGGTTGCCCTGCTGCTTGTTCTAGCGTTTATTACCGCGATGGTTCTACTTGTAGTAATTCTTGTGGAAGTGGAACTTATAACCAATTAGCATATGATTCTTATACTAATGAAAGATGTTATTCTAAAGATAAATCATATGGTGGTGCTTCTTGTTCTTCAACTAGTGGTTGTGCACCAAAGTTTACTTGTAATAGTGTTGGTAGTAACCAAAGTTATGCTGGTAAGAGTTGGACAGTTGTTTCTAATAGTGGTGGACAGTGTAAATTAGCATTAAATTCTGTTTCTAGTTCAACTGGTTCTTACTATGATGCTTATAGCAAATTATACAGTGAATATTTCTATAGCGGTAGCACTCTTAGAAATGATTACAATAGTAATTTAATAACTTCAATTGGAACTGATAGTAGTGGGGCATCAGATATAAGTGGAACTTACTGGAAGGGTAGTGGAACTATTTACGATTCTGGTGGTCGTCCAGTGTATAGTGCTAGTAAATCAGCCGTATTCTATGGTGGACACCGTTCTGATGACTCTAGTGATGAGAAAAACTATTATAAAGCAGGACTTTATACGCAACCTTCTGTTTCTTACTATACTAGCTCAGGTAGTCAATCTGCTACTAATAGTAGTACTACTTATAGTATAGCTAATGCTAAACTCGATTCTACTACTGCTAATATTTCAAATGGTTATAACTATCATAGTCTTTATTTAACTCAATATGCCCCTGCAGATATTAAGAAAACTAACAAAGTACATTATAATGTTAGTCGTTACACTTCAAGTGGTGTTGATTATGGTAATAACCCAATATATAGTAGTTATGGAAATAGTGGTAATCTATATTCTGCTAACTTATCTATTTATGCTTGTGGTGGTTATTTAACCCATGGTTATGAATGGCATACATTGAAATATAAAAATTCTAGCAAGTTTACGGATACACATAGAAATAGAAATGGAACTGATACTTACGATAGAAATCTTGGTAGTGTAACTTATCGTGCTGCTGGTTATGTAAAAGGTTTAAATGAAGTCGATTTAATTCGTCATGATACGGATAGTACTTGTATTAGTTATGCTTCTGTATATTCACTTAGTACTTTAAGTATCCCAATTCATTATCGTTTGACAATTACAATTAATACAAACTAGTGAGAAAAAAGAAATTGATTTATTATTAAATTAGTTTCTTTTTTTAGAAATATGTTGACGAACAAATTTTCTATGATATAATAAAGACATAACTCTTAGTTAGGAGGGAACATTATGAAATGTCTTATTACTTCTTATGACCATTTTGGAAGAGGAATTACTTATATAGATGGCAAAATAACTTTTGTAAAAGGCGTAAGAATTGGTGATGAAGTAGAAATTAATATAATAAAGGATAAGAAAAAGTATTCTATCGGGAAAGTCAAAGAACCTAAGAACTATTCCAGTGTTTTCTGTCCTTATTATTATACTTGTGGTGGTTGTCAGATAGAACAAATGACTTATCAAGAGCAACTTGAGTTTAAGAAAAAGAAAGCTCTTAATATATTAACGAGATATGCTGGTATTAATCTAGAAAAGATAGATATTATTCCTAGTCAAGAAAAGTATTATCGCAATAAAGTTATTTTTCATATTGAAGAAGATAAAATTGGCTTTTATGAAGAAGAAAGTAATAAATTACTAGATATAGATAAATGTTATTTAGTAAATGAAAATATTACTAGGATTTATGAGTTTATTAAAAATTTTATTAAAGATAATAGAAAATTAAAAGAAGTAATGATTAGGTCTTTTGATAATAATAGTATGATTTCTTTTAAAGGAAAATGTGCTATTGAAAGACTAAATTACTTTAAGGATAAAGTTGATTCTTGTTATTTAAATGAAACGTTAGTGTTTGGTAGTGATAAGATTAAAACTAAGATATTTGACATGGACTTTTATGTTGGACGTGATGCTTTCTTTCAAATTAATTCTAAAGGTTTAGAAAGTATTTATAAAGAAGTAATTGATATAGTTAAAGAAAAAGATATAAATACTATTTTAGATTTATATTGTGGAACAGGTACTATCTCCTTATTAGTATCACGTTATGTTAAAAAAGTATATGGAGTAGAAATAGTTAAGGAAGGTATTGTTGATGCTAATTATAATAAGAAGATAAATAATATAGATAATGTGGAGTTCTTTTGTATGGATGCTAAAGACTTTTTAGAAAAGTATAATAAAGAAATAGATATGATTATAATTGATCCGCCAAGAAGTGGGTTATCAAATAGTGCTAGAAGATTATTACTTGATAAGAAATGTAATAATATTATTTATATATCTTGTGATTTAATGAGTTTTGCTAGGGATATAAAAGAATTAAGTGGTGAATACAAAATTAAAAGTATTAATCTAGTAGATGAATTTCCTAATACTTATCATTGCGAAAGTGTCACGGTATTAGAAAGAAAATAATTATGGTTAAATGTAAAATAGATAATATAGAATTTAAATTAAAAGAATACCAAGATTTTTCCTGGGTAAATGATTATGGAATTGTTTTTTCAGTAATAGATGAAACTGGAAGTGGATGCATATCATTTGGGGTTCAGAAAGATAATAAGAAGTATTTTATAAAAATAGCTGGAGCTAAAACGGTAGAAGCTGAAATTTCAGAACAAGATTCAATAGATTTATTAAAAGATGCAGTAGAAAAATATAAAAATATTCATCACCAAAATTTGATTAAGTATATAGATTCGTTTGATATTAATGAATTCTTTGCAGTTATATTTGAATATGCGGATGGAGAGTGTTTATTTGATCATTGGAATTTTGAAAAGTATAAAAATGATTCAACTTTAATAACACCTATACAAAAATTTAAAAAATTAGAGATTAGTAAAAGATTAGATGTTGTATATAAACTATTTTCTTTTTTTGAAGCATTTATTAATGATGGATATGTTGCTGTAGATTTCTATGATAGTAGTATCATTTATAATTTTGAAAAAGATGAAGCAACTTTTTGTGATATAGATTTATTTAGAAAACTTCCAACTAAAAATGATTTAGGAAAAGATTATTATGGTACTAAAAGACTTAAAGCTCCTGAAGAAAATGAGCTAGGAGCAACTATTGATGAATTAACAAATGAATTTACTCTAGGAGCAATTATTTTTGATATATTTAGTAATGTAAGTAATAATGATAAAAGATATGAAATAGGGATGTTTATTCCTAATGATTTAGAAGAATTTGAATTAAATACTAAAACATATAATGTGCTATTAAAGGCTACAAATTATGATAGAAATAATAGATATACTTCAATAAATGAATTTGAGGTAGAGTTTAGAAAAAGCTTAGAAGAAAAAAAGTGAATCACTTATTCCTAATACGCAAA
>JAQXHT010000029.1 GCA_029007415.1 bacterium
GAATTTTTTCTTGTTGAAAATATACAGAATCGTTATATGCCATAATTTTCTCCTACCTTTCTATGATTTAACTTTATCACACTTTTTTTCTCTAATCAACTGTATTGACAGTTTTTTACATAAATACTAATTGTGTACCATGTCTTATATCAGTTTTTTGTAAAATAACATTATTATTGTATTCTTTTCCTGTGATTCTATTATAAAATTTTTCTTTATTAGTAACTATATAATAACCATTTGAAACATCAACTAATCCTTTAGCAAGTAAGGAAGATATTTCTCCTATCTTTTTATTAACAGGAAGAAATACCTCATACTTTTTTTCAATTAATGGTACTATTATTGTTACTAAAACTTTATTTTCCATTATTCGTCACCTTCTAATATCTTAATTCTAGTTGCTATACCATTATCAACAACATAACCAAAGTTAGGTGGTATTTGTTCATTTAATATTCTAAATGAAGTTGAAATACTATAAAGAGTATTATTATTAATTCCTCTTCCTACATATATTCCACCGTCACTTGATACAAATTGCTTAAACCAAGTTTCATAAGCAAATGTTTTTATATCTACTACTCGACCGACAAATACGATAGATACATTTTTTAATTCACTCATCTTAGTAAAAATTGTTATTAAACCAGCCTTTGTAGTAGGGTCTAAGCTACCAATTAGTTTTTCAACTCCAGTAATAAACACTATTAAATTGTTAGTTCTATCTGTTCTAAAGACTTCATCATTAAGAAATTTGAAAGAATCAACTGCTAAATTATGATAAATAACGTTTTCAAAAGTGTTTTCATCATAAAAGTCTTTTAAGTCAAGAACCATAGTTTCTACATTAACTAGACTTGTTGCCTCTTTGATTATTAGCCTAGTTAGCTTAGTAAGAGCAGTCATATCTTCAGAGTTGATTAAACTGATAAGATTTTTCTTAAAGTTATAAGTTGCAATATTAAGAGTTTCCTTCTCAATACCAACTGGAATACTAGTTAAGTCCTTAAGAGCCTGTCTTACATCACTTAGAGTTACTTTTTCTGGTAGTACTGGTACTCTACTAGCTCTCGTCTTGATTTGTTCATTTAATGCAGTAATAACTTGTTTAACATAGTCGTTTAACTTCTCACTTTCACAAACAGAAGCAGTTTGAAATTCATATGGAGCATCATCTAGCAAAATAACACCACGATTATTTATATCTGCTATTAATGGAGCTTTCTTACCAAGTAACATATTATATTCGATTGGTGCTGATAATTTTAGTGGAATAATAGTTGGGAAATTAGAACGCATACTAAGTCTCAATGCTCTATCACTAATAGCTGTTACAACAGTATATATTCCGTATTTAGCACCATCTCTTGCTATTTTAGCAACATCTTGTTCAGAGTCTTCAAAACTCTCTTTGAAGTTTTCATAACCAGATATCATAAAGATAATAGCTGGTAATGTCTTTCCTGAGTGTGAACAATAGAAATTATAACTACCATTAAAATCTTGAAATAATTTCTTTCTCTTTTCTATTTCAAACATTAAAAGTTTAAGCAATTTATCAACTTTTTCTTCTTCATTTGCAAAAATTACGTCACCAACTTGAGGAGCATTTTCATATATCTTTAAAGTTTCATTGTCAAAATCTAAAGCATAGATATTAACTTCTTCAGTAGTATAAGTTGTTATTAATGAGTATAAAAGTGTATTAGTAATAGTATTCTTTTCTGTCATACTGTAAATTACAACATTACCTTCTTCACCTAAATCAACAGATAATAATCCCTGTTTTTGATTAGCTGGGTCATCATATTCACCGATAACTAACTCAACATCAAAAGGTTTTCGTACAAAGTTATATTTACTCTTTAAATTATCAAGATAAATCATACTTGCAAGTTTAGGTAACCATAATTGCTTAACAGAAATATCGGTTTTTTCAGCAAGTGATGATAGATATTTAACTATATTAGGTAATTGTTCACCTTCAACTTTAATATTTACTTTTGGTGTATCAATACTCTTTATACTCTTTCCTATCTCATTAATGAAAACAATAGAGTCATCTTTTTGATGGTAAACTTTATCAAGAGGTACATAAGGTGCTCCAGCCCAAGCTGCTTGGCCTTGTGCAAATAATTCATCATAACCTACTTGTAAATAGAATCTTCCAGCTTCTTTTATCATTGCCGCATCTGGTCTTTTAATTACTTCATTAGAGTCATTAGCATCTTGTACTTTTAAACAAACTTTAAATCTAGAGTTTGACCAAATCTGGTCATTTACAACTCCACTTGGTTTCTGAGTAGCTAGTATTAAATGTACACCTAAGGAACGTCCGATACGAGCAGTTGATATTAATTGATCCATAAATTCTGGTTGTTGACTTTTAAGTTCGGCAAACTCATCAGAAATTATAAATAAATGAGAAACAGCTGTATCTAACATACCTTCACGATAATATTTTTGATATTTATAAATATCAATTGTTCCTTCACCAAGTTTCTCACGTGCTTCATTAAATAACTTTTGTCTTCTTTTTAGTTCACTTTCGATTGATGATAATGCTCTATTAATATCAGCAGTTTCTAGGTTTGTTATCGTTCCTGCTAAGTGGGGTAAAACTATTTTTTTATCTTGACTTTCAAAAGCACCAACTAAACCTCCACCTTTATAGTCAATTAAAACGAACTGCACTTCATCAGGATGAAAGTTAATAGCCATTGATAAAATATAAGTAATTATAAATTCTGATTTACCAGAACCAGTCATACCTGCTATCAAACCGTGTGGTCCTTCTTCACGTTCATGTAAATCAAGTTTAAATAAATTACCATCAGTTGATAAACCTACTGGTACTGATAAACTGTTTATTGGGTTATTGACTTTCCATCTTTCAAGTGGATTTAATTGTTCAATTTTTCCAACATCATACATCTCTAAGAACCCAACTGTTTTTGGTAAATTATACTCTTCATCTTTACTTTCTAAAGGAATATTTATTAATCTTAAAGAACAATAATCTAAATCTAATTTATCAACTGGTTCTATAGTAAAGGTTCTTTGTGAATCTTTTTGAATTTCACTTTCAAAGATACCACCGTTTTGCATATCATTTATTCCAATGAAAGCTTTAGTTGCTGTTGGTAAGTTAGCAAGTGATGGATGAAGTATTAATAAACTGAAACCTAAGTTACCATCCATTTCTAGTATTTGATCAATCAATGAAAAGTTTTTAACCATCTTATAATCATCAGTTATTATCATGTAATATGTAGAAAAGTTTTTATATAATTGGTCTCTATTTTGCTTTATTTTATCTGCTTGATTTGCTCTTGAAGTCATTATTCTTTGTAAATATTGTGTTATTTCTTTAGCATGATCAAAGTTACTAGCAAAAAATCTTGTCTCTTTATCATTACTAAATAGATGTGGCATCATCTTTATATTTTCCCAGTATTCTTCATTTGCTTCATTAGTTAAAATAACTATCTTTAAATCATAGTAACTATGAAGAGTAACCATTTGTAACAGTAATAAGTCGGTATAAGGTTTTATATATTCATATCTACCACAAATAGCCATTATATTTTTAGTAATAAAGTTTTCTACTACGGGTGCTCCATCTATATATTTATACTTTTCTGTAATAAGCATCATTTTTTCTTCAAGATTATTATCATCTACTGTAAAATGCTCTGATGGATAAGCAAAGTTAATAGATAGGTTCGTTCTACCTAGTCCTAAACGCATAGAAAGGAAATCTTTTTGATGTAGTTCTCTTCCCCATAATGCTCTATTTTTATTAATTATCATTTGGTAACATTCACTAGGACTAATATTATTAGATAATAAAATTTGTTTTTGTTTTGTAGAAATATTTAATAATTCTTGTTCTTTTTTTACTAAATATTCATTATATTTTTTCTCTAATTTAGCTTTTTTCTTTTCCTGCATTTTTTTAGTATAACGTCGATTAATAGTAGGCCAAAGAAGAGTTCCTGCCATCATTGAAATTGAAATAGCTATAGTTGGCATAACACTCATCATATTTCCAGTACCATTTTGCATTGACATGAAAGCAACTAATAACATAACAAAAGACGTTGAAGCCATAGTTATCATTGGTCCGATAGTTAAAATGAAAGGCATTTCTTCCGGTTCAGCATTATTAGGAGGACCATCTAGTTTAAATTCTTCTTTTTCTATAACTTCTACAAAACGCGGAGACCTTACAAAATAATCATTTTTATCATAAAGGGTTACTTCTTCTTCCTCCTCAGTTGTTTCGACTTTTTCATTAATTGGACGTTCTAAATATTTAGCAGGTAAACCACCCTTATAAGTTACACTATCTAAAGGATTATTAAATACTAGAATATTACCAAGAACGATTATCTTAAGTCCCATTATAAAAATAACATCACCATGATTAAGTCTTCTAACACCATATAAGGCTTGATTATTTATAAAAGCTTTATACTGACTATCTAAGTCTTTTACTAGCCAAGTTCTATTTTGATAAGTTATTTCAATATGATGCGGTGATACTAATTGGTTATTACAACTAATAGCATTGTCACTACTACTTCCTACTGTAAATTTACAGTCTCTTTCAATAGAAAGATATTGCATTGACAAATCATTTACAGGTGAAACATATAAGATATAGTAACCTGCTCCATCTTTTAACTGTAGTATTAAAAACTGGTATTCACTAAGTTCTACCTCTCTTAATACTTCTTTATTAGCTAATATTTTAACATTTTTATTACTATAAGCTTTCCACTTTCCGCTATCTTCACTTATATTTATTAGATTTATTTCATTATTATATTTATCCTTATCTTTAACCCAATAACTACCAGATACAGTGGAAGGTAAAGTAAAACTGATTAGTTTTTCTTTATTTAGCACATAAACTAACATCAAAAACCCTCCTATTCTTATTTAAGGATATCAAATTTTTAAGTATTTATCAATAATCTTACTTTCTTTTTCTTGCACTAAGAGAACCTAATGCTCTACAAGTAGAAAAACAAGGTTATGGTTATGTAGTTGCTTCTGTTGGAGAACTTGGAGGAGTTGTTCCTTATACAACTTACTTTGCTAGAAATAGCTATTTAACAAAGAATAATGACTTAATTAAAGAGTTTAGAGATGCTATTCAAAAAGGACTTGATTTTGTTCATAATTCTACAGATGAAGAAGTTGCAAAAGCAATTATTAATCAATTTCCAGATACTTCTTTAAAAGATATTACTAATGTTGTTAAAAGATATCGTGAGATAGAAGCATGGCCTAAGACAACAGAATATAAAAAAGAATCTTTTGATCACTTACAAGAGATTATGAAAAATGCTAATGAACTTGATAAGAAAGTTTCTTATGATAAGTTAAAATATGACATCAAACAATAATATTTTAGAAATAACACATCTAGAAAAGAACTATCAAGATACTAAAGATGAGATTAAGGCGATTGATGATTTTTCTTTCAAAGTAGAAAAAGGAAAATTTATCTCTATTGTTGGTCCTTCTGGTTGTGGAAAAAGTACTTTACTTTCTATTCTTGCTAAGCTTGAAGATAAATCTAGTGGAGAAATTACTTTTAACAAGGACAATATTATTCTAGGTTATATGCTACAGAAAGATAGTTTATTTCCTTGGCTAACTATTTTAGATAATTGTCTTTTAGGGTTAGAAATTAAAGGTATTAAGACAGAAGATAATATCAGTTATGTTAATCATTTATTAGATAGTTATGGTTTGACTGAGTTTAAAGATAAATACCCTAGTAGTTTATCTGGTGGTATGAGACAAAGGGTTGCTCTCATCAGAACACTAGCAATTCATCCAGATATATTATTATTAGATGAACCATTTTCAGCACTTGATGCTATGACTAGAGTAGCTCTTGCTGATGACTTATATAAGATGATTAAAAAGGAAGGTAAAACGGTCTTAATGGTAACTCATGATATTGCAGAAGCAGTTAGTTTAAGTGATATTGTGATTGTTCTAACAAAAAGGCCTGCTAAGATTAAAACCATTTATGAAATAGAGTTTGAAGATAGAAAGACACCTTTCGAAAATAGAAGTAAAAAGGAGTTTAATATCTATTATGAAAAGATATGGAGGGATTTAGATGTCCATATCTAATGAAAGAAAAGAATATTTAAAAAAGAAACAAAAAGAGAAAAGAATTATTATTTTTGCACAAGTTTTAATCCTTATTGTTTTTCTTATCATTTGGGAAGTATTAGCGCATTATAAAGTAATTAATACTTTCTTAGCTAGTAGTCCTTCACTAATCGTTAAGACTTTAAGTTCTTTAGTTGAAAGTAATGATTTATTTACACATATTAAAGTTACTTTACTAGAAACTATTATTAGTTTTGCACTGGCTTCGATTGGTGGTTTAGTAATCGCTTCTATTCTATGGTGGAATAAGCGACTTGCTAAGATTGTTGATCCTTATCTTACAGTTATTAATGCTCTTCCTAAAGTAGCACTTGGTCCTTTAATTATCATTTGGGTCGGTGCTAGTACAAAATCAATTATCTTTATGGCTTTATTAATTTCTTTATTCTTATCTATTATCAATATTTATCATAGTTTTAAAGAAACTGATAAAAACTATTTAATTTTACTTAAGAGTTTAAATGCTAGTAAGAAAGATTTATTTTTCAAAGTTGTTTTACCAAGTAATTTTTCTAATATAATTAATAATCTTAAAATTAATACAAGTATGGCTTATATCGGAGTGATTATGGGTGAATTACTTGTTTCTAAAAAGGGATTAGGTTATTTAATTATGTATGGTAGTCAGGTGTTCAATATAAATTTAGTTATTACTTCTGTATTTCTTCTAGGAGTATTCGCCTTTTTATTCTACTATGTCATTTGTTTAGTAGAAAAAAAGTTTATTAAAAAATAGAAATCAACTACTGGTTTCTATTTTTAAAATGGAAATAACTTGTCAAAAACTAACAAAAAAGACTTAGATTTTAATGATAACCCTAAGTCTTTTCTTATAATTAATCTAAAATATTTTTAAGAACAATCGTCTTTGTACGACTCATTTCTTTTAGAGTTGTTGAAACTCCTTCGTTTCCAATTCCTGAATGTTTCCATCCACCGAATGGCATTTCAATAGCACGATAGAAACTTGCACCGTTGATAACTGCTCCTCCTACTTCCATTTCCATAGCAGCTTTGAAAGCAGTTTTCATATCACTAGTCATAATGTTTCCACATAAACCAAATTTACTTTGATTTGCTATTTCTAAAGCTTCTTCTAATGTATCAAAAGTACAAACTGGAATTACTGGTGCAAAGATTTCCATATCTTTCATAACATCCATATCTCTTGTTACATTATCAAGAATTGTTGGTTCAAAGAAAGCACCATTTCTTCTGCCACCATAAACTAAAGTAGCTCCTTGTTCGATTGTTTTCTTAACTTGTTCTTCTGCATTAATAGCTGCCTTTTCATTTATTAAACAACCAATATCAGCATCTTCTTGTTGAGGCATAGCAACTTTTAATGATTGAAGAGTTTCTACTGCTCTTTTAATAAATTCATCTTTGATATCTTTTTGAACTAAGAATCTCTTACTAGCACAGCAAACTTGTCCAGTATTATAAAGACGTCCCCAAACTAATTCTTTCATAGTTAAGTCCATATCAGCATCATTCATAACGATAAAGGCATCATTTCCACCTAACTCTAACATAACGTGAGTAATATTAGAAGCAGCGTTAGCCATTACTTCAGCTCCTACTTCGGTACTTCCTGTTACACTAATTAAAGCTACTTGTGGATGTTTTGCTAAAGCGTTTCCAGTTACAGAACCACGTCCTGAAATACAGTTAATAACTCCTGCTGGAATTCCTGCTTCTACTAATAATTCACAATATCTATGAAGTGTTAATGGATTATCAGTAGCTGGTTTTACAATTACACTATTTCCCATTATTAAAGCACTAGGCACTTTTTGACCAAATAAATCACATGGGAAATTGAATGGAATAATACAAGCAACTACACCTAATGGTTGTTGAACAGTTATTTGCATTGTTTTTTCTTGACCAACTTCACTTCCAGCTGGAATTACATTTCCATAATCATGTTTAGCTTTTTCTACATAACCATGAATAAAATGTTTTGTATTTCCAATTTCTGCTCTGGCTTCTTTAATTGGTTTTCCAGTTTCTTTTGATAATAATTGAGCTAATTCTTCATGTCTTTCTTCAACTAAATCAGCAAATTTGTATAAGATTTCTCCTCTTTCATACATTGGCATTTTAGCCCAAGCTTTTTGTGCCTTTGCTGCTTCTTTAACACAAAGGTCTACATCTTCTTCTGTAGCTAATGGAACTGTATCAATTAATTCATTAGTAGCTGGATTAATTACATCAGCGGTTTCTCCATTACTAGCATCAACAAATTTTCCTCCAATTAAATTTTTCATTTTATCTCCTCCTCGTATTTTAGTATGAGTTAATTTTACGTAATTATTATTCTTTTCCAAAACCTGTGAATGATAACATTAAACCACCACAACTATTGCAAGAATGTTCATCATAACCATATTCACCAAATGTAAAGATTGTAATGAATGGTACACCATGAGCTTCTTCTACTAAGTTATCATATACTTCATTGATTCTGTTTCCAATTCCTAATTTTCTTCCTCCACAATGAACTAATACATAACCTGCAGGGTCACAAGATAATTGACTCTTTAAATCTTTTAATGTTGCTTTTGTAGAATCGATTAATTCATCTACAGTTGCTTCTAATTGAATAATAGCTGTTTTCTCTATTACTTTATTTCCTAAATTAATAGTGTCATCATTTGGTGTTTTTGTTCCATTATCATCTCCGAACATTGGATGACGTACAACTGTTAAGTTTCCTAATGGATCTTTTACACCTAATGGTTTAGTAATTGAAGCAACTAATAAATTTTGACCATGTAATTTTTCTACTGTAGTTCCTGTCCATTCAGCATATTTCTTAAGGGCAGAAACTCCATCAATTTTTACTAATGTACGATTATTTTTTACTTCTGTAATTAAACCAACATTATCTGATTCACGATATGCTCCTGTATATGAAGTAGCAATTTCATTATCAGTATAGAAGAATACTACTGCAACACCATCACTAAATACTTTATCATTACAATAAATTTTCCAATTTCCTTCTACAGTATCATCAGCAGCACTTCCTCCAAACATTGGTACACGTCCAATGATATCTTGGATTCCCATTAAATAATCTTCTTCTTCTTTTGGACTTGCTACCATATAGAAATAGTCTGGTGAATAAGTAGCTCCAGCATCTAATACTGCTTCTCTTGCTACTTTTCTTCCAATTTCTCTAGCATTTTTTCCTGCTTCGTGGCAAGCTACTCCAACAGTCATTTCTTTGTCATCAAAAGTCATCATGGCAGCGAAACCATCTTCACTTGATATAATACCATCATTAGTCATTACCATTCCACTTGATGTACAACCAACTACTGGTACTCCTCTCATTGTAGAGCGAACTCCTTTTATAACTTCTTCAGTATCGTCTTGACAAGAAGTATAAAGTAATCCTAGTTTTGGTCTCATTCCTAGTTTTGCATTTTTAGCAGTTTCTAGTCCTTTAGTAAAACTATCTTTTTGAGTGCTATAACCTACTTTTGTTTTTAACATAAACTTCTCTCCTTCTATTCTTTATAATCTCTATGGGTTATCAAATCTTGATTTGTAAATTGTTGGTATCAATCTACTCTTCCCTATTATTGATTATAGCACACTTTTCTTTCAAAAAAAGAGTTTTCCACAAAAAAAACATATTTTCAAATATGCTTCTTTACAGATTAACACTTGATTGAGCGTTTAAATTAAAGTCTGCTCTTATGCCTTTTTTATATAGGTAATAACCGGCGGCTGCTATCATTGCGGCATTGTCGGTACAAAAACTAAGTGGTGGAATAGAATAGTTGATATTCATCTCTTCTGCTAATTTTGCTACTTCTTCTCTTAGTTTACCATTTGCAGCTACACCACCTGCTACTATTAAGTTATTAATATTTTCATTTTTTAAGGCTTTTTTTGTTTTATTGATGATACTTCCAATCGCAACGTTTTGGAAAGAACAAGCTAAGTCTTGTTGATTTATTTCACGATTATTTTGTTTTTCTTTATGTGCTAAATTAATAACAGCACTTTTTAAACCACTGAATGAGAAGTTATAACTATCATCATTTAAAGGCATAGGTAATTGATAAGTTGCTTCTCCTGTATGTGCTAGTTTATCTAACTTTGGACCACCAGGATATGAAAGACCAATTACTCTTGCTACTTTGTCATAGCATTCACCAATCGCATCATCTAGAGTTCCTCCTAGTTTTTCAAAACTTAAGTGGTCATTCATTTTTATTAATTCGGTATGACCACCACTAACTACTAAAGCTATTAAAGGAAATTTAAACTCTTCTACTAAACTATTTGCATAGATATGTCCGGCTATATGATGAACTGGTATTAATGGTTTATTATAAACAAAGCTTAAAGTTTTAGCTGCTTCTAAACCAACTAAAAGACTACCAATTAAGCCTGGTCCATATGTAACAGCTATGGCATCTACTTCTTCAATTTTCATATTTGCTTTTTTTAAGCAGTCTTCTATCACGAAAGTTATATTTTTTACGTGTTCACGACTAGCTATTTCTGGAACAACTCCGCCGAAATTTTCATGAATAGAAATTTGTGTTGATGTCGATGTTGTTATTTCTTCTCTACCATTTTTTACAATAGAGCAACTTGTTTCATCACAACTACTTTCTATTCCTAATATATAAGTATCTTTCATTATTAACACTTCCAAATCTAATTTATTTTTAGTTCCATTAGTATTCCATCTATACCATTATAATAGTTTTTTCGCACAGCTTGCTTTTCAAAATTATATTTTTGATACAAATTTATTGCTTTATAATTATCACATTTTACTTCTAAAGTTATATTTACTATCTTTTTATTTCTTGCTTGAGTTATTAGATATTCCATTAATGAACAAGCAATATGTCTATTTTGGTAAATAGGAAGCACTTCTATTTGATTGATTTCTATTCTATCATAAATTTCACTATAAAGTAATATTCCTTTTACTATATTTTCTTCTTCATAAGTTAATAAGTTTAAAAAGGGATCTTGTCTAAATTCATCTTTTTTTAGTTTATAAATAAAGTTGTCCACAGAAATTTGTGGATAACTATTATATTCTTTTATCATAAATTAGCTTTTTCCTCAGCTTCTGTCTTTTTTAAATATATTGGATTAACAAGATGGGGATTAATTCCTTCTTTATCTTTAAAGTAATTTACTATTTTTAAAATGTCTGGATTATACTTAACTACATCATAAGATATCTCTATATCGTTATTAGTAATAACTGTAATCGGGCAATAATTTTTTACTTTATTTTTTAATTCTTCTAATTCTATGTGTGTGTCTTCAACAACTGAATTCATATTATTGTCATAAAGAGCTCCATAGACGTAACCTCTTCTAGCATCAATTAATGGCATTGAGTAATTATCACTCATAGGGTTAGACAAAGCCATTGCAGTTAAACCTGATACTGGTACTATAGGAATATTTAAACTCCAAGCAATGGTTTTAGCTATAGTAACACCTATTCTAACACCAGTGAATGAGCCTGGTCCGATTACTACCATTATTTTATCTAGGTCCTGTGGTGTAATAGAGGCTTCATCAAATAGTTTTATAATTTTTGGTAAAGCTACTTTTGATAAGTCTTTTCCTAGTTTTTCTTTTACTTCACTTTTTATAGAATTATCAATTACTATTCCACTGTAAAGATAATTTGATGATGTATCTACATAAAGAATTTTCATAGAACATCCTCACACAAATCTTCATATGCTTGTCCATGCGGAGTAATAGTAATAATTCTTGTATCTTCATCTTCATTTGATAGTTTAAATTTGATGTCTAGTCTTTCTTCTGGCAAATAATCTTTTATCATGTCTGCCCATTCTATAATTGTTACGCCACCTTTATCGTAATAGTCTTCTATTCCTAAATCTTCTGCTTTACCATCAAGACGATAAACATCCATATGATATAAAGGAAGTTGACCACTTTGATATTCTTTAATTATATTAAAAGTAGGACTGGTAACTTCTTCTTTTACCTCTAATGCAGCTGCAAAGCCTTTTGTAAAGATTGTCTTACCACTACCTAAATCACCAATTAAACATATAACCATATTAGGAAAATGTTCTGATTCAATATTTTCTGCCAAAGATATAGTATCTTTTTCATTATATGATGTAACTTTATAATTCATAAATTTCCCTCTTTTCCGTCTAGTCCATTATAGCAAAGGGAAATAGAGTATTTCAAGATGTTTTAGAAAAATAAAAAAATAAAACAAAAAAAATCTTGGCAACTTCCTATTTTCGCATACACTATCGTCGGCGTTAAGTGGCTTAACTTCTGTGTTCGGGATGGGAACAGGTGTACCCCACTTGCTATCGTTACCAAGAAAATATTAGAGAAAA
>JAQXHT010000030.1 GCA_029007415.1 bacterium
CAATGCAGCTTTGTTTTCACTTGGAGTAAACATTATTTCATCATCATAACCTTTTATATCTGTAATTTTAGATACTTCATCTAATAGTTTTTTTAATTCAACTTGAAAAGTTTCTACATCACTATCACTCATACCAATACGTGCAAGATGAGCGATATGATTTACTTCTTCTTTTGTTAACTTATCCATTGGTCTCAATTCCTTTCGCTTTTTATTATACAGTTTTTTACTAAAAAAGAAAAGAATTTGTTAAGTTTAAGATACTTATTTTAAAATAATGTTATAATTATGGAAGAAAGGAGAAATTTATGGCCAATAATAAAAAAATTAGTGCTGGGGTTATTGTTTTAATTATTGCTTTAGTATTACTTATAGCAGGATGTATATCTCTTTTAAGTAGTAAGGAGAAAGAAACTAATAAGAATAATAAACCTGAAACTACTAAGAAAGAGGATACTACTACTAAAGTAGAACCACTTGATCTTAAAAAAGGATTAAATAATTCTAATAATACTTATAGTAATCCTTTAGATGCTACATCTTCTGCTTATGGTCTTTCAATGAAAGTTAATAGTGATAAAACAAGTGTTAGTTTAAGTATTGCTTGGGCTACTTTTGGACCTTTAGTAGGAATGACTGATAAGGAAAATGAGGTTAAGACTTATCAAATAACTGGTTTTACTAGTAAGGTTAAAAATGCTTATGTTGGTAGTATTGGACAAGACATTACAGGAGTTACTTTATTCTTCTTAATGGAAGATTCTACTGTTAGTTATATGCCGATGTTTGTTTTGAGAAAAGATGATTTAGGTAATATTAGAGAGAAAATGAATTATACTGATGATAACTTTACTGTTACTGGTCTATTACCTAAAGTAAAAGATGTAGTTAATTTATACACTGTTACTTCAACAAGTGGTGTTAGTAGTGCTAGTACAACTATCGGAGCTACTAAAGATGGCAGTTTTTATGATTTAGGTGAGCTATTTACTAACAAAGATTTTTAAAAAAAATGAGCTTCAACTCATTTTTTTATTCTAAAAACATTTTTCTAGTTATAAAGTTAAATACCATTACAATAGCAGTTGCTATTATCTTAGAAAGTAAATAATATACACTAAACTTATCAACACAAATCCACATAATTAAATCATTTAATAGTAATCCAACTATGCTAAAGGAGATAAATTCAACGAATTGTTTCTTTTTACTCTTTTCACTATTAACATCAAATACCCATTTAACACTAGCAGTATAGTTATATATAACGGATATACAAAATGACAAGGTATTAGATAATATTACTGGTAGGTGAAAGAATTCTTTAAAAATATAAAGGAACCCAAAATCAATTACTGTTGCTATTACACCAACTATAACGAATTTAAATATTTGCACTAATAATTTTTCTATTTTCTTACTTACTTTTATATGAAATAGTTTTAATACATTTTCTATTAATATTTCTATTTTATCTTTCTTATTCATCTTACCACTTCTTTCTATTATTAATATTTATAAGGATAAGTTCAAATAACTGTCTATTTTTTTTAACTACTACTTCTAGAATAAGACCACAAGCAAACATAATAATAGCAATCATTAACATGAACCCTGAAAATATTAAGGTTGGATATCTTGGTACTAATCCTGTCTTAAAGTATTCAGCAAAAACTGGTATACCAAAAGCTAAAGATATTATTAAGAATAATAAACTTATTATACTAAAGAAGACAGTTGGTTTATATTCTTTAAATAATCTACCAATAGTTTTTAATACTCTGAAACCATCACGATAGGTATTAAGTTTAGAAACACTTCCTGCTGGTCTATCTCTATAACCTACTTTTACTTCTTTTAGTAAAAAGTTCTTATCAAGAGCATGTATAGTCATCTCTGTTTCTATTTCAAATCCTTTAGATAAAACTGGAAAAGTTTTTACAAAATCATAACTAAAAGCACGGTAACCGGTCATAATATCTCGAACATTACTTTCAAATAGGAAGTTAATTAATCCTCTTACTAATCTATTACCAAAATTATGAAAAGGTCTTTTATTTTCTGTAAAATATGTTGATGATAATCTATCACCTATTACCATATCAGCTTTTTTATCAAGAATTAAATCACACATTTCTTTAGCATTAGAAGCAGGATATGTATCATCTCCATCAATCATTAAGTAACAATCTGCATCTATATCTTTAAACATACTTCTAATAACATTACCTTTTCCTTGACGATATTCGTATCTTACAATTGCTCCTGCTTTTCTTGCTATCTCATCAGTATGATCAGTTGAATTATTATCATAAACATATATATCTGCATTTGGTAAAGCTTTCTTATAATCTTCTACTACTTTTTTTATTGTTTTTGCTTCATTATAACAAGGAATTAAAACAGCTATTTTAGCATTATTTTTCATCTTTCTCATCTCCATTTATAAGTATTACCTTATATTCTTTATCATTCTTTTCTATTTTATATAACTGATGTTCTTTTACTTCAGTTTTGAAAACAAACTAATATTTTTCATTAAACTTATCATTTATAGCAGCTATATATAGGTAGTCATAATCTTTAATTTTATCTTTGATAAAATTATAGTATTTTCTATAATCTGTATCATCATCTGTTGGCCAATTAAAATCTTTCATATTAGTAATTATTGGATTAGCATAATATTTAACAAAATATTGATATTCTCCTTGTGTATCTTCTGCTATTGTGAACTATTTATTTTCTTATGTTTTATAGAAAATTTATCTATACAATATGTAATAACAATAATGAATAATGGTATATAGTTATATAAATATCTTGATCTATTTTCCCAAAACAGTAAGAATACAAAGAGAAAACTAATTGCTAATTGAATAGTAAAGAGTTCATCAGTATTATTTTTTAAACTATATATAAATGAATAAACTAATAGTATTATAAATACATACTGAACAGCACTACAAAAGTATATTAAAATATGATTATCATCTTTACCAATCATATATTTTTGATATTCTTTGGTATTATATTTATCTTTCCAACCAAGTTTAGTAGTTACATAAAAGCTTCCATCACCCCAAGCATTTACTGCTTTTTTAGATAAGAAAGTTAAATAGTTAACTATACCGTATTTATTTAATCTTCTTTTTATTTCTTTGATATTATATTCCTCTGCTTTTTTAGAATTAGTAAAACTTTCTGTAACAGTATAATCATCTCCATTATAACCACCATAAGAATTTCTAAATTCTATCTTTTTACTAGGATTTTCCATTCCCATCATAATCCAGTGGGTATAAGGAACACTTCCATAATTGTTATATTTAACAGAGAATATATCTTTAGTAAAAATATAGTGATTATATATTTTACCAAGTGATAAGAAGATAGAAAAGAATATAAGTAAAAATACAAGTTTCTTTTTATTTATTCCTTTAAATAGAAGTGCTACTATTATACTAATTGGAATAAATATAGTAGTCATCTTCATCTTACAACCGATAAAGGAAAAAATAGCAAATAGTATATAAGAGATAATCCGTTTATATTTTTTATCACTTTCAAAATAAAGGGAAATATAAAGTAATAATGGTCCAAATAAAATAGAAAGTGTATCTGAATAAAATACGGGAATATACAAGTAAAATGGAACATATAGGATAAATAGTAGCAAGGAAAAGGCTGCTTTTTTAATACCAAACTTATTTTTAACATATAAGAAGGTAAATATAACTGTTAATATTAGGAAAAAGAAATTTGCTAACTTAGTTGATAAAAAGTATTGCTGAAATCCTAATAAGTTATCTATTTTATTTACCCCAACTAACGCCATAAAAATGGGAATATTATTAGGAAAATATTGAAAATAACCAGGTACTCCAGCATTTCTTAATTTACATAAATTTTCTACATAACATTTTGCTTGCCCAAATACTATCTCATAGTCCCACCCTAAGGGTACATCAAAGTTAAAAACTATAAATAGGGACAAGGAAATAAGTAATAAGATAGGTATAATAATAAATAGTATATTATTTTTTCTTTTCTTAACAAAATTATAATATGCTATTAGCATAGCTAATAAGGGAATACTTAGTAAAACAAATATATAACTTTTTATATTATAAATTGTGGAAATTTCCCTAAATGGTATATTTATTAATAGGAAACAAAATATTAATCCAAATACTATATAAAATAATTTAATTAACTTATTCATAATCCAACTCTACCTTTTGTGGTATTTCATAATACTTTTTGATCCAAACTTTAGTATATTCAAACCCTTCTATATAAGGTGGATCAATAGCATAAAACATGTTATTAAATTTTTTTAGTTTTATTTCTTTAATATTTTTACCACTTTTAATTTTTTTACTAGAACTTAAAAGTACTTTATCATTATAATCATTAACTTTCTTATTATTGTAATATCCAAGAGTTATAGAAGTATAATTAGTAACCGAATAGATAAGTACTGCTACTATAACAGTATTAAGTAGAAAAGGTAGTTTTACTTTTTCAAAATATGTAAAGATAATTTTTACTATTATTATAAACATAACTAATTGGAAACCAATTACTGATCTTTCTGGAAAATATGAAGAAATAAGCATTGGTGTTATATAAGCAAAAGCTGATAATGATAATTTACTATAGAAGTCATCTTTCTTTCCAAAATAAATAACAAAGGAAGAAATAATCAACAGTAGTTGTAACATTAAAACTACTATAACTAAGTATTTAAGATTATTATTAAATAAGGAAGTAAAGTAAGTAAAATAGTTATAATTTTTAATAAATAAACTAAAGATAATTATTACTATATTTGATAAGGTTGATAACATAATTAAATACTTTAATATCTTATTTTTTACATTTTTAATATTTTTAATATTAGTAATAGAAACTATTGCTAGAGCAAAAAAGAAAAGTAAGAAAAACTGATTATTATATTCACTAAAAACACCTGTTATTGTATTTGGTATAGTAACTAATAATTTTCTAAATATACTTAAGTCATAGAACTCTGGCGAATAAGCTTTTCTAGCATTATTACCTGGACAAAATAGTAATAAGGAAAAACCAATTAGAGCAATTATAAATCTACTAATACTAATTTTTTTAATCTTTTTATTCTTAACTTTTTCTTCAATTAAAGTTAATATTAAATAAAAGAGTAACATAGCTGAAGTTTGTTCATGGGAAAAGGCTGTTAAAAACACAAGAAGAAACTGAAGGAAATAAATAAATTTATTATTGTATTTTTCTTGTCGCATAAAAACTACTAAAGCTAGAAAATAAAGGGTTGGAAATACATAATTAACGGAGGCGGAAATCCAAAAGAAACTATCTCTGAGATTCATTAAATCTAGTATTCCGTATAATGAAACAGTAAATATAGCTATCTTATAATCTTCTATCTTAGAGTTTTCTTTAGCTATTTTATATATTAAATAAAATATTAATGTTACTACTATACTTTGAACTAACCTATAAAGGGGAAGCCCTAATCTTAATAAACTACATTCAACAAAGAAGCTAGTAACTCTCCCACCCCAATGTAAGTAATGTAACCATAAAAATCTTAAAATATCACTTATTCCATAGTGTAGTCCTTCGTTTCCAATATCTACAGCATAAGACAAACTAGCATAACCATAATCATCATGATAAAGATACAAGAATTGATACTGAAGTAAAAGGAGAAGAAAAAAGATAAGAAATATCAATAGAACTCTCTTCTTTTTAATAAAACTACTTATCTTTTCCATCATCTAAACTCCATACCCTTCTTAAAAACTTATATCGTTTATTTATCTCACTCTTTTGTTTTTTATCAAATTTATACATTTTGTCTATTTCATTATGTACCAACTTTATTTCATCAAAGTGTTTTTGTTTTTTAGTTAAAGACGTAACGTTTGAACCATGTACTCTATAGTAATTAAATGTCTTATCTACATAAGATATTTTACCATCATTCATTACTTTAACATAAAATAACCAGTCCCCACATTGTCTATATTTACCTGCTAATTTAAAGTATTTAGAATAATTATTGTTTTTAAAGATAACAGATGAAACATTAGCAATGGTACAGTTTAAGAAGGAATAATCATTTATTTCTTTAGAGCCTTCATTTACAAAATCACTATCCCAATGACCTGTTTGCATTATATCTATTTCTTGTTTTATACTTTTTAAAATTACATTACCCATCTTATCAATAAAAGCTGTATCACAATAAGAAATTACAATATCATTATCGTTTTTAATTGGTTTAAGTACTGTTTTTAAAAACTTATTATCACAATAATCATCAGCTTCAGCAATCCAAACATAATCACCTGTTGCTTCCTTAAATCCTTTTTCCCATTGTTTAAAAGCAGTACCACTATTGGTTTCATTATAAACTTTTTTAATATTTATATATTCTTTAGTTTTTTCTACTATTTCATCAATTAACTCTCTACTGTTATCCTTAGAACAATCATCTAAAATAATAAGTTCTGATATTTTTTCTCTTTGATATAATATACTATAAATTCTTTGATATAAAAATTTTTCATAATTATAGTTTGGTACTACTACGGAAAGCTTAAACTCTCCTTCTTTCATTTCACTTTGTTTCTTAGCCATGAAAACAATATCATCAATGGTAATATTCTCTTTAATAACAGATTTATTAACGTTTTTACTATACCATTTATAAAAGGAGATAAGAAGATTAGCTAATGTATAGTGTTTCTCACAAGTTAGTTTTAATAGTGATCTATAATATACCTTATGCTTTTTACCTTGAGCAGCAAGAAAGTTCCACCATAAATGATTTTGTCTTATTTCATACTTTAAACTTAGTTCATTAAATCTTTTCAAGAATTGTTTTCTTTTCTTAGAATCATTTTCTTTAGGAATAACATAAATTAAGAACATAATAATTTGATTATAAATAATAGCATCCCAATACTTCTTATTCTTTTGATTTCTAGGTATTCTTGCTTCTAGGGCATCTAAAGCTTTAAAAATATCAAATCTTTTATTACTTAAAGTAGCATTTTGAACAGAAGACTTTCTTTGAATATAATTATAGTATGTTGAAGTATTATAAGCAATTTTTGAAGATGTTACTAATATTGCTAAAACAGTAGGAATATCTTCATTCATTGTTCCTTCTAAAAATTTATATTTAAGTAATTGGTCTTTGTTAAAAATTTTATTACATGGACTTGCTGCTAATCCATTATTTATAAAACTATATTTATCTGTTGGTTTTATACAAGCTACACTTCTAGTATCCGTACCTTCAACATTATCATAGCGTACAAATATATCACAAACTACAACATCAGCTTTTTCTTTTTTCATTTGTTTTAACATTGTTTCATAGAAGTTTAACTCAATATAATCGTCACTATCTATAAATGATATATATTGATTACTAGCTATTTCTACTGCTCTATTTCTAGAATAACCTGCTCCACTATTTTTTTCATTTTTCAAAGCTTTTATATTATCATATTTTTTTTCATATTGTTTTATTATCTTCCAAGTATTATCAGTTGAAGAATCATCAACCAAAATAATTTCTAAATTCTTATAAGTTTGATTTATAATAGATTGAACACAACTATCTAAATATTTTTCTACATTGTAACATGGAATAATTACTGTAATACCATCTTTCATACTAATCTTTTGCCTCCTGTTTTAACATTTCTTTTTCTAATAATTTTAATGATTTAAGTATTTCTTTATTTCTAAATATTAATGAATCGTATTTTTGCTTTTGAAATTTTTTTGCTAGCGAACTTCCTTCTTTATGATAAAGTTCTATCTTAGGACTATAGAGCATAACTAAGTTATTTTCTTTGGCTCTTAGTGCTAAAAATTCTTCTTCATGGAATAAAAATGTTCCATTATAAAATACGTCATTATATTTTTTATAGTATTTTTTAGAGAATATTAATGCACACCCATGAAGTGCTACATTAAGTTGTTCACTACTTCCATTAGTAGTCTTTTTTTCTTTTCTAAAAGGTGCTTTTAACTTTAAATAAATATTTAATAACAGTCTTAGGAATTTATTTTGATATATCTTTATTAGTTTTTCTGTATATTTAATTCTTGCTCTTACCTCATCTAAAGTTTTATAAGCATAAAATGGATTACAAGAATCTGATTCTTCTGGTAAAATTTTAGGTCCTAATATATCAAATTTATATTTTTTATATAATTTTTCCACTTGAGTTATAAAGTCTTTTTGTTCTATGATAACATCATTATTAATTACACATAGAAAGTCTGGTTGAAAGTGTTCTATAGCATATTTACATCCTATATTATTTGCTTTTGCAAAACCTATATTTTCTTCATTTATAATCACTTTAGAAACTCGTTTTTCTATCATCTTTAAGTTATCATAATCTTTAGAATTAGATACAACAACAATATTTGAATTAAACTTTTCTAAAGAATCTAAACATTCCATAGTTTCATCTATATTATTATAGTGTAAAATCACAAAAGTCATCATACTTCTTCGGCAAAACCCTTCTTTAATTTTTTAAATACTAATATTCCTATACCAGTAAGTATCAAACTAACTAATAAAACTAGTAATAATGGTATCATATCAGGCATTTGCTTATAATAAAAAATATCTCTATAACTATTAATTATTGTGGTCATTGGATTTAAGTATAAAAGCCATCTAAAGTTTTCAGGAAATAACGAGGTTGAATACAAAACTGGTGTGGCATAAAAAAGCATGGTAACAAAGAAGTTAATTATGTATTCAGCATCTCTTACATAAACATCAATAGCACTAGTAATAAGTATTATTCCAATAGTTAAAATGTACTGGGTAAGAGCAATTAATGGTAACCACAATATATTAAAACTAAAACCAATTCCACTAAACAATAAGAATAATAAGATTATTGGAACTGAGATAAAATAATTAACTAGACCACTAGTAGCGGTTGATAATGGTAGTATTTCTCTTGGAAAATAGACTTTCTTAATAATATCTGCATTACCAAGAATACAAAATGTTCCTTGGGAAATAACAGTAGTAAACCAGTTCCATGGTAATATAGCTATTACTATAAAGGTAACATAGTTTTCTTGACTACTTTTTAAGATAAAGGGAAAAACTATAGCATATACTAAAGTCATTAATAATGGATTAATAAATGACCAAAGTACCCCTAGAAAAGAACCTTTATATTTACCTCTAATATCTTTTTTTACATTTGTTTTTAAAAATTCTCTATAATTATATATTTCTTTTATCATAACTACTCCTATCCACAAACTTTCAAGTATTCATCAACTACTTTATCCGGTTTACCATCTAGTCTTACTTCACCTTCATAAATCCAAATAGCTCTAGTGCATAGTTTTCTAACTTGTTCCAAACTATGAGTTACTATAACAATAGTCTTGTCACTTTCTTTTAACTCGGTTAGTTTAGCAAAACATTTATCTTGAAAGTGTTGATCCCCAACAGCTAGTATTTCATCAATTAGTAAGATATCAGCATCAACATTAATAGCTACTGAAAAAGCAAGACGCATATACATACCTGATGAATAAGTTCTTACAGGACTATCTATAAATTCTCCTAATTCGGAAAATTCAATTATTTCATCTACTCTTTTTTCTATTTCTTCTTTAGTTAACCCAAAGATGGATGCATTAAAATAAATATTTTCTCTTCCTGTAAAGTCAGGATGAAAACCAGCTCCTAGTTCTAATAAGGAGGTTAATTTTCCATTAGTAATTAATTTACCTTTACTAGGATAAATGATTTTAGTCATTAATTTTAGTAAGGTACTTTTACCACTACCATTAGTACCAATAAGAGCTACTGTTTCTCCTTTTTTTATAGTTAAATTTATATCTTTTAAAACTATCCTACTGTTTTCTTTCTTTTTATTCCAAAACACTAATCGTTCCTTTAAAGTGCTTGGTTTATCATAAAAAAGTTTAAATTCTTTAGTAAGATTTTCTACTTTTATAGCATATTCTTCTTTTTTACTCATACTTCACTTTCCAATCAATATAATTGATTAGTCCCTTCTATTATATTTTAATCATAATATTCATTAAGAGTATATCATAAATATTAATTTTAAAAAAGTTAATTACCTTTCTTTTTATTGCTATTTTCTTTATAGGAAATTGGTAAATCGTAAATAGCTTTTGCTAAAGTATTAATATTAGCATAACCGTATTTTTCATCTGGTTCTAAGTATGTTCCTTCTGCCCATTCATTCCAAGCATTAACAAACATAAATCTTTTATCTAAAGGATTTCTTCTTCTTGTTTCTTCTATTATAATTCTTAACCATTTATAATAACTTTTTAATGAATAATTATAATATACTGTAAATTCTTCTTTTCTTCTTGCTGAATTATCCCATCCCATAGTAACAGTATAATAAAATGGTTTTAAAGGAAAATGTTCACGATATAAGTGTTCAATATCATTAACTATTTGTTCATAATTAAATATCTTACTAGAAGGTAATCCTGTTATTTTAGTAGCTTGATGTCCTACTCCTTGTGGTGGAAAATCAAATTCTGCATCTACATACTCGGTATATTTATGTTCTTGATTAAATAAATCACACTTAGACATGATATAAATATCTCCTATACCTTCTTCTTTAGCATATTTACGCCAGTTTTCTACTAATTCAGCAAAGTTTGGTATTGCTGTTGGATTATATATCATAATAACTGGTTTTCCATCTATTTTAATATATCTTTTATCAGTAACATACTTTTTAATATCTTTAATAAATTTCTTATAATCTGATTTAGCATATTCTTGTTTTATTAATATATCTTTATTTAGACCATCCCATGCTCTAGTCCAGTTTTCATTAGCCCAACATAAACAAAAGGGAAAATCTATTGTTGATTCTAAAAATAAATCACCTGGTTTCTCCATAAGTCTTTTACCAGAAAACCAATAGTAATAGTAACAAAAACCATATATACCATGTTGCTTAGCAAGTTTAACTTGTTTTTCTATAGTTTCAATATTATCAAGTGTATAATAACCTATATCTTTATGAGGAGTTCTTGGTTGATAATGATTATCAAATCTAGGTAAAGACTTTTTAGTATTAGTCCATTCCATAAATCCTTTACCCCACCACTCATCATTTTCTTTAAAAGTATGATATTGTGGTAAATAAAAGGCTATTGTTTTTATATCTGTACTATTAGCTGAAAAGTCAATATTATCTTGATATGTTGAATTATAAGGTTTAAAGTTTTTATAAAAGTTTTTATCGGGTGAAATCTTTTTAACTATTAATTCTTTTTCTTTTACTGTATTTTTATTATCAACTGGTTTTTTAGAAAGTTTACTACTAACCATACGAAGTGGTTTAGTAACTTTCCAGCTTTTACTATTTAAAATATTATTTATATCATTTTGATAAGTTGCTTTCTCATTATTTAAAGTAACTATTTGTTTATTTAAATCAGCTATTTTATTATTTAAATTAGAAATATCTTTTTTTAAGTCATATATTTCTTTTTTTAAATCATACTTTGTAACTTTGTAACTATTTAAATCTTTCATTTTCTTTCCTCACTTTATCATATAAACTATAAATTTCTTTAGCACATCTATCTATTAAATATTTATTTTTAGAAGAAGAATAAGCCTTCATACCTAATCTTTTTATCTCACTTCGATTATTATATAAGTATTCTATTTTATCAGCTAAATCTAAAGCATTATCTTGTTCAAATAATAACCCATTTTTATTATTATCAATTAGTTCAACTGTTCCCCCAGAATTAGTTCCTATAACTGCTAATCCACTCATCATAGCTTCTACTGTTACGCGACCAAAAGCTTCTTTTTTTGAAGAAATAATTTCAATATCAACTTTTTTTCTTAATTCTTTTAAGTTATTAACTTGTCCAAGACATTTTAACCATTTCTTATCACTATCAATTCCAAGGTCTTCTATTCTTCCTCTTCCTGCTAATAACAATTCTATATTATACCCCTTATTAATCAACTTATCAATTGCTTTTACAGTTATATCTTGTCCTTTACTTTTTAAAATCATACCAGCTTGTAAACAAATTAATTTCTTTTTCTTATCTAAGTTATAGTTTGTTCTTTGATATATATTTTCCCTACCAACACCATTATATATTAAAAATAGTTTTAGGGAGGAAACTTTTCCTTTAAACTTTTCCCTTACTGCTTTTGATATACATATTAAATAATTATCATCAGCTATTTTTTTATAGTATTCATCATAACTACATAAAGGATACATATTAAAGTCATCTTCTCCAAATTCCCTAATATGCCAAATGTGAGGAATATTCATAATTTTACTAAGTCTATATCCTAAATCAACAACAGATGTATTTGAATGAATTATATCTATATTTTTATCTTTTAATATTGAAGCTAGTTTTAAAGCTAATTGTTGATTTAGTGTATCATATTTATTTTCCCAGTTTTTTTGTTTTATTTCAAAATCAGCGTCTTTTACTTCTACCCATCTATAAAATGGTACAAAATACATTTCAATATTTCTACTTTTAATAGCATCTACAAACGGACCAGTTTCAAAAGGTGATACGATAATAAAATTACATTTATCTTTTAAAGTATCTATTAAATTCAACATTGAATAACTTGCTCCATTTATTATTTGTTCATGTCCTATCATCAATATATTCATAGCAAATCTTCCTTTCTATTTATTATAATCGCCCCAAGTAATCATAAAACTTATTTTTTTTAGCTATAATATTTTTTTTATTACAAATAAATTTAGTAATATTATGTCTTATTAGTTCTATTAATGAACAAACTATAAACATCAGTAAAGTACATATTAAAATATATATTAATGAAGATGAGGTAAGCATTTTATTAGAATTAATTTTAATAGCTTTATAAATTATATTACGAATATAAGTATTGTCATGTATTAAGTAAACGCCAAGAGTTACAGATGCTAAAATATTAATTTTCTTATTTTTGATTTTTAAAGTTTCAAAGTATAAAAAGTAAGAAATTGATTGAATAATAACTAAAGGTGTTGAATAATTAAACTGACTGTTTCTAATACATGAAGCTATTTCTTTAACTAATTCATTAGAATAGGTATCAAGTTGATTAGCAAAAAGCATGATAATAAAGTTAAGAGTAAAGCAAACTATAAATAGAGTTAAAAATATTAATTGTCTTTTTTCTCTAGTAAATCTTCTAAAATAATAATTTTCTTTAATAGGATATTTCTTTAAATAAGCACCTATTAGATATAAAAAACAAAACTGAATAATTGTATAACCACTATTATCAATGGTTCTAGCACTTGTAATATATGGTACTATAGAAAATAATACAAAAGATAATAATAAGAGTTTCTTATGTTCTTTATTAGTTAAAGATGATATTAATTTATTTAAATAAGGACTTAATAAGTATAGTGTTAAATAACAATTTATAAACCAATAGTCAGCTACATCTAATGGTAATAATTCATTAATAAAATCTACTTTTGATATAGATATTAGGTTAAAAAGAGATAATATAATTATTATTACTACTCGGTAAAACCATTGAAGGCAAAATAGATTCAAAAATTTCTTTAAAGAAAATTGATGTTCGGACTGAAAATAACCACAAGCTAAAATAAATGAATTAACATGTACTAGAAATATACACATTAATAAATAACATAATAAATTAGTAACTCCTGTAGTATGTTCTAAAACCTTTCCATGCACAAGTACATGCCAAAAGACTATCATGAACATAGAAATTACTCGCATTAATTCAAAGTTTGATTCTCTTTCTTTTATCTTCATCATGTATCCTTACCCCCACCTGATGTTTCATATCTTATATAGAGAGTATAACATGATATAGTAGGAGTGTCAAAAATGAATTGTAAGATTACATAAAAAAGATGGTCTTTAATTAACCATCTCTATCTACTTTTTATTAATTTCTTCTAAATTTTCAGCAACTATAAATCTTGGACGAGCTTTTGTTTCATTATACATTTTTCCAACATACTCACCTATAATTCCTAATGATATCATCTGTAATCCACCAATAAACCAAATAGAAATATTTAGGAAAGTCCAACCATCTATTGTGTTACCTGATATTTTTCTAATTAGGGAATAAATCATAATGATTATACTAATAAATAAAATAATAAATCCTAAGCCACAAATTAATCTTAATGGTTTTACGGAGAAAGATGTAATACCATCCCAAGCAAAGTTTAACATTTTCTTTAAAGGATATTTTGATTCACCAGCAAATCTTTCTGCTCTTTCATAGTACACTTTATCTGATTTATAACCAATTAATGGAAAGATACCTCTTAGGAAAAGATTAACTTCTTTATAATCTTGAAAGTTATTTAAAACTTTTTTAGAAGTTAAACGATAATCTGCATGATTATATACAACATCAACACCCATCATTTGCATAAATTTATAGAATCCTTCTGCTGTTACTCTTTTAAAGAATGTATCTGTTTTTCTAGCTGATCTAACTCCATAAACAATATCACAACCATCATAATATTTTTCTAACATTCCATCTACAGCATTAATATCATCTTGTAAATCTGCATCCATTGATATTACAACATCAGCATAGTCTTTAGCAGTAAGCAATCCTGCTACTAAAGCATTTTGATGTCCTCTATTTCTTGATAGAGATATTCCTGTAAACATAGAATCATTATTATGTATTTGTTTAATCAATTCCCATGTCTTATCTTTAGAACCATCATTTACATACATAACCTTACTTTTAGCACTGATAATTTTTTTCTTGATTAATCCATTCAATTTTTCTTTTAATCTTTTTGTAGTTTCTAGTAACACCTCTTCTTCATTATAACAAGGTATTACCATATAAAGTACATCACATTTTTTCATATTCTACTCCTACTCTACTTTTTTTCTTTCTAAAGTTATTGTATCATTAAAAACGATATTGTCAATCATTGTTTAATTTTATTACCAGTAAAATATACTTAAATCAACATTACCGGAAATACCTGGTAAAGAACCTTTACTAGTATATTGCCATCCTCTATAAGTACCTTTGTAACCACAATACGTTGCAAAGTGAGCAATCCAACCTATTTGTGCTCTTCCATAATCACTTAATCTTGTTTCAGCATAGTTTTTATTAGTGTAAACACTCATCCCTATTCCATTATTATTAAGAGTGCTTTTATAAGTACTAATAATTGCATCATAGTCAGCAATAGAAATATATGTTGAAGAATTATTACCTTCTTTCCATGTTTCAATATCATAAAATACATCCATAAATGGCTTTAAATTATTATTGGTATACCAGTTTATTAAATTGTTAGCTTCTAATTGTGCTTCATAGGCATTTTCGGCAATAGAAAAATGATATATAGAATATGGTATCTTTAATCTATTAACCTCAGTAAGATTATATAGAAACTTAGAATCCATACCCAAGCTATAACCAACTCTTAGGATAACACCATCTATTTCTCCCGAAGACCATAATGCATCCCAATCAATATACCCTTGATGTTTAGATATATCTGCAATAACTTTTATATTCTCATGTTCTAATTCACCAGTAGCAGAAAATTCATATCTTACCCCTGCTATTTTAGCTATATATTTTGCTCTTGAACCATCAGAATAAAAATAATATTTTTTATCATTTATTGTTTGCCAGCCATCTTTAAGGGAACCATCATTAGCAAAAGTATACCAATTACCATCTATAAACTGATTACCAGTTACTACAACTCCATCACTAGTAGAATAATAATTTTTTTTAGCAAGAGTTATACTCCATCCTTTTTTTAAGTGACCTGATAGCTCTCCAAAATGATATCTTTTCCCATCAATAATATATATACCCTTATACATTCCTTTTTCAAAGGTAAAGTAGTAAGTTTCTCCATCTATATCTTTAAATCCTTCTTGAACTATACCATTTTCATCTGAATAGTATTCTCTCTTATCTAAGGTAATACTCCAACCTTTTTTTAATTGACCTGATAGTTCTCCAAAGTGATACTTATTACCATTAATGATATATAATCCTTTATACATTTTCCCATCTTTGTAATAATAAGTATTGCCATCAATAGTTACCCATTTATCAAGTAGTATTCCATTTTCAGTAAAATTATAATTTATTCCACCTATTGTTTGAGAATTTTTATACATTCCTTTTTCAAAAGTAAAGT
>JAQXHT010000031.1 GCA_029007415.1 bacterium
AATTTTATTATTTACTTATTAATTATTACTGTAATAAGACTATTACATATGACATAAATCTAACTTGAAAACTATATTTCTTTCTAAATACATTTTATCCTCACAGGTATTTAAACATACTATAACAATTAACAATCAATATTGATGTCTTTAGTATTTCCATCATTTGATATACTATTCAATTTATTATATTTATTTATATCAAATTTATATCAAATTAAATTTCCTTGAATATTCTTATCATAAATTAATAAGTTTTAATTACATTAATTTACATCTAAAAATATACATGCTATAATTTTCTTTAAGAGAAGGGATGGTATTATGAAAGTTTTACTATACGCTGGCGGATTAAAAGTAATCGGAGTAAGTGGTTTAGGAAAAGCAATTCTTCATCAAGAAAAGGCTTTAACATCAGCTAAAGTAGAGTTTACAAGAGACGAAAAAGCTACTGATTATGATATAGCACATATAAATACCTATTTTTTAAAATCATATTTTTTAGCAAAGAAACTTAAAAGAAAAGGCATAAAGATAGTTTATCATGCACATTCTACAGAAGAAGATTATAAAGATGGTTTCATTGGTGGACATTTAACAAGTAAACTATTTAAATGGTGGATAGTAAAATGCTATCGTTTAGGTGATATAATTGTTACTCCAACAGTTTATTCTAAAAAAATATTGGAAGGATATAAAGGACTAAAGGGTAAAAAAATAGTAGCAATCTCCAATGGACTAGAACTGGACTTCTTTAAACCAGATAAAAAACATCGTCAGTCATTCCGTGAAAGATATGGTTACACTGATGAGGACAAAGTAATAGTAGGTATCGGTATTTATAGTAGAAGAAAAGGAATAGTTGATTTTGTCGAAGTAGCCAAGCGTCTTCCCGAATATAAATTTATTTGGTTTGGATTTAGTCCTTTAGCAGCTGCTACTCCAGATGCTAGAAAAGCAGCCGAAACAAAACTTCCTAATCTTACCTTTGCAGGCCATGTTGATCAGAAATTTATAAGAGAAGCATTAGGTGGCTGTGACTTGTTTTTATTTCCAACTCTAGAAGAAACAGAAGGAATTCCAATTATAGAAGCTTGCGCAATGGGAACGCCAATACTAGTAAGAGATATAGAAATATTTAAAGATTGGTTTAAAGAAAATGAAGATGTTTATAAAGCTCGAAATGTTGATGAATTTGTTACTAAAACCAGGCAAATAGTTGAAAAAGAATTGCCATCTCTAGCCGAAAATGAAAAGAAAAAAGCCTTAGAAAAAGACATAAAAACAGTTGGTAAACAATTAAAAGAAGTTTATACTGAAGTATTAAGTCAAAAATAAAGACCTTATTAAATGATATCAATCACTTAATAAAGTCTTTTTCTTTTGATACAATTATAAGCCATAACTATATTTATACTTACTTTTTTCTTCATTAATATTTAAGATAATACCAATTAGTATCATATAAGATAATAAACTACTACCACCATAACTAATAAAAGGAAGTGTAATACCTGTTATAGGTAAAAGACCAATCGTCATACCAATATTTTGAACTTGCTGAAACACTAACATACCAATGACACCAGCCAAAACAAATTTATCAGTAAGAGGAATCTTCTTCATTGCTAGAACAAATAGCTTTCCATCAAACAATACTAACAAAAGTAAAAGTAAAAACGAACCAAGAAGACCAAAGTTACTAGCAAAGACAGCAAAGATAAAATCTGTGCCAGATTCTGGGAAGTAAATAGGAGTCTTATTATAACCGTGACCAAATACTCCAGCAGAACCAATCGCCGCTAAAGCATTCTCAAGTTGCAAGCCACTACCACTTTTCCAGTCAAATACTCTTTCAAAACGGTAATATAGATTATTTCCAAAAATAGAAACAAATAACTTCTCGCTAGTAAAATAACAACCAATAACAATACCAACAGCTAAGAGGGCAAGGCCACCAAGAATTGCGAACCATCTAAGCCTAATACCAGAAGCGAATAACATACAAAGATAAATAATAAAATAAATAATAACAGCACCAGTATCAGGTTCTAAGAAGGTTAAAATACTAGGAATCAGTACAACGATGAAAGACTTTACTAGAAAAATAAATTCTTCTTTCACCGTCGGGTCAGTATAACTTGCTCTAAAATTACTAATCATACTACCGAGAACTAACATCAAACTAATCTTTGTAAATTCACTCGGCTGGAAACTACCAATCTTTGGAATAACAAACCAGCACTTACTGTTATTAATCGGTGGAGCAAATAACAAAAGACAGAGTAGTAACAAATTACATAAAGCATAAAAAAACCAAGCATTCCGGTATAAATATTCATTCTTTAACTTGAAAATAATAAAAACTAGTAAAAAACCAACTAAATACCAAATACATTGCTTTAAAGCAAGATTACCAACATCACTAGATAGATAAGTTAAAGCGCTATTTATCGTTACAATACTAATAATAGCGAAAATAATAACAAAAAATAAAATACTAACGTCCAGTTTTTTCTTTCTAAACATATCTCCACCTCACAAATCATTATTATTATATCAGATATTAGCAATTTTTATTAACAAAAACATAAAATTAATTAGGAGGTTCTCTATGAATAAAAATCTACCACCAATTTTTAAGATAAGTACTGGAAGTATTCCTACAAATAATATTAGTTATTACAAAACAACAACTAATAATCAAGCAAAAGAAGTAAAAAAAGAAGTGATATCTGTAAAAGAAGATAGTACCAGTATAGTTGATAAAATTAACCAAATATTTAAGACTAGGGGCTATCCATTTAATATACCAGTAACTATTACTTTTGCTGGAAAAACATTAGATACTTATCTTGCAGTTAAAACAAGTAGTAGTGTTATAACATTAGATAATGAAGTAATACCAATATCAACAATTACATCATTACAAATAAAAAAGAATCATCAATAGATGAAACTTTTTTTTAAACTCCACTTACAAAAGTATCTGCTAAACACTTAATTGCTGAAACACAATCTAGATTAATGGTAAAAAAGGAACTAGTCGCTACATAAGGTTCATCCGTAGTAGTAACAGGATTAGGAGCAAGTACTCTACAAGTACAACAATTACCATCCATATTTTCAACTCTAAAGACACTTGATGTTCCACTAGTACCATCTAAGGTATAAGGAAATGTCCATAAAGTTCCATTCATACAGTTATATAAGTTGATTGGTCTAGTGTTATAACATACAAGACTAGGAGTAGGTCCAAGATATGGTTTATCACAACCACCGTCTTCTAGACAAGTTTCCTTTTTCTCCTGCAAGCAAAGAATAGTGTCTAAAATATTAGTTAAGCAGTTTCTTTTTGATTCATCTTGATTTGAACACATAATATCTTTCCTTTCTTTTATAAACTATCAATGATAATATCAGCAAGACAGCTAATGACACAAATACAGTCTAGATTAATTGTAATAAATTGATTTGTTGCAAGATAGCTTCTTGTTGGGTCACTCTGGTCTGGATTGGCTTCTAGAATACGACATTTAACACAGCAGCCATCGACTCTTTCAACTCTAAAGACACTTGATGTTCTAGTTTCTCCTCCTACTTGATAACTAGCTGTAAATATATTACCATTACGAGTATAGAAAGTTACTGGTCTTGTATTATAACAAATGATAGTAGGGCTTCCTCCTAAAAATGGTCTAGTACAAGATTCATCACTACAAAGTTCTCCACAAGAATTCTTTTGCAAAATATCAATTACTTTAAGCAACTTTGAAAAGCAACAGTTTTCCTTTGCATTCATTTTATCCACCTCTTATCTATTATCTAATATAAGGTATTCTAATAATACTTATTTGTGTAGGTAGTTACCTATATTGCTATTTTATGCTA
>JAQXHT010000032.1 GCA_029007415.1 bacterium
ATCAAAATTTATGATGTATACCTAGTAAATTACAAAGACATTTGTTATACTGGAGCTAACGAAGACGAAATGCTATTATCAATGTTAACAGCACAAACTGATGAAGAATTAAAGAAGATAACTGGTAATAGTAAGAAAGGATTGGTCATAATGGATGAAATTGAAAAATTGAAGCTAAATGATGAATTTAATGCCTGGTATAATGCTGAAAAGGTAGAGGAAAAGTGTCGAAACTCTGCTTATTCAGAAGGAGAAAAAAATAAACAATTAGAAATCGCTAAGAGTTTGTTAAATACAGATATGCCTATTAATGAAATAAGTAAGCACACCGGACTTTCTATTAGTGAACTAGAAGAAATTTCTAATAATAAAAGTTAAAACTATTAGAAGCAAGGCAAGAAAGGACTGTTCTGGTCATAATGGATGAGATTGAAAAATTGAAGCTAAATGATGAATTTAATGCTTGGTATAATGCTGAGAAGGTAGAAGAAAAATGTCGAAATTCTGCTTATTCAGAAGGCGTTGATAATGGTGTTATTATTGGAAAAACAGAAACAAAACTAGAAATAGCTAAGCTGATGTTAAGTAACAATGAAAGTCTAGATAAAATTTCTACGTATACAGGACTTTCTATTAGTGAACTAGAAGAAATTTCTAGTAGTAAAAATTAGCATGTAGTATGTATAATTAGCTACAAATTGTAAAAACTAAAATAATAAATTTTTGAAAAAAATTTATATAAATAATTGACAAGTTATAAAATATCATTGTAAAATTTATTAGAAAACGTTGATGAAGACGAGTAGGAATACTTTACTTATAAGAGAAGCTGTGGTTGGTGCAAACAGTTAAGATAAAGTATTTACGAATAACACTTCGGAGTGCTTAAAGAACAAAGTAGACTAAGCCGGGTAGTTCCCGTTAACAAGATAAGCGATTATCTAACCGATAATAAATTGGGTGGTACCGCGGGTAAAAGACTCGTCCCTTTACTGGGATTTAGAGTCTTTTTCGTTTTCAAAAAAGAAAGGACTGATAAAGTGATAACTAAAGAAATGTTAAAAGATTATGCTAGAAAGCTAATGTTTGATATGGATGATAATGAATATGAAACATTGCAAGATGAATTTGCAACAATTCTTAAACAGATGGAGTTAATTGAAAATATACCTAATATTAAAGAAACAGAACCATTGTTTTATCCGTACATTTCAAACGAAACAAAATTAAGAAATGACGAAGTAAATGAAATGGAAATGCTTTCTGTCAGTGAGGTATTAGCTAATACAGATCATCAAGTAAGAGATCAAGTAAAAGTACCAAGGGTGGTGGATAGTGATGAATTATAGAAAAAGTTTAATTAGCGATTTAAGATATGAACTTGATAATGGAAATGTTACTAGTGAGGAGTTATTTAATGAAGCAAATCAACTTGCCCATAAATATCAAGCTACTTATAATTCTTTTGTTACTATCTGTGATAAATGCAAGATAAAGAAAAGGACTAGTCCGTTAGCAGGAATACCATATGCTTTGAAAGATAATATTTCTACTAGCAATATCTTAACAACTGCTTCTAGTAATATCTTAAAGAATTATGTTCCAGTTTATGATGCAACCGTTTATAAAAAATTAAAAAATGCTGGAGCAGTCTTAGTTGGGAAAACAGTCCTTGATGAATTAGCAATGGGAGGAACTGGTACTACCGGTCACACTGGTATTGTTAGAAATCCTTATGACGCAACAAGAGAAATCGGTGGTTCTAGTGCTGGAAGTGCGGCTGTTGTATCTTTAGGAATAGTTCCTTTTGCTCTTGGAAGTGATACGGGGGACTCGATTAGAAAACCAGCTGCTTTCGGTGGTGTCGTTGGCTTTAAACCGACTTATGGTTTGGTATCACGTTATGGTTTATTTGCTTTCGCATCAAGTCTTGACCATGTTGGTTGTTTTGCAAGAAGTGTTAAAGATGTAGCAACTGTTATTAACACTATTAAAGGTTATGATATTCATGATATGACAACTTATCAAGATGATAGTGACTTACTAGAAAACATCGATGAACCGCTTGCTGGTAAGAAGCTATTCTATATTAAAGAAATAGTTGATCGAAGTTTATATGATACTGATGATAAAGAACTAATGGAAGTTTTAGATAATTTTTATTCTTTATTAGAAAGATTAAAAACTAGGGGAGTAGAAGTTGTTGAAATATCAATTGATAAAGCCTTATTAGAAGCGATATATCCAACTTATATGACCATCTCTTGTGCGGAAGCTACTAGTAATAATTCTAACTTAACTGGTATAGCTTTCGGTAATAGAGTTAATAAAGATGATGTTAATTCCTTAATAATCGCTACTAGAACAGAAGGCTTTTCAGAACTTATTAAACGTCGTTTTGTACTAGGAAGTTATATTCTACAGAAAGAAAATCAAGAGAAACTTTATCTAAATGCCTGTCGTGTTAGAAGATTATTAGTAGAAAAATTAACAGAACTATTTACTTCGTATGATGGTCTTATCTTACCATGTAGTGGTGGAGCTGCTCCAAAATTTGATGATGCTACAGACAAGTTAAGTGATAAATATTTATTATTAGAAAATCATATGGCTTTAGGAAACTTTGGTGGTTTTCCATCAATTACTATTCCATCTGGTTTTGTTAGTGATTGTCCGATTGGTATTAACATCACTAGTGGTATAAAAGAAGATAAGAAAGTATTAAATATTGCTAATGAAATAGAAAAATTAACAGGGCTTAAAGGGCAAATTGGAGGTGAAGAATAATGTATGACGTTGTTATTGGACTAGAAGTACATTGTGAGTTAGAAACAAATTCTAAGAACTTTTCTAGCAGTGAGAATAGTTACACTAAAATTCCTAATATTCATGTTTCACCTGTTGACTTAGGACTTCCAGGCATCTTACCAGTTGTTAATGAAAAAGCTTGTTATAATGCTTTACGAACCGCGATGGCTCTTCACTGCGAAAATCCTGATGTTATAATGTTTGATCGTAAGAATTATTTTTATCCTGACCTTCCTAAAGGATATCAATTAACACAAGTTACCAAACCAATGGGAAGAAATGGTTATCTTGATATTATGGTAGAAGGAAAGATAAAGAGAGTATTAATTCATCAGTTACATCTAGAGGAAGATACAGCTAGTTTAGAACATGATAAAAACTATTCCTTGATAGACTATAACCGTAGTGGTGTTCCTTTAATTGAAATAGTAACAGAACCTTGTCTTACTAGTAGTTTAGAAGCAGTTACATTCTTAGAAGATTTAAAAGATGTATTTTTATATCTTGGTGTAAGTGAAGCTAAGACTGATAAAGGACAAATGCGCTGTGATGTAAACATTTCTTTAAAAGAAAAAGGTAGTGACAAGCTAGGTACTAAAGTAGAAATGAAGAATATTAACTCCTTTAGTAGTGTTAAACAAGCGATTGAATACGAAATTAAAAGACAAAGTGAAGCCTTAGCGAATGGTGAAAAAATAATTCAAGAGACAAGACGTATAGATGAGATAGGAAAAACACACTCAATGCGTGAGAAAGTGGATGCTATTGATTATAAATACTTTGTTGATGCTAATTTACCACCTGTTAAAATAACAGATGCAAAGAAACAAGAATTGAAAGAGTCAATTCCAGTCTTAAAATTAGATAGAATAATGACTTATCAAAATGATTTAGGACTAGATTATTATGACGCTAGTGTTATTGCTAAAAATCGTAAATTAGCTGATTACTTTGAAGAAGTAGTTAAGAGTGTCAAAGATATTTCTTTAGCAGTTAACTTTGTAACAACTAGTATTTTATCAACCTTAAATAAATTAGAAATAACTTTAGATGAGTTTTATATTACTCCTTCAATGTTGAGTGGTTTAATAAACTTAGTAAGTGCTGATAAATTATCACTAGATCATGCTAAGAAGATACTTTATAAAGCAATCGAAGAAAAGATAGAACCAGTTAAGTTAATTGAGAAAGAAAACTTATCGCAAATTAATGATAAAGAAGAACTAGTTAAATATATAAAAGATGAATTTACTAAGTATAATTTACAAGTTGAACAATATATTAAAGAAGATAATATGTCAGTAATTAATTTCTTTATGGGAAAAGTAATGGTAGCTACTAAAAGACAAGCTAACCCTAATATGACAAGAGAATTAATTAAAGAAGAATTAGAGAGGATGAAGAAAAATGATTAAGAATAAATATCGTGATTGCCATGCTGGCAGTTTAAGAGAAAAAGATATAGATAAAGAAGTAGTAGTAGCAGGGTTCATTGAAAATATAAGAGATCATGGTGGAGTAATCTTTGTTGATTTAAGAGACTTTTATGGAACACTACAATTAGTTAGTAATGATGATAAGATGTTTGATGATTTAACAAGAGAGTCATCTGTTACTGTTAAAGGAATTGTTCGTAAAAGAGATGAAGATGATTATAACGATAGAATTGAAACTGGTACTATTGAATTACTAGTTAGTTCCATAGAGATACTTGGTAAGAGTAAGAATGTTTTGCCTTTTGAAATAATGACTAGTAAAGAAGTAGCTGAAGATGTAAGACTTAAATATCGTTACTTAGACTTAAGAAATCCGAAAGTTAAATCATCTATTCTTTTCCGTAATAAAGTAATTCACTTTTTAAGAAACTTAATGGAAGAAGACGATTTTATTGAACTACAAACTCCTATTTTAACTTCATCTTCTCCAGAAGGTGCTAGAGACTTTTTAGTACCTAGTCGAAAATATAAAGGAAAGTTTTATGCTCTACCTCAAGCTCCTCAACAATTTAAACAATTATTAATGTGTGCTGGTTTTGATAAATACTATCAAATAGCTCCATGTTTTCGTGATGAAGATGCTAGAAGTGACCGTGTTTATGGTGAGTTTTATCAATTAGACTTTGAGATGGCTTTTGCTACTGAGGAGGATGTCTTACAAATGGGTGAGAAAGTTTTCTATGAGACGTTTAAGAAATTTTCTAAAGATAAAGATATATCAGAACCACCATTTATTAGATTGACTTATAAAGAAGCGATGGAAAAGTATGGCTCTGATAAACCAGACTTAAGAAACCCTTTAGTAATAATTGATTTAACAGAAGAATTTGAAGAAACTGAATTTCGTCCTTTTAGAGGTGTACCCGTTAAAGGAATAAAAGTGGAGAATTTAGCTAGTAAGAGTAATTCTTGGTTTAACGAAGTAGTTGATTATGCTAAGAGTATTGGAATGCCTGGAATTGGTTATTTAAAAGTAAATGAGGATTTATCTTTTGCTGGTCCAATTGATAAGTTTTTAACAGAAGATGAACGTGAAGCTTTAATTCTTAAGGCTGGGTTACAAAAAGATGATGTTTTATTCTTTATAGCTGATAGAAAGAAAGCTTTAGAATTAGCTGGTTCTATTAGAATGGAACTTGGTAGAAAGTTAAATCTTATGGATCCTAATAAATATGCTTTTGCTATCATTCATGATTTTCCAATGTTTGAGTGGGATGAAGAAGCAGAAAAATATACTTTTATGCATAATCCATTTAGTATGCCGAAAGGTGGGATGGAAGCACTTGACCAAAAAATAGAAGACATTTTAGCTTATCAATTTGATTTTGTCTGTAATGGTGTTGAACTATCTAGTGGGGCTGTTAGAAATCATGACTTAGAAATCATGAAGAAAGTTTTTGCTATTGCCGGTTATGAAGAAGATGAGATTAAGAAAAGATTTAAAGCTTTATATGAGGCTTTTCAATATGGTGCTCCCCCTCATGCTGGTATGGCTCCTGGACTTGATCGTATTCTAATGATGCTTTTAGATGAAAATTCAATTAGAGAAACAATTGCTTTTCCAATGAGTGCTTCTGGAAGTGATATTTTAATGAATGCACCAAGTAATGTTACAGAGGAACAGTTAAGAGAAGTTCATATTAAGGTAAGAGATTAATATATGAATATAGGAATTGATATTGATGGAGTTCTTAATGAATAATATAATTTTTGTATAGAGTATGGTAGTAAATATTGTACTGAAATTAAAAAGTATTACTTAAAGAACATTGACAAAATTAATACTACTGAAATGTTTGAATGGAGTGACGAGGTAGCCTATAAATTCTGGAATAAGTATAGAAAAGTCCTAGTTATAGATTTACCTGCTAAAAGATTTTCAAGTGAAGTAATAAAGAATTTGAAACAAGAAGGTAATAAGATATATATTATTACGGCTAGAAAAAATGATGATGAATGGTTTCCAAAAGAACTTAGAAATAATATAGAACAATTAACTAAAGACTGGTTAAAAAATAATAATATTTATTATGACGAGATTGCTTTTGATGTGAAAGACAAGGGTACATATTGTTTTTCACATAACATAGATATTATGATAGAAGATGATCCTGTAAATTTAGATAGGTTAATTGGTAACACTAATATTATAGTGTTTGATTATCCTTATAATTGTGATTATAAATTTAAAGATTTAACTAGAGCTTTTAGCTGGTATGATATTTACTATAAATATGGTTTGATGAAGAATAGACTTAGTTGATTTTTACCAATAATAGTTTATGAAAAAATTGAAGTTGCAAATGAGACTACTGAAAATTTACCCTAAACGTCGTAAATTGATTAGTGGTCTTTTTTCTAAATTATTAAAATTTTGTTGTTAGATAAATATAAAAGATATATAATAATAGCAATATTAAGAAAGAGACGATTTGTGTGAAAAATAAGGAACAAGAGATTATCGATATGATTGTGGAAATGAAAGAGCTTGG
>JAQXHT010000033.1 GCA_029007415.1 bacterium
ATATCTTCACTAACCCCTTTTTGACGTAACTCTCTTCTAATCTTATCTTTTCCCCAAGTAGAAAATGCTATTTTATTATTAACATAACTAGAAGCATAACTCTTATCACTTAAGTAACCTCTTCTATTTAACTTTTCCATAGCAAACTCTAATTGTGTATCATCAAAACCTTTTCTTTTCAAAAAATTGGTTAATGAAGTTTCTGTCTCTGCTCTACGACTAAGCCTTTTAATCGCTTCATAATAACACTCATAGTTTTTATTTTCTTCTAAAATCATTACTAAATCTCTATCACTAACTTCTCTTTTAGTTAAAATTAGATATTTGATGATAACATCTTCATATAAAGAATAAACCTTACCATCTTCTGTTACTATGTCACATAAATCGTTACCTCTATGTCTAAATGATATAATTTTCATCTTTTCAACTCCTTCTATACGAAAAAGATTTCCAAATAATAGAAACCTTTAATATTTTTTAGTACTACTTTATTTTAATTATATACATAAGATACAAAAAAAGAAAGTCTTAATCTTGACTTTCAACAACAGTTAATTTTCCCTCTAGAACTTCTTCTAAAGCTCTACCAATGTTTTTGCTACATTTATATTCATTTTCACGTAATTGGTAGTCCTCATGTTTAGCCATTTCTTTGCTTCTTCTTGCTGAAATATGAACAAGTTCATATTTTGAACTTACAATATTCAAAAGCTTATCGATAGAAGGATAAATCATAGTATCACACTCCTTGATATTATCATAATATGAAAAAAACGAAATTACAAGAAAGATGACACTATTAGACAAAAAGAAAGGATAACTATTAACAGTTACCCTAAGAACAGTCTTTTCTTTATCTATTTATATTTATACAAGATATCTTCTTATATATTCATCTCTCTTTCAAAATTATTGTAGGTCTAACTTCTTGGCAGTAGGCATCACCTTCCCTTTCCATAACTACACTATACTAGAAAAATACGGAATAATTATGGGAGAAAAGTGAAAATTTATTTCACAATTAATTCTTGATAAAGTTTTTTGTCGGAAAGCCAGTGATTTATATAGGAACATTCAATTTTTACTTTGATATTATTTTCTTTTAAATAGCTAAATACTTCTTCTAGCATTTTACTAGCTAACCCCTGTCCTCGATATTCATCTTTGACATAAGCAGTTGTTAATACTAGATAATCTGTTTCTTTTTGAAAAAGGACTTCTCCTACAGGAATATCATCAGAAAGATATTCTATTTTATCATTTTTAACTACTATCATTAGCAACCCTTATCTAAGTCACAAGTGTTATTATGATTAACTACTTCTTGAACAACTTTTTTTATCTTTTTGTAACTTTCTTGTTTCATTTCATCAGTAAGAGTCATATAACCATCAGTTTGCTTGTCACTAAGACCCGTTGTTAGTTCTTTAGCTTCTCCATCAATTACACTAACTATATTAGGAGCATAAATTCTTTTTTCACCGACTTGAACTTCATTATCATCAGCAGTAGTTAAAGTATATTCTTTTAAAACAGAGTCCAATTTCTTAATTAATTTAAGATAATTTTTATCTCCTTCTTTAGTAAGTTTAGGTTTATTTTCATCATCCAATTCATAAACATCTCTTATTTCTTTAACATCAACGTAATAAATATCTTCATCTAATTCTTTTGATATTTTAGAAACATTTTCTACTACACTACGGCACCAAGGACAAGAATCAAAACCAAAATAAACTACAAAACTTTTCTTCTCTTTCATCATCTTTAATACTTCTTTAGCACTACTATAAACAATTTTATTTTTACTATCTATTTTAACGGTTCGATATTTTTTCTTACTATTCTCATTTGTTTTACCATTCAAGTTTTCATACTCTTCCTTAAACTTAATGGCATCTTTATTAGTGATTTTACCAGGCATTTTTAAAAGACTTAATGTTAATAAAAGTGCTGCCAAAACTACTGCTAATATAAGAAATCTTTTATCATTCATTTACTACTTCCTCCAAAAATTAAGCTATATTATTAATATTCTGATGAACTTTTTTCATCTTTTTATTTGATTTAATATGTTCACCGATTACTTCTGATACTTCTAAAATAGTGATAAAGGCACTCTCATCCATTTCTTCTACTATCTTCTTAAGTTCAAAAATTTCTATTCTTGTTAAAACACAATAAAGTACTTCTTTATCACCACTAATTAAACCTTGTCCTTTAATGAAAGTTACGGTTCTACCAAGTCTTTTATAAATTGCCTCAGCAAGAAGAGTTCCTTCACTAGTTATTATAAGAGCAGCTTTTGCTTGTTCAAGGCCTTCTGAAACGAAGTCAATTACTTTGAAAGTTATGAAATAAGTAAGTAGTGAATACAATGCTCTATCAAGCCCAAAGATAAAACCAGCTACTGTATAAATAATTAAGTTGAAACATAAAACAACTTGTCCTACTGATAAGGAAGTTTTTTTACTAATTACGATAGCAACTGATTCTGTACCATCAACACAGCCACCAAAGTGAATGATTAAACCAACTCCTACTCCTAGTAATACTCCTCCGAAGACTGTTGCTAGAAGAATTTGTTCTGTTAATGGTGTTACGTTATGAAATAGATTTAAACATAAGGAGAATAGTACCATTGTATAAACTGTTCTAAGTAAGAAACCTTTACCTAGATTACGAAAACCAATATAGACAAATGGTATGTTAATTAGTAATACTAAGATACTTAGTGGTATATTAGTTAACTTAGAAACGATAAAGGAAATACCTGTTACTCCTCCATCTAAGATAGTATTAGGAATTAAGAAAGCCTCTAAAGCATAAGCTGCTACTATCGTTCCAATCGTCAACATTATAAATGCAATTATTATTTTTAAATATTTATTTTTAACTTTATTCATTGAATCACCCTTTCTTTTTTTATTATAACAAACTCTATTTTGTTTGGACAGATTATTTACTAAATAATTTAATTTATGGTAGTATTGTAATGGGTGAAATAATATGAACGTATTAATTAGAGAATATAAAAATAATGATAAGTTAAGTCTTAATAATTTACTTAATGAACATTATCAAGGTATAAATATTGATTCTTTAGAAAACAGTAAAACTGCTCTTAGTTTAGTTGCTGTTAGTGATGATAAAGTTGTTGGTCATTTACATATTGACATAATTAATGATGAATTTAGAAATATTAGATTTGGTTATATTAGTTATGTCTGTGTTGCTAGTGAATATCAAAATAAGGGAATTGGTACTCTTCTTATGAAAGAAATAGATAAGATTGCTAGTAAAGAAAACCTTACTTATTATGAATTAACTTCAAGAGCTTCAAGACAAGCTGCTCATCATTTGTATTTAAAGAATGGTTTTGTTATTAGAGAATCTACTATCTTTAAAAAGACTTATTAGGAGCATTTTATGAATCAAGAAAAGATAGGAAGTCTTATTAAAAAGATAAGGAAGGAAAATAATCTTACCCAGCAAGATTTTGCTAAGAAGTATGGAGTTACTTACCAAGCCGTTAGTAAGTGGGAAAATGGTAAAAACATTCCTGATATTGCTTTACTAAAAGAAATTTGTAGTGATTATAATATAGATATAAATGAATTATTAGATAATAATTATACGGTTAAGAAGAAAAATATTCCGTTACTAATATTAATTGGTATTTTAACTATCACTTTTATTACTATTTTCCTTTTAGTTACTAATAAGAATGAGTCATTTCACTTTAAAACTCTTTCTTCTAGTTGTAATAACTTTACGATTAAAGGAACTCTTGCTTACAATAATAATCAATCATCTATTTACATTTCTAATATTGATTATTGTGGTGGAGATGACAAGATTAAATATAAAAAAATAGAATGTATTCTCTACGAAAAAGAAAAAGATAATGTTACTAAATTAATTAAAAAGAACACTTCAAAAGAAGATAATATTACGATTGAAGAATATTTAAAAGATTTCTCTTTTAAGATTAATAACTACGACAGACTTTGTAAAACCTATTCTAAAAACAGTCTTTATCTAACAATAAAAGCAACTGATAATAATGATAAAGTCACAACATATGATATACCATTAACAATTAATGATGATTGTTTTAATAATTAACGACTCAACCACAAGTTGAGTTTTTTCAACTTCTATTTTATTTATCTTTAGATATATTTCTTTTAGAATTGAAATTGTAAAGGAAGTGTATTATGAAAAAAATTATTGTTTATACGGTAGTAATTATTTTACTTTTTTTAGGAATAGTTATTTCTCTTACTAACAGTCAAAGAGGAAGAAAAAAAGTAAAGACTGAATTAAGTCTTGTAGAAAAACAAGCAAAGGAAGAAGCTAAGTTTAAGATAGATGGGTACACAATTGACAAACCTAATATTATTGTTGACCCTTATAAGTCTTCACCACTAACTGCTCTTATTCTTTTTGAAACAAAAGATAAAGTCAGTCCTAAAGTAACAGTAGTAGGAAAAGATAAAAAAACTACTATTACTCATCAGTTTAAAAGTGCTAAAAAACATTATTTATCTATTTATGGGTTATATCCTGATAGTGAAAATGAAGTAATTGTAGAATATAAAGAGGTGAAGAAAACATATAAGATTAAAACTGACAAATTACCAGATGATTTTATAATACCAACTAGTGTCAAAGCTGATAAGAGTAAACTTGGTAGTGAGTTTTACTTCTTCTCCCCTTCTTCGACTGGTTATACTGCTGCTTATGATATAAATGGTGATGTTAGATGGTATTTATCTTTTAATGCCATCTGGGATATTGAAAAATTAAATAATGGACATTTATTAGTAGGAACAGAACGACTTATTAATTCTCCTTATTATGTTACTGGTTTATATGAAATCGATATGTTTGGAAAAATTTATACTGAATATAGTTTAGAGGGAGGTTATCATCATGATTATTATGAAATGCCGAATGGTAACTTATTAGTGGCATCTGATAATTTTGGTAATAGTGATGGTACAGTAGAAGACTATGTCGTAGAACTAGACAGAAAAACTGGTAAAGTAGTTAAAAGTTTTGATTTAAGAAAAATTCTTAATATGGAGGATAGTAAAAGCGAAAACTGGACTAGTTATGACTGGTTTCACAATAACTCTGTTTGGTATGATGAAAAAACTAATTCTATTACTCTTTCTGGTAGACATAAAGATACTGTTATTAATATTGATTACAAGAGTGGTAATTTAAACTGGATTATCGGTGACTCTACAAATTGGAGTAAAGAGTATCAAAAGTATTTCTTTAAACCTGTCGGAAAAGACTTTGAATGGCAATGGAGTCAACACGCAGCAATGATTACTCCTAAAGGTGAAGTTTTTCTTTTTGATAATGGTAACAATAAGTCTAAGAACAAAGAAGATTATGTCGAAGCAAAAGATTCTTATTCACGTGGTGTTATTTATAGAATTGATACTGAAAAAATGGAGATTAAACAAGTCTTTGAATATGGTAAAGAAAGAGGAAGTGACTTCTATTCACCTTATATTTCTGATGTCGATTATTTAAGTGACAATCACTATATTATTCATTCTGGAGGAATTGTATCAGTTGATGGAACACCTTCTAACAAACCAGCTGGTCTTACAAGTGGAGATGTTACTTTAAAAGCTGATACTGTAGAATTACTTGACAATAAAGTTATCTTTGAAATAACTTTACCGGCTAATTTTTACCGTGTTGAAAAGATGAATATTTACGGTAATGATGAATTAAAGTTAGGTAAAGTTAAACGTCTTGGAAGTCTTGGTAAAACTAAAGTTGCTAAAAAGAAACTTAATATTTCCAAAAGATATAATAAGAACAGTTCTGAATACAAAAAACACAAAATAAGTTTTACTAAAGAAATCGACCGCTTAGTATTAAAAGGACAATTCAAAAGAGAAGATAAAGTAAATGTCGTATTAGTAAGAAATAGTATTGCTAGTTACTATAATATTAAGGTTAGTAAAAAGCCTTACACTGCTCTTTGTGTTGACATATTCACTGAAGAAGAAAATAAAAATGGAATTACTATAAGTCGTTACATTAATAAGGAAGGCCTTTCAGGAATTTATTCTATCTTCATTGAAATTAATGGTAAACTATACGATACAAATGAAACAGTGGAATTCTAAAGTTCTGGCAAATAGCTGGAACTTTTTTCTTATTTGATGATTTATCAAAAATCATCCGTACCATTCGTATAGATATAAATACAAATAATGATATAATGTAAGTAAATGAAATTTATATGGATAGTGTGAAAAGTTTTATGGAAAACTAGTAATACTAGATAAAAAAGATATTAAGATGAAAATCTTGATATAAATCTATCAAAAAAAGATAGAAAAAAATGATCTTTGACAATAGAATTAATAAAAAAAGGCATGATGAAAAGAAGTTAAGAATATTAATTTTTAAAAATTAACTTAACAATAAATATCAGAATATTTATAACCAAGGTTTAGGAGTTCAATCCATTTGTTAGGCATATTGGAAATACCATTAAGTTCATTAAGCTGAACAGGAGTTTTCCATTCAAGAGCCTTATTAGGCCTTAAAAAGTTATTAAAAGAAGCAAATAAGACCATATAAGAATTGGCATTATCAAGAGAAGAAAAACCACCTTTAGGACGATAATAATGTTTTAAAGTACGATTAAAGCGTTCAATAATTTGTTTTTCAGAACGATACTCTTTTGAAGTATCATCTTGATTTGTAAGTCCAATAACCTGATAAAGTTTAAATGGTAGCCCGTTTTGACACCAATACTGAACTGCTACATTATAAATAGGATTACCATCAGAGATAACTTTCAAAGATTCAGGAAGTTTATCATACTTAATTAAGGTTGAGTATGCAGCTTTGATAGAAGATAAAGAATCACGTTTTTCGTAGACTCGATAAGAAGTAACAATT
>JAQXHT010000034.1 GCA_029007415.1 bacterium
GGAGATGGAACTTCTTTAAATCCATATGTTGTTAAATCTTAGACATAATCTAATGTGCTAGTGCACACTAGATTTTTTCTTTCTTATGTGATAAAATACAGCTTAAAAGAAAGGGGATATGATTGATGAATATAATTATTGTTGGAGCAGGTGTTAGTGGACTTACTGCTGGTATATCTTTATTAAGAAATGGTAATGATGTAACAATATTAGAAAGAAATAATATGAGTGGTAAGAAACTGTTATTAACTGGTGCTGGTAGATGTAATTACTTTAATGATTCACAATCTATAAATCATTACCATAGTAGTAATGATTCTTTATTAACTAGTATTATAACTAAAGATAATATAGAATTAGTAGAAACATTTATTAAATCCCTTGGAGTTATTCCTAAGATAAAAGATGGATATTACTATCCTTTTTCTAATCAAGCGATTAATATGAAAGAACTATTAGAAACTACTTATTTAGATTTAGGTGGTAAGTTTAAATTTAATTATTTAGTAGAAAAAATAGAAAAGAAAGATGACTTATTTATTATTAATGATGATTTATCTTGTGCTAAATTAATACTTGCTACAGGTGGTAAATCTTATAAAATGACTGGTAGTGATGGAATAGGATATTTCCTTGCTAATAGTTTTCATCATAAAATAATAGATGTTTATCCCTCTCTTACTTCCTTAGTTACAAAAGAAAAACATAACTTAAAAGGAGTAAGACTTGATGCTAGAGCTAGTCTTTATGAAGATAATAAAAAAATTAAAGAGGAACTAGGTCAAGTACAGTTTACTGACTATGGAATTAGTGGTATTTGTATTTTTAATCTTAGTTATTATGCTATTAAAGGATTAAATGCTAAGAGAAAAGTAACTATTAAACTAGATTTAATGCCTTTTGATGATACTGTTAATTTTTTAGGAAGAAGAGTAAGAGATACCTTACTTGGTTTTTTACCAATTAAAGTAATTAATTATATTATGTCAAAACTAGATATTTCTTCTGCTACTTATTATGAAGAACTTTCCTCTTTAAAGAAAAAAGAACTAACTAATATGTTAAAAGAAATGCCTTTTGCAGTTACTTCCTATAAAGGTTTTGACTTTGCTCAAGTATGTAGTGGTGGTGTAAGTTTAGAAGAAATAAATCCTTTAACAATGGAATCCCTTCTTGTTAAGAATCTTTATATAACAGGTGAATTATTAGATGTTAATGGCGACTGTGGTGGTTATAACTTGACTTTTGCTTTTCTATCAGGAATATTAACTAGTATGGAGGATTATAATGCTTAGAGTAGAAATTAATTTAAAAGTAGATAATGATAATTATCAAGAAGAAGTACTAAAATTATTAAAAGTTAAAGATAGTGACATAAAAACTATGAGTATTAATAAAAAATCAATTGATGCCAGACGCCGTGATGAGATACACTATCACTATAGCATTGATGTAGAACTTGATCTTAAAGTAGAAGAAAAGTTATTAAAAAATAAGAAATTAAAACTTAATAAAGTAGTAAAAGAAAATTATCAACTACCTAATTCTGGTACTATAAAACTTTCTAATCGTCCAGTTATTGTTGGTAGTGGACCAGCTGGTTTATTTGCTGCTTATATCTTAGCAAGTAAAGGTTTTAAACCACTAGTAATTGATAGAGGGGAAGAGATGACTAAGCGCGTAGCAAAAGTGACTAATTTCTTTACTAATGGTATTTTAGATGAAGAAAGTAATGTTTCTTTTGGTGAAGGAGGAGCAGGAACTTTCTCTGATGGTAAGTTAAAAACAATGATTAGAGATAAGGAACACCGAGGAAAGAAAGTCTTTGATATCTTTATTGAAAATGGTGCTAATAGTGATATTTTATATCTGCAACATCCTCATCTTGGAACAGATAAGTTAAGAGAAATAATTCCTGCTATTAGAGAAAAGATAATAAAGATGGGAGGAGAATTTAGATTTAATACTAAACTTACTGATATTAAAATTAAAAATGAAAAGGTAGTAAGTATTACTATAAATGATAAAGAGATTATTCCTTGCGATGTATTAGTGTTAGCGATAGGTCATAGTGCAAGAGATACTTTTCATCTATTAGATAATGTTGGGTTAAAGATGGAATCTAAACCATTTGCTGTAGGAGTTAGAGTAATGCATTATCAAGAAATGATTGATAAAGAACAGTATCATAATAAAATAAAAAAAGCTCCATATAAATTAACTTATCAAACAAAGGAACATCGAGGAGTTTACTCATTTTGTATGTGTCCTGGAGGTTATGTTTTAAATGCTACTAATCTTAATAATCATTTAGTAGTAAATGGGATGAGTAATTATCTAAGAGATAGTAATACTGCTAATAGTGCTATTATAGTAACTGTTTCTAAAAAAGATTATGGAGAAGATTTATTTGCTGGTGTTACTTATCAAGAAGAGTTAGAAAAGAAAGCATTTAAATTAGGTAAGGGAAAGATACCGGTAGAATATTATCAAGACTTTGTAAATAAAAAAATTACTAAAAAAGAAACGGATTTCGCTATTATGGGTGATTACACTTTTGCTGATTTAAATAGTATCTTACCAGGATATGTTTCTTATTCACTAAAAGAAGCAATGGAAGAGTTTAATAAAAAGATAAAAGGTTTTAGTGATAGTAATCCTTTACTAGCAGGAGTAGAAACAAGAACTTCATCACCAATTAGAATTATTAGAGATGACTTATTAGAATCTAATATCAAAGGCATATACCCTTGTGGAGAAGGAAGTGGTTATGCAGGAGGAATTACTTCTTCTGCTATAGATGGTATAAAAGTAGCAGAAAAGATAATTAAAAAATACACTTTATAACACTTCCAAAACTTGTCAAAATAAGTAACATTTGGAAAAATATTTCCAAAACTTGACTTTGATGTTTGCTTTGTATATAATTTGTTTAGAGGTGAAAAACTATGATAGAAAGAAAAGAGTATTTAGAAAAATTAAAAAATTTTAAGGATAAAGACTTAATCAAAGTAATTACTGGAATAAGAAGATGTGGTAAGTCTACTTTATTTGATCTTTTTATTAACTATTTAAAAGAAATGGGTATAAGTGATGAACAAATAATAAAAATAAATCTTGAAGATGTGGATTACAACTTTAAAGATTATAAAGAATTATATGATTATATAAATAAAAAAATAGATTCTAAACAGCAATATTATGTATTTATAGATGAAGTCCAAAATGTACCATTATTTCAAAAAGCAGTTGATAGTTTATATATAAAGAAAAATGTAGATGTTTATATAACTGGTTCAAATGCTTATTTACTATCAGGAGAATTAGCAACACTATTATCTGGTAGATATGTAGAAATTAAAATGTTACCATTATCATTTAAAGAATATTTGAGTGCATTTACTGATAAAACTAAGAGTAACTATGAGTATTTCCTAGATTATATGCGTAATGGGGGGATGCCTGGTAATATATTAATAATTAAGGATAGTCCTAATGATTTAGATATGTATCTAGAAGGAATATTTACAACTGTAGTGTATAAAGATATTATAACAAGAAATAATATAACTGATAAAATGTTACTAGAAAGTATCCTAAGATTTATTTTTGATAGTATAGGTAGTCCAATATCAACCAAGAAGATAAGTGATACTCTAACAAGTAAAGGAATGTCAACAAGTAATCATACAGTAGAAAATTATATTTTGGCATTTATTGATAGCTTTTTAATATATAAAGCAGAAAGATTTGATGTTAAGGGTAAAAATCTTTTAGTAAGAGACTATAAGTATTATGTTGTAGACCAAGGACTTAGAAGTTATCTATTAGGTAAAAAAGCAGATAGTGATATGGGACATATATTAGAAAATATAGTTTATTTAGAATTACTTAGAAGAGGATATAAAGTATATGTAGGTAAAGTAGATGACTTAGAAGTTGACTTTGTAGCAGAAAACAGAAGTGGATTGAAGTATTATCAAGTAGCTTTAACAGTTAGAGATGAGAAAGTATTAGAACGTGAACTTAAATCATTACAAAGAACAGGTGATCACTATCCTAAATATTTGTTAACACTTGATATGGATTTGGAAGCTGATTATGATGGGATAACTAAAATAAATGTCATTGATTGGTTATTAAAATATGAATGATAAAATAGGTGAATAAGAATGGAAAAGGAAACTTATACTGCTAAAGAAATTTTATTTGGTCTTAGGGGGGAGTACTTACGTCTTCAAAAGTATTTAAAGGAAATGGAGGAATATATTGATTATGATAAAGAACAATATAAAGTATCTATAGTTCCTGTAGAAACAATGCGTAATGGTAAAGAATATGATTTGGTTCTTTATGCTGATGAAATTAAAAGTAATTTTAGAATGAAGTTAGAGAAAATTTTACATGAACCAATAACAGTTCGTGATGCCATTATTGCTGATGATGGAACAGGTAATTATAATCTTCATAAAGGTTCCTTTTTTACAGATAATGTACAAATAAAAAACAAAAAAGAATTTAATCGCTATGCTAAATTCTTATATGGGTATGATTATTTACAAGCATTAAGTGATGAGAATTTTGCTTTATACCCAGCTTATAGTTCACCAACACATCTAACACTTACTAATGATGAAATGTATGCTGCGTATCATGCTTATAATGATACTATGTTTATTAGTAAAGACTTTAAAAGTAAACTAACAGAAGAGATGATTTATGATATTTTAAACTGGGAATATAAAGCTACTGATTTTAGTGATAAAGCACAAAAAATAATTGAAGAAAGTTCTAGTGCACAAAAAGAGATTACTCTTTTAAGAAAAGACAAGGCAGTATTGGAAAAGTTTTCGATATATGAAAAACAAAAAACTTTAGTATTAATAAAAAAGTAAGATAATTTCAGGGGGAAATATATGAATAATAATAAATATACAGTAAAAGAAATACTGTTTGGTTTAAGAGATGAATGCCTAAAAATACAAGAACATTTAAAAGAGGTAGATTCATGCTTAGATTATGATAGAGAAAAATATAATATTGATTTAGTACTTTATAAATATGCATCTAAAAATAAGTATGAACCATGGTTTATTGCTACTAAAATAGAGTCATATAAAGTTAAACGTTTAAAAGAAATTTTTAGGATAAAAACAAAAGTTAGTAAAGCATCAATTACTTCTATTAATCGTTATGAGTTATTAAGATATGATGATAAGTTTCCTGCTACTGTAAAACAAGGTATGCAAGAGAAATTAGAAGATATTGTAGATTTTATTGAGGATTATGACTATTTAAAAGTATTAAAGCATCCTAAAGCTGCTGATTTATCATTAAATTTTTCAGCAGATAATATGATTATGTTAAATGATACTTTAGGTAATGTTTCTTATAGTGCCATTAGTGATAGAATTTTATTTGAAAAAGCAACACCTTTAACTAAAAACAATGTTGATGACATTCTAAATCAAGAATATAATAAAAGACATTTTACAGAAAAAGCACAAGAAGTAATTGAACAAAGTGTAAATGCTAAAAAAGAAATAGTGTTAAAACCAATAGAGTATCAAAAAGAAGAAACATTTTCTATTTATGAAAATCAGAAGACTTTGATTTTAGTAAGAGATAAGAAAACGCTATTTTAATAAAATATAACACAACAACACACTCCATATTATTATGGCTTTTTTTAAAATAAAGTTTTAATCTGTGTTACCCAAAATAGAACTAAACTTATCCTTGGAGCATTCTAAAAATCTAAATTACAGTTTCAATATTTATTTCTTATAATGTTAATAAGTAAAGTACATAGATTGAAAATAAGCCATAAATAAAAGAAAAACTTAATACTTTATGCCAATCAATTGAAAATCTAAGTTTTTTTGTACTATCATTTTCTGAAAAAAACAATTTCTTTCTTACTTTATTAGTCTGAACTGTAACTAAATTTACGAAAAAAACTTAAAAAAGACTTCTCAAAAAAAAACGGATAAGTTATAATAAATAATTAGAAGTGGGTGATGGTAGTGAGTAGAATTCCAGTTATGATTGTTAATGAAACAGTCTTATTTCCTAATTTTGAATATAGAATTGAAACACAAGATGAAAAGGTAGAACGTTTAATTAATATCGTAGAACAAAGTAATGAAAAACAAGTACTAATGATTCACTCTTTAGACGGTTTTTCTACTGACAATGTAATTGAATTTCCTTCACTTGGAATCCTATCAACCCTAACCTTAAAACTGTTAGTCCCTAATTCTAAAACAAGAGCTGTTTTTCAGTGTCATAGTAGAGTAAAAGTTACTAATTATGAGTTTGAAAATGGTGCTTGGTATGTTGATATAGAAGACGTTGAAACTAGAGAAATACCAAAAGAAAAAAATACTTTATACGTAGATATGTTATTAAGATCTTATGAGAAGTATAGTAACTTAGTATCAGGTACTAGTAATGCTATGCTTCACCAATTGTCATTTATTGAAAGTTTAGCTGACTTAACCGATTCGTTAGCAGCAATATTACCATTTTCTATTGAATTAAAGAAAAAGTATCTTTATGAAGAAGATCCAATAAAAAGAGCTATCTCTTTATTAGAACAATTAAAAGAAGAAATAGCTCTTGCTAGAATAGAAAATGAAATAGATGAAAAAGTAAGAAAAGAAGTAATTGATAGTCAGAAGAAATTTTACTTAGAAGCAAAACTTAAAGTAATTAAAGAGGAACTAGGGGAAGAGAATAGTAAGAATAGTGAAATAGAAAACTATAAGAAACGTTTAAAAAGTTTAAAAGCTAATAACAAGATTAAAGAAAGAATTAAAGAAGAAATTAAAAGGTATGAAACGTCTGCTCCTATTTCTCCAGAAGTAGTAATGATGAAAGATTATATTGAGTGGATGTTATCGCTTCCTTTTGAAATAGAAACTAAAGATGTAACAGATTTAAATAAAATAAAAGTAGTCTTAGATAATAATCACTATGGAATGAGTGATGTAAAAGAAAGAATCTTAGAGTATATTGCTGTTAAACAAAATTCTAAGAAGGAGAAAAGTCCAATTCTATGTTTAATAGGTCCCCCAGGAGTAGGTAAAACCTCTCTTGCTTATTCTATTGCTAAGAGCTTAAATAGAAATGTTGCTACTATCTCTGTGGGTGGTATTAATGATGAAGCAGAAATTGTCGGACATCGAAGAACTTATGTTGGAGCACTTCCTGGAAGGATTATTCAGGGAATGAAGAAAGCACATAGTTCTAATCCGGTTTTTATTATAGATGAGATAGATAAAATGACTAAAGGGGTTAAGGGAGACCCAGCTAGTAGTTTATTAGAAGTTCTTGATAAGGAGCAAAATACCCACTTTTCTGATCATTATATTGAAGAAGATTTTGATTTATCGAAAGTGTTATTTATTGCTACTGCTAATTATGAAGAACAAATACCGTTAGAACTTAAAGATAGATTAGAAGTTATCCATATTCCTTCTTATACGGAATATGAAAAGAAAGATATTGCTTTAAACTATTTGATACCTAAATTAATGGATGAAGTTGGTCTAACTCCTTTTGAAGTGGAGTTTAGTGAAGATGCAATTTTAGAAATAATTAGAAGTTATACTAAAGAAGCGGGTGTCAGGGAACTTAACCGAATGATATCAAAGATATTACGAAAAATAGTTAAAGATATGTTAATTAATAATAATGCTGCTTTAGTAACAGTTACCGTTGATTCTTTAGAGTCTTATTTAGGAAAGAAAGTTTATCCATTTTATTCTCAAAAAGATTTAAGGCAGGTAGGAGTAGTTAATGGACTTGCTTATACACCTTTCGGTGGAGATGTTTTAAAAGTTGAAACAACTTATTATAAAGGAAAAGGTGAATTAATATTAACTGGTTCCTTAGGAGAAGTAATGATAGAGTCTGCTCAGATTGCACTTAGTTATATTAAAGCTAATTATGAAAAGTTCTTAGTAGGTGATAAGATTTTTACTAATGATACGCATATTCATTTACCAGAAGGAGCAGTTAGTAAGGAAGGCCCATCAGCAGGTATTGCTTTAACTACTTCAATAATAAGTGCTTTTACAGGTATTAAAATTTCTTCAAAGATAGCAATGACAGGGGAGATAACTTTGCAAGGAAGAGTACTTCCAATCGGTGGCGTTAGAGAAAAAGTTTTAGGAGCTTATCGTGCAGGGGTTAAAAAGGTATATTTACCTAAAGATAATAAGGCTGATTTAGATGAAGTTCCAAAAGATATTAGAAAAGAAATGGTATTCAAATTTGTTTCTAATTATCAAGAATTAGCAGCAGAATTGTTTAAAATTGAAAAAAATTAAAATTTTACTTTTTTAGGGTGAATTTTGCAAATTCAGGTACTTGTTCGACCTGAATTTTTCATTTTGCCAGCTGAATTTAACAAATTGAGGGGTATCTACTAGGGGAAAATGCTAAATTCCCGATTTGCTATTTAGTTTTGAACCTGTTAAGATGGTGTCACTTTTTCGAAAAAGCAAAAATAATCATCTTATGGAAGGAGACAAATATGAATAACAATTTCATTAGTATCTTATCAGATACAACTATGAAATATCTCATGAAAGAAGAAAGGACAAGAAACATTTATCTCGAGTTATTCAGTCATATAATTGGGATTGATTTATCTAATTATAAGATTATTGATAATGAGTTAAATAGTGGTAATAAAAGAAAAGATTATCGTCTAGATTTATTGCTAGAAGAAGGAGATATTATTGTTAATGTCGAAATCAATAAATCGATGGAAAACTATACAACCGTAAAGAATCTTACTTATGCTTTTCGTCTAGCAGGTAGCAGATTAGAGCAAGGTGAAAAGTATACCACTAAAGAAGTAATTCAAATTAGTCTAAATAATGATAAATTTGAGCATGATGATACCGTTTTAGAATATGAATTAATGAATAGAAAATATAATTTAGTAAAAAATGGTATCAAAATTTATGATGTATACCTAGTAAATTACAAAGACATTTGTTATACTGGAGCTAA